>CAZKRR010000010.1:0-23673 GCA_964555135.1 uncultured Nitrososphaeria archaeon
CAGCATACTACGACTTGAAGCAGGAAAGATTCGTATGCCCCGTACATGGGAAAGATGTTAAGGTTAAGCCTGTTACAATGTCTTATGCATTCTACTTATTACTCGAAGAAATGATAAGCATGGGGATCATGCCTAAACTCGTATTCGAGGAGGTGATATAGAGTGTCATATATTGGAACAGTCTCTGCAATAAAGTTTGGAATACTCTCTCCAGACTTGATAAGAGAGATGAGTGTAGCAGAAATACAGAATCCAGATACTTATGATGAAGATGGGATGCCTGTACCCGGTGGAGTAATGGATCCAAGGCTTGGAACACTTGAGCCGGGTCAAAGATGTAAAACATGTGGCAACACCTACCTAAACTGTCCAGGTCACTTCGGTCATATAGAGCTCCCGGCTCCAGTAATACATGTAGGATTTGTAAAACACATCTACAACTTACTGAAAGCAACATGTAGAAGCTGTGGTAGAATCCTACTAACAGATGAAGACATTAGAGATTATAGAGCTAAGATAGAGGAAATGAAGAAGTCTGGAAAGATGAGTAGAGAAATCTATTATAAGATACTTCAGAAGGCTATGTCTACAACTACTTGCCCGCATTGTGATGAGCATCAACTTAAGATTGAACTAGAGAAGCCGACAACATTCATAGAGATGACTGATGAAGGACCTAGAAGACTTACACCTCATGCTGTTAGAGCAAGACTTGAGAGAATTCCTGATGAAGACCTAGAACTACTAGATGTAGATCCGAGAGCTGCTAGACCAGAATGGATGGTTTTAACAGTACTTCCTGTCCCACCTGTATATGTTAGACCTAGTATAACTCTTGAATCAGGGTTTAGAAGTGAAGATGACTTAACCCATAAGCTAGTCGATATACTTAGAGTAGCTCAAAGACTTAAAGAGAACATCAATGCCGGCTCACCCTCACCAGTAATAATTGAGCTTGCAGACCTCCTCCAATACCATGTAACTACATACCTGAATAACGAAGTCCCGGGGGTAGCTCCTGCAACACACAGAAGTGGTAGACCATTGAAAACGTTAGCTCAACGTCTAAAAGGGAAGGAGGGAAGATTTAGACTAAACCTAAGCGGTAAGAGAGTAGACTTCTCTGCTAGAACCGTTATCTCCCCTGACCCTAATATCAGCATAGATGAGGTTGGAGTACCATTAGATATTGCTATGCAGTTAACAGTCCCTGAGAGAGTGACAGAATGGAATATTGAAAGACTTAGACAGTACATTAAGAATGGGCCGGACAAGCATCCTGGAGCAAGATATGTTATTAGACCTGATGGTAAGAGGATAAGACTAAAATTTGCACAAGACTTAGATGAGGTTGCAAACGCTCTTGAGCCAGGATATATCGTTGAAAGACACTTAATAGATGGTGATATAGTTCTCTTCAACCGTCAGCCAAGTCTTCATAGGATGTCTATAATGGCTCATAGGGTTAGAGTCTTACCATACAAGACGTTCAGGTTAAACCTCTGCGTATGTACACCATATAATGCAGATTTCGATGGAGATGAGATGAATCTACATGTACCTCAGAGTGAAGAAGCACAGACGGAGGCAAGGCTCCTCCTCATAGTACAGAACAATATACTCTCACCAAGATATGGTGCACCTATTATAGGAGCTATAAGAGACTTCATTACAGCTTTATATCTTCTTACAAAACCAGACGTATATCTTACAAAGAAAGAGCTATCCTATCTCTTATCCCAAATAGCATATACTGGAGAGCTGCCAGAGCCTGAGATTAAAGAACCTGAACCTAAATGGGGTGGGAAGCAAGTCTTCAGCCTCCTACTACCTAAAGGCTTCAATCATAGATTTAAAGCATCATTCTCTCCAGATATAGAGGTCGTTATAGAAGATGGAAAGCTAGTTAAAGGTGTGATGGACAAGAGCGCGATAGGTGTTGAGAAAGCTAACAGCATCCTCCACAGAATGGCTATGGAGTATGGCTCCGAAGCTGCTAAGCAATTCATCAATAATATTGTTAAAATAGCTAATACATACTTGAACTTGAGAGGTTTCAGCTTCGGCATAGATGACCTATATGTCCCCGGAGAAGCGTACAGAGAAATAGAAAATATATTTAAGAAGATGGATGAAGCATTCAATGCTCTTAAGCTAGAATATGAGAAGGGTAGAATAGAGATTAAGCCTGGAGAAACACCTGAACAAGCATTTGAATCAAATATCCTATCTATACTTGCTGAAGCAAGAGATGCTGCAGGTAGAGTTGTTAGGAAATACATCTCTCCTGAGAGCAGTGCAGTAATAATGACTAGAACTGGAGCTAGAGGCTCGCTGCTAAACATAGACCAGATGGTTGGAGTAGTAGGTCAGCAAGCAGTTAGAAGAGAGAGGATAAAGAGAGGATTTACAGATAGAGTATTAACATTCTTTAAGCCTAGGGATTCTTCACCTAAAGCTAGAGGATTCGTCTACCATTCATTCCTCCAAGGATTAGACCCTGTAGAATGCTTTTTCCACATGGCTGGAGGAAGAGATGGGCTAGTAGATACAGCTGTAAGAACACAGCAGAGTGGATACATGCAGAGGAGGCTAGTTAATGCATTAGAATCTCTCTACGTCGAGTATGATGGAACTGTCAGAATGATGGACTATAAGAAGATTGTACAGTTCCTCTATGGTGAAGATGGAATAGACCCCTCTAAAAGCTATCATGGAGAAGCAGTAAACCTAGAAATAGTAATAAATAGGATCGGGTTGAAGACTAAGCAAGAGCAACCTCTAAGCCAGGAAGAAGTAGACCAGATAATTTCAAGATATGCTGGGAAGATGCCGAAGCTACTATTAGAGAAAGCGAAAAAGAAGATTATAGATAAGAAGTTCAGCATCGAAGATGCAGAAAAGTTTATTCAAGAAGTCTACAGAGAGTACCTGAAGAATAGAGTAGAGCCCGGTGAAGCTGTAGGAATAGTTACAGCTCAATCAATCGGAGAACCTAGTACACAGCTAACACTAAGAACATTCCACTTCGCAGGGGTTAGAGAGCAGAGCATCCTTCTAGGACTACCAAGGCTTATAGAGATAGTTGATGCACGTAAAACTCCCTCAACGCCCATAATGAGGATACATCTCGAGCCAGAGTATGCGCAGAATAAAGCTAAAGCTCAGAAGCTTGTAAAACAAATCCAATCTACATACTTTGAAGATATAGTATCGAGTGTAGGATTCAATTTAAAGAAGAATGCATTAATCCTCCAACTAGATGAAGAAGCTATGAAAGAACATGGAGTAACATTAAACGATGTCGAGGAAGCAGTAAAACAGGCGAAATACAATTATGAATTAAGAGAAGATAGGCTAATAGTATATGCATCTGAAGAAAGTAGTCTGAGCCTTGACCAGTTAAAAGAAAAGATGCTCTCTTCAAGAGTTAAAGGCATAAAAAAGATAACGAAAGCTATACTAAAGTACGAGAATGGAGAATACGTTATCCTTACGGAAGGTTCAAACCTGAGAGATATAATGATGCTTTCTGGAGTAGATTATAGAAGAGTATGGACAAACAACATACATGAGATAGCTGAAGTCCTAGGAATAGAAGCTGCAAGAGAAGCAATAGTAAGAGAATTAAAACATGTCCTTGAAGAACAAGGCTTAGACGTAGATATAAGACACCTTCTCCTCCTAGCAGACGTCATGACGCTCAACGGCTCAGTCAAACAAGTAGGCAGGCATGGAGTAGTTAGATTAAAGAGCAGCCCACTAGCTAGAGCAGCTTTTGAGATAAGCGTCCAGACGCTCCTGGATGCAGCTGTGAGAGGTGAAGTAGACACCTTGAAAGGAAATGTTGAACGTATCCTGATAGGTAGAGAGATACTCCTCGGAACAGGTCAAGTAACACTCCTAATGAGGCATCCAGGAATAGCAGATGGATCAGGAGATAAATCTGCGGATATTAATAGGTCGGAAAAACAAGATTAAGTAAGCATGTAATATGGGGGGATACGCTGACCCTGAAGCCACTCCTTAGATTACTTGAGTAAGATAAGAAGAATGCTAGAATTGGTCACTGAATTCTTATACTTTATCTTTGAGTAGGTTTTTATTGTTCCTTTAGCTTATCATTAAGCTAGGGTGCTCTTACACTGTCATCTGCAGAGCCGCTTAAAATCGAGTTGAGAGACCTTAAGAGGCATCTAGAAGTAATAAGTAGAACAGGCAAGATAATCTTTGGGTTTAGGCAGAGTAAACTCTCAGCGTTAAATAAGAAAGCTAAGCTCATAATCTTATCAAGAGACTGCCCACCAAGCCTTGAGAGAGAGATAAAGATTGCATGCAGAATCTCTAGAACACCGTACCTGAAATCTAACGCCTCAAGTAAAGAACTAGGCTACATGGCTGGTAAGCCATTTTCATCAGCAGTTATCTCAATAATAGACTTCGGATCATCTACACTCCTAGAACAAGTTACAGAAGCCCAAGAACAAATCTAAACTTTGATTCTTTAATGTGGTAAAGTAGAAAGGTTTTAACACCTTCCGTTTTAACTTCCCCTCAACAAGGTGAAGAAACAAGATTACGCATTAAAAATAGCAGTAATAAGAAACATACACGTAACAAGTAAGAACTAAGGGAGAAGTATTACATGCCGACATGATCGCCTTTACTTAATTCACTCACATATATTATTGTGGATTCTCTTCCTCTTTCTTGATAACTTTGTAGGCTATCTCCCTAAGCTCCCCATAATTTTGAGTCACTTCATCTACATCTACTTCCACCAGCCTATATTCAGGGTCACATCTCGCTCTACTCTCTATCTCAAGAACCCTGTAAAGTTTCGCTACTATACCTCTAGCAACCTCACCTCGAACTACATAGATTTCTCCAAATCTACAAATGCAACCTCCTAGGTATTACTAGCTCCAGAAATAAAAGCGCTTATTCTCTAATTTATGAAATCTCCTTTAAATAGAAAACATATCACCATAGACTACGTGGTGTAGAAACATATTTATGGAGTCTCTTCTAGGGATTCGCATGAGGCTTGAAAAGAAATGGAGTATACAAGTCTAGGCAAGACTAGTTTGAAAGTTTCTAGAGTAGGGCTTGGAGCTTGGCAGTTTAGTGAGGATTGGGGTTTAACAGAGTATCAAGAGGCTAAAAACATAATCAGTAAAGCTGTTGAACTTGATATAAACTTCTTCGATACAGCAATGGTTTACGGTGGAGGGCTTAGTGAGAATATTCTTGGAAAAGCACTGGATGAAGTAGGGGTGAGGAGAGACCAGGTTATAGTATCTACGAAGATTCCTGGAGAATTCTTAAACCCAGAAGATATCTATAAGTCAGTCAATAAATCTATAGAGATACTTGGCTTAAAGTATATTGATGTACTTTTAGCACACTGGCCTCCATGCTGGCACAACTATCCAACACATAAGTATGCTAGAGCAATGGAGAAGCTAATCAAGATGGGTTCGGTAAGTTATCTGGGGTTAAGCGATTTCCCGGTAGAGTTGGTTGAAAGCTTTAGAAGTAGTTTAGCTTCAACAGATATTGAAGTCTTACAGATAAGATATAACCTATTGGAAAGGTGGGCTGAAGAAGAATTAATACCGTATGCTGAAGCATGTAAGATTACTGTACAAGCTTGGAGTCCAATCGCTAAAGGAGCATTAACTGGAAAATATACTCCAGAGAATCTTCCAAGATTTGAAGATGTTAGAGCTAGAGACCCAATATTTCATCCAGATAATTTCTCAAAGATATGGCCTCTAATAGTTAAGCTGAAAGAGCTGGGTGAGAAGTATGGAAAGAAGCCTGTACAGATTGCTTTAAACTGGTTGATAATGTCCAGCCCAGTTGTAGTACCTATACCTGGAGCAAAGAATGTGCAGCAAGTCGAGGAGTTCGTGGATTCAATTGGGTGGAGAATGAGTTATGGAGACTGGATTGAGCTAGAAGAACTAAGCAGTAGGATAAATATACTCCAATCAATCTACTACTTAAAATACAGGAAATTCTAGGCAAAACCTAGCTATTCAATAAGATACAGGCATTAGTAAGACCTTAACAATAGGCATACCTTCTCTAGAAAACTATGCAAAGAATTATTAATCAATGTAGATAGCTTTCTAGGGATGTTGCTAGAGCCTCCCAGAGGAATGGATGACCTTCTCCCTGATGAGTACGCATTAAAACAGCATATAGTGTATATTATCAGGCAGGTCTACAGCGAATACGGCTACCTAGAAGTGGAAACACCTACCATAGAATATTATGAATTATTCGAAGTTAAGTCTGGCGAAGAGATTAGAGAAAGAATGTTTGATTTCTATGATAAAGCTGGAAGAAGATGCGTTATCAGACCTGAAGTAACTGCATCTATAGCTAGGCTAGTATCTACTAAGTTGAAAGCAGCTGCTCCACCGATTAGGTTGGGGTACATAGCTGACTGCTACAGGTATGATGAACCACAATGGGGTAGAAGACGTAGATTCTGGCAGGGTGGATTCGAGATCTTTGGATCAAGCAATCCATTATCAGATGCAGAGATACTCCAAGTAAGCTATCAAGTATTCAAGAAGATAGGATTGGAAGAACAGTATTTTAAAGTTGGCCATGTAGGAATACTTAGAAGCATACTAGAATCATATGGAGTAGATGAAAAAACGCAAGATAGAATTCTAACATACATTGATAGGAAGAAGATTGGAGAAGCATACGATATTGTGAATAGCTTAAATGTAGGAGATGAAGCAATAAAATCTATCAGGGAAATTATTGAGTCTCCACTTATCACGTGGAAGAAAGATTCAGTGGATAGAGAAGCTCTCAACAAAATCAGGAATGTACTCTCTCCATGGGATAATGCTATAAAATCTTTGGAGAACCTACTCGAGATAGTGGAGTTAGCAATTACAAGCGGTGTAGACTCACCAGTACATGTTATGCCTGGAATGGCTAGAGGTCTAGAATACTATACAGGTTTCATATTTGAACAATCATTACCAGATGTAGATGTTTCACTTAACGGAGGTGGAAGATACGATAAGCTTGTAGAATTATTCGGTGGAAAACCAACACCTGCAGTCGGATGTGCTATAGGGATCACGAGAATAATGCAGTACATGATGGAGAAGAAGAATATTAAGATTACCCCTAAAAGGCCTAAAATATTTCTAGCATACATACATGGTGTAGATAAGAAATATGTTGCAAAGGTGTTAAACATATTGAGGAGCAGAAACATCCCGCTAGAAGTCGATGTATTGGAGAGGAAAGTAACATCTGCACTAGAATACGCTGTAAAGAATAATTTCAAGTACCTGCTTATAATCGGTAAATCTGAAGAAGAGTCAGGCGAAGTCAGCATAAGAGATTTAGAGAAGAAAACTCAAGTAAGATATAAGATAGATGATGCAGATAAGATTAAGAAGATACTTGAAGAAGTGAATTGAATTGAGCTATCTTAACCCATTCACCCATATTGAAGCCTTAACAATGCTAGTTATAATTTTCCTACTCTCTATAAAATTTAAGTTTGTCGACCTTGAAGGAGTGGCCACATCATTTATAGTCGGATACCTAGTATATGTCTTCGGTGGAAGAGAATACTTCCTAGCATTAATCACATTCTACCTAATCTCAGTAGTTTTCACAAAGATTAGAGTAAGAAGAGTAAGAGAATTAGAGAATAAAGAAGATGGAGTAAGAGGATGGAGAAATGTTGTTGCAAATGGGTTAACTGCGACTGTAGCGGCAGTTGCATCTGGATTATCAACAGACCAGAAAATATTCCTTGCAGCATACCTTGGAGCATTATCATCTGCATTTGCAGATACTCTAGCAACAGAGATAGGCTTACTCCACCCTAGAATGCCACGGCTAATAACAAGCATGAAGAGAGTTAAGCCAGGCACACCTGGAGCAGTAACCCACCTAGGATATCTAGGTGGATTAATAGGTATGACTACTCTTACACTTATAAGCTCTACAATAGATAAAAGACTCTCATTCTATGAAACTGCAATAATAGTATATTCATCAGGGCTGATTGGAATGACTGTTGATAGTATTCTAGGGGCCACAGTTCAAGCTAAGTATAGATGTAGAGTATGTGGTAAGAATACAGAGTCATCTATCCACTGTGGATCAGCTGCAGTGCAGATAGAAGGTGTAAAATACATCAACACCCATACAGTAAACCTAATATCAACAATAATAGGAGCAATAATCGCTATTACTATATTAAACACGCTTAATATAATTAAATAAACTAGCCGGATCATATTAATATCAAGTAATCAACTTAATATTTAGACGATTATTAAGGCGATACTCTATCCTAACACATTTTAGTCACAAAACTTTTCTCACTCAGATTTAATAAACAGAATCGACCATAGTTCGATCTATTTTATTTTCTGCATGAAATAGAAGAAGAGTATTCTAACAGATGTATCTATTACATGTTTTTCAATGATCTTAAAATTATCTTTGAACAGACTCTCTACTTCATCTTCTTCTACTCCAGGTGGACCGGAACTGCCTAGACTACTCTTCTTAAAACACCATAGAAGATATTTTCCATCTTTCTCCAATATAGTATTTAGTGAATTAAGATATCTTATTCTATCAGTACCAGGATGTAAACTATGGAAGCATCCAACATCTATAGCTAGGTCGAATTCACCGATCCTCTTGACGGTACTGGTTTCTCTGAAGTCCATATTGTAGAATATGCATCTAACCATTTTATTGAAAGCTTTCTTTTCAGCTTTTGAGATAGCTACGCCAGATATGTCTAAACCGTATGCTTCAAATCCCATCTCTGCGAGATATATTACAGTTGTCCCTGTTCCACAGCCAATATCTATGACTCTACAAGGTTTTATAGTATTTTTCTGTATTAATTCAGTAAGCTCTCTAGGAGGGGTATCACCTTCCCATGGTGTCGACCCTGTCAAGTATGCTAGGTCTCATACATTAATCATGTGATTCTAACTCTTTAAGCTCGAAACTTACTCCATCTTTCCTAGGCATCCTCATTATCATAGCCGTTAAACCATATTTTTTCTTCCATAACTTCTTGATAACCTCAATGTCTTCTCTTGATTCAACTTCCACTGCTTTCATCCTAACTGTAACGTCTTTTATTGTAACTAAGACTTCTGGGTTTACTAAGATATTCTTAACCCAATCTCTATCTCTCACTGAAGATACGAATATTCTACCTTTCTCATCTACTCCAAACCAGACTTTTACAGTATGAGGTCGACCAGTACGTCTTCCTCTCGTTGTTATTTTCAAGGTCTTCTGAGAACTAAAATTTAGAGGGAAAATCTTAGACATCTCCTAACCCCAAAGATTTTTGTTATTTTCATTTTATAGCCCTAATAATGAGTCTAGTGAAAATGCTCCTCCACCTAGAATTAGTGTTACAATCATACATGCGAGAATCGTTGTATCAAGCTCCCATCCAAACATATATCCGTGTGTTCTCTTAAATGCTTCTTCAAATGCTCCACGCGGAATAGGAGCCTTCCACAAAACTGTATTATACAGAATAATAGTACCTATCATTTCTAGAATGAATAACACTGAGACGATTCTTGTAAGCAATCCTAGAAGTAGGAATAGTCCACCCACAAATTCTAGTAGGCCTACGAGATCGAATAATATCGGTGAGACCCCTACCTGTTTCATTCCTTCACGCATCTGAGTTCTTGAAAGACCAGCAAGCTTAGGCATCCCATGAATTATCATTAACACACCGATAACTATCCGAACTGCTAAAGAAGCCAGGTCGTTATACTCTGACAAGAATTCTAATAATGGCACAATTTACTCACCTTTTGCTATTTAGTATACAAATGCAGCTATATAATACAGCATCTACCACAAGAGAGTGGGAAAAATGAAAAGGATTAATAGAGAATTCGGTCTAGTTATCGAATCCTTAAAAATTATTAGGTCTATGTGGATGCTTGCTGTTATCTATGTACTGCTAGATGGACCTACGAGGTTTAACGAGATCGTCAGAAGTATTCCTAGGCTTAATGCCAAAACACTTTCACGAACTCTCAAAACTTTACAGAGAAAGAAATTTGTAAAAAGAGAAGTCGTTAAGCTTCAACCTTTCTCTGTTAAATATAGTTTGACTCAAAAAGGCATACCTGAAGCCTATATTCGAGAGATTAAGAAAATGAGGGAGTAAATGGGGTTAGAATAATTTTTCTCTAGAAATTTTGCTAGACTCACTTATTGGGAGGTTTTAATAAAATTAAAGTTTAGAGATGTTTTAACCCCTAGTTTCACTGAATCTCTTCTCTACGTCATCCCAGTTTACTACTTTCCACCAGTTGTCTACATAGCTCGATCTATCATTCTTATACTGCAGGTAGTAAGCATGCTCCCATACATCTAGTGTTAGTAAGAGTGGTAAACTTGGAGGATGCATAAAGTTCTGCTTCTCCACTTGATATATTATTAAGGAATCTATCTCTGGGTCATATGTTAGTATAGCCCATCCAACTGCTTCAACATTCTTTGCTGCATCACTAAATTGCTTCATAAATAGCTCAAATCCTCCGAAATCTTTCTCAATTTGGTCTGCTATTCTTCCTCCAGGTTTTCCTCCACCTTTGCCTGGTGGGGCCATGTTATTCCAGAATACTGTATGGAGCCTATGTCCACTTAAGTTAAAGCTGAGATCTCTAAGTATGCCTCTAACATTCTCTGGGTTCTCTCCTCTTCTATTCTTCTCTAATCTTTCTAGTGCTGCATTTGCTCCATTAACATATGCTTGATGATGTTTCTGGTGGTGTAGACGCATTATCTCTTCAATTATAATTGGCTCTAGAGCATTGTAGTTGTATGGTAGGGGTTGAAGCTCGTATTTCTTAACCATGTTCTCTCAGATAGATAATATAACGCCGTTTTAAAAGAAATTTCTAAACGACTAAAAAAAGAGAAAAAGACCAATAATTATGACCTGGATGAACATACTCTTAAAAAATCTATCTGATCAACTCGAAACCTTTAACAATCTCCTACAAACCTACGTTTAAGAAGATTCAGTATATCGATTACTCCTTCACCATCTTCTCCTGGAGATAGATAATCAACTATTTCTTTAATAACTTGGTCTGCATTTGAGGGTGCAGCCTTAAAATCAGCATTCTTAAGCATCTCAACATCTATCTCTGAATCACCTATTGCAGCTACAAATCCCTTAAAATTCATAAACTTCAATAATTCATTTAATCCAATAGATTTATCGATATTCTCAGGTAAAAGTAGTAGTGATCCTTTATTATTTAAAATCTTATATTTTATACCAAATCTAGAAGCAATTAATCTAATACTTTCCAGACACTCATTACATGATAAATTCACTGTATTCTCCTTAGAGATAATACATCCCAGTTTCTCTACTTCGTTAATGAATGAGCACCATCTTTCATCAACTAGAACTCGGTATTCTCTTGTCGAGAAAATCCAGATTGAAACACCTGATTCACAGACCCATCCATCAAATATGTTTCCTAGATCCTCCCTGGATTCAAGATATCTTCTGTCTCTTCCAGTGGCAAGTATTAATATCCATCCATCCTTCTTAAACTGTAAAAGCATACTTCTTAATTCTCTAGATATTCTATCTTCTCCACCTCTTGTAAGTGTTCCGTCAAGGTCTAGCACCAAAACTTTACTCGATTTCAATCTCGACTCCTTTTCTATGGAATTCTCTAGAAAGCTTGTTTATTACCCATTTTATCTTCCGCTGGTTTACAATGTGAAGTAGTAGGTTAACCTCTGTTCTAGTATCTGTCTTATTGATTGAGATTATTCTAGGATCTTCAAAAAGCTCTGGTCTAACTTCATTTAACGCTTCCATCACGGTCTCTTCGGATTCCTCAGGGGTAGATTCTTTAAAAATAATCTTCAGTTCTATCGACATCGGCGTTGTTGACGATTTATTTATTATTGGATGTTTAAGGAAGAATTGATTTGGGATTATTACCCGCTCTCCCTCGGTAGATATAAGCTCTACATCTTGACTATTTATACATAATACTCTCCCAGAAATCCTCCCAACCTTTATGAAGTCTCCTTCATTGAATGGTCTCCTAACTCTTAGATATATTTCTCCTGCATAATTTGAAAATACATCTCTCATACTTATCAATACGATTATGATTATCCCAATCGATATGCCTGTTAATACAACTACATCTAAACTGAGAATACTGAATGCTATGACCGCTCCCAGTATTATGAGGAAATATCTTACAATCTCAGCGAATTTTGAAGCAAAAGCATGACCGAACTTACTTAGATTCTTTGTTATAATCTCTCTCAACCTTGAACCTAGGAATATTGCTAGGATTATTGAGAGTAGTGCAAATATTATTCTTATTATGAGAGAGTATTCTTCTAGAGTCAACCTCCACCCTCTCTAATCTTCTCTATAAAGCTTCTAATATCTTTATCTAGACAAGAAATATATACTACATCACCGACTTGTATATTTTCTACAGAGCCAGCTCTCACCCTATCGTCAACGGATACTATGAAGAAGGGTGAATCATTTTTTAAGATAAAACTCTGGACTTTACGTAACATTTTAGCATCCTCAATCTTGAGAGCATATATTCCTGCATTAATTTTAGAGAATTCGTATATCATGTTGACTCTGAACTTGTTTACTATCTCTTTTACTTTAGATGTAATCGTCTTGTAGGGATTAATTACATACTTTATCTTTTCTTTTATGAATATTGGTTCATTGAGAGGGTTGTTTAAGATTGCGATTACTATTGGTACCTCATTCTTAATAGAGTGCTTAGCATATCTTAGGTTGAGGGCGTCTGAATCTGTTGCAGATACGAGGACATCTATTAAAGAACGATTTTCAATAATGTATTCTTCTACCTTATCTATGCTTGAGAATACTGTTTCTGCATATGGAAAGGTCTTCTTAAGCATTTCAACTTTTTCAGAAGTAAATTCAATGATTATTATTCTTCCTTTTGGGTCTATTTCTCTTAAAGCTGCAACTGTAAAGTATGCTAGATGACCTCCACCTATTACTATAGATCTCATGCATATCCAGCTCTACCTAAATCTATTTCACTTATAGTTGAGATGTACTTTTTAGCCCAGACTTCATCTATTTTCATGTCTCTGATAGCTCTCTTTAATATTGCTTCAGCTACTTGATAAGCCATATCCGTAAGAGCATGAAGAGGCTTCATCTCATGCTCCTTAAACCCTAAATCTTCTTCAACAATTTTTACACCTTTCCTGTATAAGTCTATTAGAAGACCTATATCTACACCCCAACCATCCTCAAACTCTACTTGATAGAAGACTCTCCTCAACCCTGCAATCTCTCCACTCAGGGGCTGCTTGAATCTAGCTAACTCAGGGTAGAACATTCTAAGGAGAGGTTTAGCTACAAGCTCTGTAACTCTTCCTGCAGCTCTTCCAAAACATCCTTTAACAAATTCTGCTTCTCCTCTAATTATAGGTGTGTAGAGTTTTTCAATGAATTGTGGTGTAAGATTAGTGATATCGATATCTACGAAGACTATTATGTCTCCTGATGAAAAGTATGCTCCATCCCTCATAGCTACGCCTTTACCAGGATAAACCAAGTTACTTTGAATAATTACTCTAGCACCTTCTTTTAAAGCAACCTCTACAGTATTATCAGAGCTCCCACCATCAACAATTATAACTTCTTTAACATGTCTAGCCTTAAAAGCTGTGCGTACAGCTTTTCTAACATACTTCTCCCTATTCTTAGAAGGAAAAACAACACTAACATCCATAAACCCTAAACCTACAAAACCATAAGACTAACCTGCTTAATAACTTAAAATGATAAATTACCCAAAATCTAGTAAACCATCCCTAAAAACTAAATACTATTAAATACTAAAGAAAACATAGAAGCAGAAATGTTAGGATACGGAGGGCCCGTGGCCTAGCACGGACATGGCGCCGGCCTCCTATACAAGTGAAGCGGGAAAGCCGGGGGTCGTGGGTTCGAGTCCCACCGGGCCCGCTATCTCAAACAAACTGGTAATGGTAATTTTTCATTCAATTCTACCACTATGTTTCTGACATAGTTTAGTCATGGCATCTATGAAGATAATAAAAATGTAAGCAGAGATATTGCTGAAAATAGGATATTAAATATTGTTTTTCCCCTCTTAATAACCCCACTATAAATCTAAATCAAAGCGTGGAGGTAACTGAGAATTCTAAGATTCTGTTTTTAATCTTAGGCTTGAGTCGCCAAAAGATATTTGATATCTTAGTTTCGTTTTATTTTACGTACAGATAGGCTTCAAAAGGGCATTGCATTTTTATGGATCCCGTCAACTTTTACTTACTTTTTCTTTTTATGTCTATGGCCTAGTTTCTATTCTATTCTCTTATGCATATATTGGATTATATCCTCGAGAAGGTATCCAGCCTGTGCAGGTTTAACAACTACCCATTAATTGTGAAGGCTTATACTTTTATCAAAGATTCGGTGTAAGGAATGTTGTTGAGAGTTTCTCTGGATACTTGAAGCAGAGGACTAGGAGATTCTACAACAATATAAATACTTTGAAGATTAAGTCAATAGAAGACTATGCATCCACAATAGCAATAATAAGAAAACTACAGATAATAATAAAACTCAGGGAGGAGTATTACCTAGCCGACAGGATCAGTTTTTCATGGTTAAGCTTATAAGTTGATTATCTTTGATAGTTGATAGATAGAAATATTTGATTATGTTTTGGAGGGTTGGTATGGCTATTGAAGGTATTGAGTGGCTTTTCATAGCTTTGATCATTATGGTATTTGTTTTATGGGCTCCCGAGAAGATTCCTAAGATTGCTGAAGCATTAGGTAAAGCTAGGAGAGAATTTGAGAGAGCTTCAAGAGACTTCTATGATGAGCTTGAGAGAGAAGCTGAAGAAAAATCTCTAAGAGATGAGAGTGATGAAAAAATTATAGAGATTGCTAGAAGCCTTGGAGTAACCACTGAAGGTAGAACAAGAGATGAGATTGTAAGAGAGATCATAGAGAAGAGTAGTAAGAGAAGCGGCTAGCATCATAGAACATCAATAAGTAATTGTTAATATGCATTATACAGCCTCGTAAAATAGATTAGATAATATATAGTTTATTAACAGCTTCAATTCTTCCTAGAGTGATCTACCATGTCGAAGACTGGGAAGAAAAAAGAAAAAGTATCGAAGAAGCCTGAACCTCATAGAATATCTATACTTGAACATGAGCTTGTTCCACAACATAGAATATTAAGCCCAGAGGAAGCAAGAGAAGTATTAGCTAGATATGGCGTCCAACCCCAGCAGCTACCATACATCCTAGTCTCAGACCCAGTAGTTAGAGAACTAGGAGCTAAACCAGGAGACATAATAGAGATTAAGAGAAAATCTCCAACAGCTGGAGAAGCAATATACTACCGCCTAGTAGTTACAGGGGAATAATACACTGATTACTAGAAATAAGATGCCAGCCACATCATTGATAGCTGGTTATTTGGTTTAGAGGATATAGGTCCTGGGGATGTAACCATTATGTATCCAATCCATGCAGCTACAAAACATGCTCCGAGAACAATTACTAGTACTGGGATCCTCACTGCAAGCTCAGGATCTATTGGAAGAAAACCGAAAAACCATAATACATAAAATACCCCGAACGTTATAGATAGGAGTATAACTACTAAGCCGATAATCTTCGCTACCGTCATATCTATGATAACCATCAAATACAATTACCTATTAATGCTTATGCTGTTATCTCTAAGCCAGTATTAAGTGAAAACGTTACTTGGTTTATCTCTCATTAGGGCTAGATCATGTTTCTCTAATACATTTATTAAGTTGAGGTTATACTAGCCAAGTTATAGATTTTATTCCTTGAGTAGCTCCATAATGATTTCAAAGAAGATGATTGAAGAGATTAAGAAAAGAGGATTAGATCCAGAAGACCTTATAATAGAAGTTTTAAGAAAGACTATCAAGTTAGACCCAGACATAATAATCGAGGCTAGATTAGAGCTTTTTAAGAAATATCTTATAGATGGAAAGTCTATGCTGGAGAAAGACTCTATACAATTAAGTGAGAAACTATACAAAGCTGCTGAAGAATGTTTAAAAGCTCTCACAATATATTTCAGCTTAACAGATATCTTATTGAAAGTAGAAGAGAGAGGAGGGTGGACAGTAGCAGACTTAGAGAAGGCTATGCTGAGGATATCAGAAAGAATAGGTGAATGGTTTCGTCATGCATGGGCTTTACATGTTTGGGATTCTATGAAGGAAAATTTGATTCTGAGGATGTTGAAGTAAGACTATCCCATTGTAGAAAAGATTGTAAGAGAATCTTTCGAGATTACTCGAAGAAAAGATACCCTACCAGCCTAAGGATAGAATAATTATCTATAACGAAAACGAAGGGTGCTTAAGTTCAGCTTAGAGGATGTTTATATGTTTATAAATAGTTGATTTGATTTCTCTAAGGTTAGGATGAGTAGGGAAGAACTTTATGATCTGAGAGGTAAGACTCTACAAGTATACCTGCTCTTGTTGAAGAAGGGGAAGCCTCTTGGTGTTAGAGAAGTTCAGAGAGAATTAGGGTTCTCTAGCCCTAGTATTGCTCATCACCATCTTGAGAAGCTTAAAGATATGAGGATAGTTGTTAAAGATGAATTTGGGAGATATAGTGTTTCAGAGAAAGTGGATGTTGGGGTACTAAAGATGTTTATAATAGTTGGTGGAAGATTTCTACCCCGCTTCCTATTCTATGCAGTATTCTTTACCTCTCTCACCCTACTCTATGTATTAAACCATCATCCAAACCTAGATGTCTATGCTTTAACATTCTCATTAGCTTCGATGATCGTTTCATGGTATGAGACAGTGAAGATCTGGAGGCGTAGAGAATGGTGAAAATGGATAATATTGATAAACCTAGGTTGAATCCTTCAGCAACTCGAGAGGTAAACACTCTCCAGAGAATAATCTTAAAGAGAGAAGAACTTAAACTATTTGCTAGAAGCGTAGATTACAGTATTTGTTATCTGTATCCTACTGTTCTAGAGTTTAGAGTAGTTGATCTAGTTTCTAGACTTATCAATAGGGTGAACAGATACGTGGTGGGTTGAATTGAAGATGGTGAAGATAATCTTATTAGCAGTCGTTCTCTCAATCATAGTATATTATATGCCGTCTATCTTCCTAGGTTTTACAGCGAGTACCGTGGGAGCTGAGTATAAGCCTTTAATAACTACGTTAGCTACCTCTAGAGTAACAGAAGAAACACTAAGAGGATACGCAGAAACCATCCTTCAGAATAATATAACTGAAGTCCCCTCAACACCAAGCATCACCCAGGCTGAAGAGTTAGAAGAATACCACCAAATATTCATCCATAACGTAATATTATCGATGCTTATAGCTATGATAGTCTTCACATTTACTAGGAAGATATATAAGTAACCTACTTAGAGACAGATGTAAAAACCTTATATGAAGCTTTACTTAGTTCTTCTCAGTAATGTTCCATAAGGCTTGCCTGGAAGGGAGAGTAGATGGATATTCTTAGCTTTATTATGCCTGGGAGGCTCGTTGAATCTATTTTATCTGGTAGGGGTGAGCTTAAGAAGAAGTTAATATCTGGCATAGTATTTGTAGCTGTATCGATCACAGTATTAACGTTTCTATCTTCATTCTTCATAGAAGAGAAAGTTGAAGCAAAGTTTATGCTGAGCGGTTTTGAGGGGGCTAGACTACCCTTCCCAACCTTTTCCCAGCTACTCCTCTCTAGAATCATCTATACTGGGATGGCTATAGCAATAATATTTATTGTTTCAAGGCTCGCACTATATTTTATTAAGAGAGAAGATACGAAAACGAGCGCTCTAATAACATTCATCTTCAACTCTTTCATAGTTATGTTGATATCAACTGCAGTAATAAGCCCGATAATGATTACTCAACCTAAAGCACCATACATAATAGTAGATACTGAACTTCAAGATGTTACAGTATACAATGGATCCTTTACAGGATATGTAGAGCAACGCATTGTAACTATTAGCTCACCGGCAATTAGTATAGGATATCTTAGAGCTTATAGAGTTACACCAGACATGAAGATAGTGGATTGGAGAGTTGAGAGTGTAGAAGAGATAGAGAGGCTAATCCAAGAATCTAAGACGGTATTCAATATGAGTAATATCAAGTGGGTTGAAGAAGGAGTAGAAAAGACTTTAGATAGATTAGAGCTAGCTACTGGAAAGTGGATGACGATAAATTATAATGTATACTTAAATGCTGTCTGGCTTAATGTTGGACCATCTACTGTAACCCAGATCTTCTCAATGTTCTCACCTATAAGCTGGGGGCTAACACTATTATTCATATCTAGATGCTTTATGAAAACATACCAAACCTCCATGACTGTGGCTGCAGTACTCTGGATAATAACATACTTCACATTCTTCCTCTTAGGCTTACTATAATATTTAGAGATTGAATACACTGCGACCATGATGTAGCAACGGCTCATTTAATCGATGGTAGATTAAGCATTTTCGTCATATACTCTATTAAAAGATTTATATCCCACATGCAATCTCTGATAATGTACCATGTTAATAATTGAAGAAGCTCTTAGACAAGTAGTATCTTCTCTCTTAGTATCAGTTTTTTATTCTACTGCTGCTGTAGGTTTGACATTAAGTTTCAACATTACTAAGATAGCTAACTTTGCTCACGCAGAATATATAACTATAGGAGCATACGTGGGTGCAATCTTAACACTAATCGGCTTAGACCCCATCTTAGCATTGATAGCAGCCGCTGGAGTGGCTAGTATTGTAGCTGTATCAACAGACGAAGTCTTCTATAAGCCTCTCTATAAGAGGGGTGCTAGACCATTACAGCTTTTCGTAGCATCTATAGGTGTTGGTCTCTTCTTAAGATATCTGATGTCTTTGTATGCAGATATCGGAGATTTGCTATTCCTAAGTTCAAGATTCTCTCAACAACCTTTATTCTATCTAGGACATGGTGCAGTTACGAATCTCCACCTACTCTCAATAGCCTTATTTGTATTATTCATTGGATTTCTCTATTCGCTTATTAGTAAGACGAAGATTGGTAAGGGTATGAGAGCTATAGCAAGCAATCCAGAACTAGCTTTAGTGTCTGGGATCCCAGTATGGAAGATAAGAAGGATAGCTTGGTTAATTGCAGGATTTGCTGCAGGTTTAGCTGGCGTCTTATGGTCATATTATACTAGCATAAACCCTGAGACTGGGTGGAGAATGCTTTTATGGGTCTTCTCTGCTTCTATTATAGGCGGCTTCACAAGTATATGGCAGACGGTTTTAGGCGGCTTCATAATAGGGTATTCTGAGAATATGGTTATGTGGTTTCTAAACAGCTTATTCAACATAGATCCTGCGTATAAGCCTCTCATACCCTACGGAGTAATAGTTATAACACTCTTGGTTAGGAAGCCTCCCGCATTACTTAGGTGATGTTGATGATAACAGATCCCTCGGGATTAATCATCCTCATAAGTAGTTTGATAATGTATCTATCAATATACATAATGTTATCAGTAAGTACAAATATTGAGTATGGTTTCACAGGGATTCCTAACCTTGGTAAGACATTATTCTATTTTATGGGTGCTATAGTAGCAGCTAGAATAGTTATTCTAGTATATGACCCAATTATAGGAGCTGTAAATCCATTTGATGCTAAAACAGCGGTTATGCGAACATCTTACGCTATACAAAATCCACCATTAACAATCTCAATATTTATACTAACGACAATCCTAGCGATAATAATTTCAGGGGTTCTTGGGTATCTTGCAAGCTACCCAGCAATATCTTTAAGAGAAGACTTTCTTGCAATAACCCTACTAATTTTCGGTGAAGCTATGAGAATATTTGTAAGAACGTATGAGCCAATAGTAGGAGGAGTTTTTGGTATAAGCGGGATTCCTGGACCACTTATATGGTTTGAACCTAAACCTCTTGCAAGCCTTATTTACTCAAGCATATGCATGATAATCGCGGTCATAGTATTTTTACTACTAGAGAGTTTTCTAAACTCCCCTCTGGGGAGAGTTTTAAAAGCAGTTAGAGATGATGATTTAGTAGCTTCTGTTTTCGGAAAAGACCCTATCAAGGTTAGAGCATTAGTTTTAACTATCGGTTCAGGTATTGCTGGTCTGGCTGGAGCTTTATACACATTCTATTCACAAGCAGTCTTTCCAGACGACTTCGTACCTCCATTTACATTCTTTATATTAGCTATGGTTCTTTTAGGTGGGGTTGGAAACAATGTAGGAACAGTAGTAGGAGCCGTTTTGCTCTCATTATTTGAAAGATTCTCTCAAGCTTCTATGCTTGAGCTATTAGGCATTAGAATTGGATTCGATATAAGCTACTTCAGATACATGATGATCGGTCTACTGATAATTCTGGTTTTAATGTTTAGGTCTCAGGGGATGATTCCCGAGAAACCTGTCAAGACCCCATTATATGAAATATTATTAAGACGGTTCAATACTGGCACTAAAAGACAGGAGAAAGTTAATGAAAACAATATTTAGTAGTTTTCGCTGGTTAGCTTTCACATTGACACTAGATTCATTGATTATGCTCCTAGAAATGCTTGCCTTAATTCTTTCGACGCTAATAGTTCTTCTCCACTACCTGTTAATACAATCTTTCCTCCTCGCATAACAATTCCTCTATCAGAATTTTCTAATGCTTTCTTTGCATGTTGCTCTACTAAAATGATCGTTTTACCCAAATTCTTTATCTCTCTGATCTTCTCGAAGATTTTAGAGACAAGTTTTGGTGCCAGACTTGCTGAAGGCTCATCTAGTATAATTAAATCTGGATCGTTTACCAAGACTCTACCTATTGCGACCATCTGTCTTTCGCCCCCACTCAATGTTCCAACTTTCTGTTCTTTCTTCTCAAATATCTCTGGGAACAGATTATATACCATCTTAATTCTCTCCCTAAGTATATTCTTAATTAGATTGTATCCACCCATTTCTAGATTCTCTTCAACTGTAAGATGTGGAAAGACGTTATCTACTTGCGGTAAATATCCTAGTCCTCTCATAATTCTCAAGTAAGCTGGGTCTGAAGATATTTCTTCTCCTTTAAAGAATATTCTTCCCTTATGGAGTGAAGCTATACCAACGACGATCTTCATTAATGTACTTTTCCCCGAGCCATTGGGCCCAATAACTGCTAGCGTCTCACCTTCGTAAACTGTAAGCTCTACATCAAATATTATCGGAAGTTTACCATAACCTCCTGAAACTTTCTCTAACATTAATATTTCTGTCTTCATCTAACTTTCACCTAAGTATGCTTCTATAACTTCAGCTTTCTCAACTACTGCTGAAGGAGAACCTTCAGCAATTATTCTTCCCTGATGCATTACTAGTACTTTATCAACATATTCGAACAACATATCTAGCCTATGCTCTATTATAAAGAAACTTACATTATATTCTTCTCTAATCTTCTTGATGAATCTGAATATTTCATGGGCTAGGAGTGGGGCAACACCTGCAGTTGGTTCATCTAGTAAGATTAAGTCAACTTTTCCGGAGGCTAATGTTCTTCCTATTTCCGTTAACTTCATCTGACCTCCAGAGACCTCTGTCGCCCAAGACCTGTGAACAGAATTTAAGTTAAGAGTCTCAAGCAGTCTCCCTGTTTTCTCAGCTAATATTCTTTCTTCTGGATGCCAGATTCTATGTATAGGTGCATAGAGAGGTTTTTCACCTTTCTGACCCTTTGGAGCTAGCATCAGGTTCTCGGCAATCGTTACTTTATTAAATATTCTAGGGATCTGGAAGCTTCTAGCAAGCCCTAGATGATATATCTCGTGAGGTTTCAATCCATCTATTCTTCTCCCTTTAAAGTATATCGCTCCTCTATCAGGTCTGTATACTCCAGATATTACATTGAATAAGGTTGTCTTACCTGAACCATTAGGGCCTATAAGTCCAACTATTTCTCCCTCACCGACTTGGAGGGTGACTCCATTAACTGCAGCTAATCCTCCGAAGAATTTGTAGAGGTTTTCAACTTTGAGCATCATTGTATTTCTTCGATACTACTTGTAGTATTCAGTTACTCCAGCAGGATATCTCCATACGCCGATGTCTTCAAACTTATATTTTGTACCATCAAATGTATATTGCCATATTGTGTAGTCTGCCCCTGCGGCATCTCCATTTTCATCAAATGTCTTATATCCTGTAACTCCAATGAAATGTCCACCAACTACTGGTAGAGCTTTAGCTACTGCTTCACCATCATATTTCCCTGAGAATAATATTGCTAAAGCAGCAAGCCATACGCTATCATATGTAAAGTAGGCGTAGGGTGAAGGGCTTCTACCAAATCTTGCAGTATATTCTTGCTCAAATACTGATGCTAGAGGGCTCCCCCTAGGGCTAGCGAATACGCCTGTCAACTTAACTTTAGCTAGGAAGTCAGCAACATCTTTACTTGCTTTACCATCAGGTTCTGGGAGATATGCTGCAGGTCTTCTGAGAGTCTCACTCCCAAACCATCTAACCCTGCTTAGAACAGGGTCTAATCTCGCATGTCCAATAATATTTAATCCATCATCCTCAAAAGCTATTATGAATACTGCTGTAGATGCATCCGCACCTAATTCTGCTACCATTGAGCTTAACCTAGCTACTTCAGAAGCATAATCAGGTTGAGGAACAGTATAGATTAGTTTTAAGACTCTACCATTATATTTTTGCGTAAAGACTTTCTCAAAAGCATCCGTAAGACCCTTACCATAGTCGTCACCTCTAGCCATAACTGCGACTTTCTTTATCCCTTGATCACTCATAACCTTCGCTACAACTTCTGCTTGGAATAAGTCTGTAGGAACCGTTCTAAAGATGTAGTCTCCTGGAACAGCAAGTAATGGGCTTGTGGAAGATGGAGATATTATTACAATCTTATTAGTGTTAGCGAAATCCATTACACCTCTAACTTCTCCACTAGAGAATGGTCCAACAATGACTTTTATCCCAGCAGCATACATACTCTGTATAACTTTTAAAGCGTCTGCAGCAGCACCCTTAGTATCATCATGAACAAACCTAAACCTTATCGGCGAACCAATAGACTCAAGATACTTATTTATATGTTCCATAGCTAGGATTCCCCCATCCCTCCTAACAGGCCCATCAACTGCATATGGGCCACTTACCGCCATAGCAAAACCAATAACATATTCTATCTGAGCTGGAGGGCGAGTCTCTGTAACAGTAATAGTCGACACCGTGCCAGGCATTGTTACAGTACTTACAGCTCCTGGAGCAGTAACAGTTATTGTTGTAGTTTCAATCTTAGTTGTAATAAACTGTTGGGGCGGTCTAGTTGCTAATAGGCCGGCAACACCTGCTAAAACCAATACCAATATTATCAAACCTATAGTAATAGGTGACTTAACTATCTGGGCCATGTTATCCCCTCAACTTTTCAGAGATTATATGAGCCTACATCTTTAAAAGATTTTATTCTTAATATGTTATTGATAAGAAATTTATAGAAAT
>CAZKRR010000011.1:0-23470 GCA_964555135.1 uncultured Nitrososphaeria archaeon
AGCATCTTGACTAGAACCTTTCCTAAAGCTTTCAGCCAAACCTAATACTCTAATTCCTTTCTTCTCTAAGCTAAGCCTCAAAACCCTCAAACAATACTTATTGAAGCATATTATAATTGTTTAAGAAGTTTAGAGTAATTTAAGGATACGATTCTAGGATTGAATTGAGCTCCATCTTCTAAGTTTATTAAACATATTCTACATTCATATTTCTTCTTAATGCAAGTATTGGTTTACCAGCAGAGACCTTCGCCATCTCAATCAACTTAGATTTATCCCTCTCGCTAATTCTTGAACTATACTTACATTCGATCAGGAGAATAGAGCCACTCTTTAAAGCGATTAAGTCTAAAGGCTTGCTTCCAGCAACTCTTAATGTTAGCCAGCCTCTAGATTCTAGTGGCCTTCTAACCTGCCCTTCAAACTTTCTACCTTTCTGATAACTTAATATAGCGCTCTTCCTCTTAGGATTATCATCTCAAGATAAATCTATTCTCATAAAAATTCATCGTATGTTAATTATTTATTTTCTTTATCACAATTCCCTGATTACTCCATGCAAGCGGAGATGTAGCCTTCCTTCTACATTTAGAAGTTTGCCTACAACAACGTATTCAGAGTTTTTCTTTAAAGATATCAGCTCATTGGTCATCTCAATTAGGTATTACTGCACGCCATTTCTCATTAACTAAAACCTCAATCTTACCGGAACAGATTTCTTCAACAAGTATCTTTAATTTTCTTAATCCTTCACCTAACCTCCTTGATCTTTCAAGCTTACGTCTCTCAATAGTATAAATCCTCCCATCTTCTTCATATAATCTCTGAGGCTTTAACAGTTTCTTCAAAGATCTATTAATTTCGCTAACATCATATCCATCGCAACTTAACTCTTCAAGGAGGGATCTTCTAAGAAGACCCTTATCCACCTGATTTTAGAATTCTCTTATAAATTATCCTAGAAAATTTCAATAAACTGACCCTAGACTTAACACTGGTAGAAGCAGCTTCTCTAAATTTCTTAATGTAACGAGGTACTTTTAGAGTTTCTTTTAGTTATTAATATTATACATCTATACATCTCCAAGCCCTTACTCGACCAATTCTTCTTTGAATGAATCTTATCTTGGATGATATTGACTCCTAAAATATGACTAAGCTACATTATGGGATGTCTAAGCCCTCTTCACCGATACTTGTAGATAAGAGAGTATGTATTGAGCCCTCTCTGGATCTCTTTAGTATTTGTGATTGCTTTCTCCTACTCATATAGATGGGGTTTTTATTTTTTTTCCCTCTGTCTAACGAATATCTCTGCCTTAAAATTTCAAGCTTTTAAAATATTTATTGTAGGCTCAGTTGTATCTCTATATTGTGTTGAGACGATAACTCTGCTATGAGGTTCCAGATTGAACTGCTTATCTTGTTCTTCAATTAATACTTGAATTTTAAAATGCTCTTCAAATTCTCCTCCAAGTATATTCATTAAACCTTGAAATCTAGAATCTTTCATCAACCTTCTATGAGACTTCTTCTCGGATGCTATCTAGCTCATTAAGAATCTCTTAGGCTTATAAGCTCCTTGAGATAGTAGAAGCTCTAATGCATGTAGTAGGATTAGAGCTGTATCCTGAGTGAGTGGTAGATTCCAAGATAAACCTCTAACATGTTAGTTCTTCTCAGACTTAATCTTTTCATGGAGGGCTCCCCAACCTTCAGTAAGTCTTTTCTAGAAACTTTTTTGTAATAATTCTTAATTAAGTCAGCTTCTCCAAGCTCTCTTAAGAATCTTCAAGCATTTCTTTAATTAATTTAACATATCTTTCATAGCTCTTGGGGCTCTAACATCCTATACTCTACCTTGACCTTGTAGATGTATGGAGAAAAATCTTCATCGTAGTCTGAGCAGTAGGCTATATTCTCAACAAAAAGATTCTCTACCATCTCTCTAACTCTATCTATGCTTCCTCCTGGAGAAGCTGTTATTGCGAGTATGCAGGTATCCTTGCAATGGCTAACATAGTGTTGAGCATATTTGTATAT
Organism: uncultured Nitrososphaeria archaeon; assembly: GCA_964555135.1. GTDB lineage: Archaea > Thermoproteota > Nitrososphaeria_A > Caldarchaeales > Wolframiiraptoraceae > Geocrenenecus. The sequence continues at coordinate 2,044 of CAZKRR010000011.1, forward strand.
GCATAGCCCTTCTTAGCTCTGTGAGCTTCGTCAAATATCAGTAGACTGAAAATCTTCTAGCCTTAATCCATTCTCTAGATCGCTCTACCATAATCTCCTCTCTTCAGGATTTGTTTCACCAGTTAAAACTTTTAATTGCTGTGGGTCCATGTTTAGGAGCCAGATAAATCTTTCTCTATGCTGATTTACCAGAGGCTTGGGGGGCCATGTCTAGAATCCTACTATTTGGCTGACTATGTAGATGGTATTCAGAGAGGTAACAGCTATTATTGTTTTCTTTAAAGCTGTAGGTAAGATAACTAAATTATTCTTTCCAATAGAGTGTTCGACTATCTTCACCTGGTACTCTCTAACCTCGACCTTCTCTTTCTTGAGGAGAATATTGTTTAAGATAATTGAATGATCAATATCTTCTCAGACGTCGTTTACACCCAGCTCACTTTGGGTTTCATCGCTACTATATCCTCTCAACTTGAGTATCTCCTTTCTCATAACTTCCTAGTCGAAGATTAACTTTATACACGCTACTAACTGTTATCTAATCTAGATAAAAAATATTCTAGACTACGGTGAAAATGGGGATTCAGAATTTCTTGCTTGCTCTTATCTTATTAAGTATCTCTTGAGCTTTATCAAGCCTTACAGTCTTTTCTTTAACCATTTCTTCTGCTACAAGGTCTATTTCATCACCTATTGCTCCAGCCATAACAGCAATATTTTTTGCATGGAGCGACATGTGGCCAGCCTGTATTCCTTCAGCAGCTAAGGCTCTAAGTGCTGCGAGATTCTGGACTAAGCCTACCGCACCAATTACTTCTGCTAGTTCTTGGGCTGTTTTTACACCTAGTATTTTTAACGAGATCCTAGCTATAGGGTGGGTTTTAGTTGCTCCACCAACTATACCTACAGCTAAAGGCATCTCTAGAGACCCGTATAGATAATCTCCATCAGTTTCCCATCTACTTAGAGGTCGGTATCTTCCATCTCTAGATGCATATGCATGAGCTCCTGCCTCCACCGCTCTCCAATCATTTCCAGTAGCTATTACTACAGCATCAACTCCATTCATTATCCCCTTATTATGCGTTGCAGCTCTATATGGGTCAACGTCAGCGAAAGCCCAAGCCTCCATTATTCCTTCTGCAACATCTCTTCCTCCTACAGCTTCTACAGGCATTTTTGTCCATGCTCTAACAATTCTTCTATCAGCTAGATTTGATATTATCCTTAGCCTAAAAGATCCACCTGCTATCGAGGCGAGGCGTGGTGCAACTGCTTCAGCCATAGTATTCACTGCGTTCGCTCCCATAGCATCTCTAACATCTACTATTAAATGAGCTATAAGCAGAACTCCAGCTTTACTTTCCACTATTCTTACCTCAAGATCTCTTGCTCCTCCTCCAAGCTTTACTAGTACTGGGTCACATTGATTAGCTAATTCTAGAATCTCGTCTTTCCTCTTGAGTATTTCAAGTCTCCCTATTGAAGGTTGAGGAACTTTAACTAGCTGTACCTGACCTATCATTAATGGTCCAGTACTTGATGTGTATACTCCTCCCCCCTCTCTAGTCATTCTAGCAGCATTGGATGCAGCAGCTACTACCGATGGTTCTTCGATAACCATTGGTATAAGATAGTCTTTATGGTTTATGAGGAAGTTTACAGCTATGCCAAGCGGTAGCTGGTAAGTTGAGACTACATTCTCTATCATTCTATTAGCTGTTCCTATATCTAATGCCCCATACTTCTTTAGTAGATCGATTTCTTCATTACTTAAACCTGCAAACTCCGATACGACCTTCAATCTTTCTTCGATACTTAACTTATAGAAACCTGATATCCTAGAGCTTCTTCCACTCAATTTTCTCTACTTATGCTCTAAATTCTTATCTTTTATGTTTTTTCAGTATGAATATGTCGTCTGACGTATACCTAACAGGGAAATACTTAAGAGAGACTCAATACGTATTTTACCCCAGATTATGTTAGGAGGCTCGGTTTTTGGCTAAAGAAGAATTATTAAGAAAAGCTCAGATTCCTGCACAGCTTGCTATGAAGTATCATCCATTCTATAGAGGCAAGATCCAAGTTACATTAAAGGTTCCAGTTAGGAGTTATGATGATTTTGCAATCTGGTATACCCCGGGAGTTGCTGAGCCATGTAAAGCAATCAAGAATAACGTCGACTTAGTTTTTGAATATACCAATAGAGCTAATACTGTTGCTGTGGTGAGTGATGGAACAAGAGTTTTAGGTTTAGGTGATATTGGGCCTGAAGCAGGCCTCCCTGTAATGGAGGGTAAGGCATTATTATTCAAGTACTTGGGCGGTGTAGATGCTTTCCCAATTGTTTTAAACGTGAAGGATCCGGAAGAGATTGTTAAGGTAGTTAAAGCTCTTGAACCAAGCTTCGGTGGAATAAATCTAGAAGATATTGAGAAGCCAAAATGCTTCTATATCTTAGAGAGATTAAGGAAGGAGATGAATATCCCTGTATGGCATGATGACCAGCAGGGTACAGCTACGGTAACACTTGCAGCTTTAATAAATGCTTTAAAGATCGTTGGTAAGAAGATAAATGATGTGGTTGTAGCTATGATTGGAGCGGGAGCCGCTAACGTTGCTATTGCGAGACTAATCATCTCGGCTGGAGTAGACCCCGGAAAGATGAGGATCGTTGATACCAAGGGATTACTGTATGCAGAGAGAGAAGACGTTGATAAACTACAATTTAGTGATCCATGGAAGTATGATTTAGCAGTAAAGACTAACCGTGATAGAATCGTGGGAGGTATTCCAGAAGCATTGAAAGAAGCCGACGTAGTCATAGCAATGTCTAAGCCTGGACCTGGAGTAATAAGGAAGGAGTGGGTTCAAGCAATGGCTGATAACGCTATTGTCTTCGCATGCGCTAACCCTATACCTGAGATATGGCCTTGGGAAGCCAAAGAAGCTGGTGCAAAGATAGTAGCGACTGGCAGATCTGACTTCCCAAACCAGGTAAATAATTCCCTAGGTTTTCCAGGAATATTTAGAGGAGCATTAGATGTTAGAGCGAAAACTATCACGGATGAGATGTGTATTGCAGCTGCAAGCGAGCTAGCTAGAATAGCAGAAGAAAAAAGCTTATCGGAAGATTACATTATACCTACAATGGAGGATTGGGAGGTATATCCTAGGGAGGCCACTGCAGTTGGTATGAAAGCGATAGAGCTAGGTATAGCAAGGGTTAAGATGAGTGAAGATGAACTCTATGAAAAAGCTTATAATACCATAAAGAGTGCAAGAGAACTAGTACACATGATGATGAGAGACGGATTCATCCCGCCTGCGCCAGACTAGCTGGTGAAATTATTAAGATAAACATGGTCAAGATAATCCTGTAAATTAAGCTATTTTTGTAGATCCTCAGGATGTTTGACAGTATAAGTTTATCTTCTGCTTTAACCTGTAGTTTTTAGTATGTCAGAAGAGCTAGGAGAATTGGTTAGGGTAGTAGAAGTCGAACCTATAAAAGAGGGAATAATAATTATTGAGGGCTTCCCTGACGTCGGTTTGGTTGGAACCATTGCAGCTTCATTCTTAACCGATAAGCTCCAAATGAGGGAAGTAGGCTATGTAGAATCAGATGCTCTACCTCCAATAATATCTGTAAAGAATGGAAAAGTTTTAGATCTGATTAGATTATACAGTGGAGACAACATAGTTGTAATCTTATCTGAGATACCCATACCTTTACCAATCGTTAGACCTTTAAGCCAGAAGATAATTGAATGGGCTATATCTAAGAAAGCTAGAATGATAGTTAGTTTGACGGGGATGCCCGAACCTGGAAGATTAAATATTGATGTACCGAAAGTATACGTTCTTGGAAGCAATGATAGGATCTCAAAAGATGCATTAAGAATCGATGGTGTTGAGGCTTTCACGGATGGTTATATCACTGGAGTTAAAGGAATGATCCTAAGAGAAAGTATAAGGAAGGATTTTAATGCGCTGCTTATCTTATCACAAGCACATTTTAATTATCCTGACCCCGGGTCTGCTGCTGAGGTATTGAAATACCTGTCAAAACTCTTATCAATAAGTATAGATATAAAGCCGCTACTTGAGAGTGCAGAAGAATTAAAGTTAAGGCTTAGAGATCTAATGCGTAGGACTAGCCAAGCTATGCAGGATGTACAGAAATCTCGTGAACTAGAACTTCCTGCAGTATACCTTTAGGAGGTGTATGGTATGGCTTATAGAAGAGCTCTCTGGAAAATAATGCTAGATGAGTTTAAGAGGATAGAACAAGAATTAAGAAACCTCGAAGAAGAATTCTATATGAGAATTAAAGGATTGGAAGCTATGAGAGGATGTATAACACCGCTCCATAATGTTTACGAATCTGGGGATGAATTGATAGTTACAGCTGATATGCCTGGAACGGATAAGGAAGAGATAGACCTCACCGTTGGAGAAGACTACTTGAAGATTGAGGCGCCATGTCGTTCACCCGCTAGAAAAATAAGAGAAGGTAAATACATGCTGCATGTAAGACTACCAGTAGAGATTGAGCCAGAGAGTGTGAGAGCAAGGTACAAGGATGGAGTACTAGAAGTAATTGCAAAGAAGAAGATCAGGGGGATTAAGATTAAGGTAGAGTAAGAGCTAGAAGATCAGGGTCGAGAAGAAGATCTCTGCTATTTGTTTAGGTTATACTAGGTCGGCAATCTCACCGCGGCTGGCTCAATAGACTTGACAAGACTGCTTTCCAAGCTTTCAAGATGTTCTCTCTATTATATCCTCCACCACCCAGTACCAATAACCTACCATTACATTTCTCCTCAGACATTTTATGAAGTCTAGATGTAGCATATTCGTGAACTCTCTCACTATACATTAACCCTGTTAATGGATCTCCAGCTAATCCATCAGCTCCCGCTTGCAATATTATAAACTCAGGGTTAAACTTATCTATGAATTCTTCAACCTTCTCCCATGCTTCTATGAATTCTTCGTCTCCTGCTCCAGGCATTAATGGAATATTCAGCTTAGTCCCCTCAGCTTCGCCTCCGCCTCTCTCATGACTGAAACCCGTCCCAGGATATAGTGTTCTACCATCTTGGTGTATATCCGCTATTATAACATTCTTATCGAAGTAGTAATCGTAGAAAACTCCATCTCCATGATGTGCGTCAATATCAACATACAATACTTGCTTAAGCTTAACTATTTCAGTTAGGTATTTAATTGCTACAGATGCATCGTTAAAGATGCAGAAGCCTCCAGCTCTATCTCTTCTAGCATGATGTAGTCCACCTACAGGATTAAAACCATGGTCTATTATGCCTTGAATTATCATTCTCACAAGCTTTAATGTTGAGCCAACTACATAGAGTGATGCTTCATAGCACCCCTTGAAAGCAGGTGTATCTCCATAGTCTAGATATCCATAACTAGCTTCTGACTTCTTCTTAACAAAGTTGACGTAATCTAGGTCATGGTATAGTAGGACCTCATCTTCACTAGCTAACTCGGGCTTAACAGCAATTAATTGCTGATAATAATTCTTTAAGAACTCAGGTAAAACTTCATTGTAGAATCTCTGGACTCTATCAGACCTGAATGGATGAAATTCTGGAAAAGAGTATAGTAGAGCTTCTTCACCATAAATAACTCCAACTCTACACTTCATGCTCATACCCACACTGGGTAGGATACTTTACAACGTTTATAAATCCTATCTTCTAACATCCCCCAGATTCTGATAATGAATGTAGAGGTATAAATTAATATGCCTCTACTATAATGGTAATACATAATGAAGATCATAGTCTTCGAGGATGACGTATACGCAAACCTTCTCCCAATAACCTATACGAGAGCAACATTCGAATTAAGGACCGGTATTAAGACAGTTTTAGAAAACATAATTGAGAAGCTGAGACCTGAGAAGATCATAGTCTCAGCGAGGAAGCATCTCAGGAGGGTCTTGGAAGAAAGATATCCGGAGGTTAGAGTAGAGGAGGGAATATTAGATGATGTACTAGTTGTTAATGGTCTCCTCTACATTGGTAGAAAAGAATTAAAAATGATAAAGAATCTACTATCTGAAGGACGAGATAAAGCTTTAGTTGCTGGAAAAAGATTGGTTGCCGCTAAGCTATCGAGTGAAAATCTACGAGAGAGAAGCTTGGAGACAATCTATGACGTAGAATCTCTGATAAAATATCCAGAGATCGAATATGCTGAAGACCTTAGATTAATTTCATATCCCTGGGATATTATCAAATATTTCCCAGAAATACTTAAAGAAGAACTATCAGATTATAAAGAGTCATCTTCTAACATTAATAATGGAGTGCACGTCAGAGGTGACGAGAAACTCATCTATACAGATGATAGATCATCTATTGAGCCGGGCACTGTTATAGATGTTAGAAACGGCCCAGTATACATTGGGAGGAATGTAGAGATTGAGTCACCTTCAAGAATAATTGGTCCATGCTATATCGGTGATAACAGCATGATATTTGGAGCTAGGGTCGAATCATCTATAATTGGTGAAGAATGTAGAATTGGAGGAGAAGTTGCATATTCAATAATCCATAAATACTCTAATAAGAGGCACTTTGGCTTCTTAGGGCACTCATATGTAGGTGAATGGGTTAATCTTGGAGCGGGATTCACAAATAGTAATCTTAAGAATACGTATGGAGAAGTAAGAATGAATATACGTGGACAGAATATCAGTACGGGGAATACTTTCCTCGGATGCTTTATAGGAGATCATGTTAGAGCAAGTATTGGAACACTAGTCTATACAGCTAAGAAGATAGGCGTTGCATCACATGTTCATGGGATTATATCTGAAGATGTACCATCATTTACATTCTACGCTAAGAGCCTTGGAATGGAATTAATAGAGCTGGATATAGAAAGTGTATTGAAGTCGGTGAGAAGGATGATGGCTAGGAGGGGTGTATCATTAAAACCTGCAGAAGAAGAATTATTAAGGAAGGTCTATGAAGAGACTAGTAGTGAAAGAAGCTTAGTAGGGGTTAGAAAAGGAGAAATAAATTTTAAAAGGGACTAATTATCATAGTGAAAATATATTACTCTCCTATAAACATTGTTATATGAGATATGAAGTCTCTACATGATGAAAAAGACTTAGAGATACTAAGGATTCTCCAAGAAAATGGTCGAGCATCATACTCTGAAATAGCTAAAAAACTAGGGTTAAGCGAAGCTGCAGTATATACCAGGATCCAGAAATTAATGAAACATGGCCTCATAAAGAAGATCCAAGCAGTAGTTGATTCTGAGAAAATCGGATTTAATCTTACAGCTATTGTAGCAGTAAAAGCTCAACCCAGCAAGTATGAATACCTTTTAAAAGAGTTGTCTGAAATACCTGAGATAGTTGAGATATATGATGTCACAGGAGACTATTATTGTTTACTAAAGCTGAGACTACAGAATAGGGAAGCACTTGCAAAGCTACTTGATAGAATTGGAGCAATGGATGGCGTAATCTCTACTGATACAAGAATAGTTCTAAGAACAATAAAGGAATCATATAGTCTACCAATATAGAAATTATTCTTAACAAGCTACTAGATGCCGAAACTATGCGAGTACAGAAGCCTATATTAGGTTAAGTCTTACTAAATTCTTATACAATTCAAGTAGATCCTCAGCGATATAATCTGGTCTATTTTGAGAGGGAGCTCTCTCTACGGCATCTCTAGTTGTGGCCCCTGAGAGAAGGAGGGCGGTATCAGCTCCAATAACCTTTCCTGCGAGAATATCTGTCTCAAGCCGGTCACCTACAACTAATATTTCACTAGGGGTAACACGCACCTTCTGCAGAGCTAGCTCCATCATTATTTTAGAAGGTTTACCTATCACAATAGGTTCTTTAAGGGTGGCTTCTCTTATTGCTGCTACTATAGACCCTGCACCTGGATCTAGTCCATCTTCTGTAGGAATGGTTCGATCTACATTTGTAGCTATGAATATAGCACCATTCATTATTGCTCTGGAACCTGCTCTCAATTTTATGTAATTAAAGTTTCTGTCCAAACCTACAACGACATATTCTGCTAACCTCCAATCTTCAGCCTCTAAAACCTTATGATTCATTCTTCTACAGTACTCCTTGAATCCATTTTCTGTAATAGGGAGAATGTTGCTCGGCCCTGAATTCGCAAGTATGTAGTGAGACGCTGCTTCACCTGAAGTTAAGAATTCTTCAGGAACTGATTCTATACCCATTACTCTGAGTTTTTCAGCATAGTCTTCAGAAGTCATTGTTGAATTATTTGTAAGAAAAAGTATTTTCACGTCTCTTTCTCTAAACCCTCTTAATGCTTCTCTTACTCCAGCTATTATCTGGTTTCCTCTATAAATACATCCATCAAGGTCTAGAAATATACTACGATAACGTTTCATCCTTCTCCAACGAAGCTTCCAACATATTAATATAAAAACATGAGAGAAGTAATTAGACGGCTTCCTTATTTCATAGATTAAAAAGAGGGTGAAAAATTCAAAACCTTATATTCCTATCAAGGATTCAGGTTAATTAGCTTATATTTTAAATTCCACGTTTGACAAAATATCTTGAATGAGTTCAGCGTACAGAAGGCTTATAAGAAAGATTACGATTGAAAATCTGTGGATATATGTATTAAGCTTGCTACGAGATGGGCCACTATATGGTTATGAAGTAAGAGATAAGATTTTCAAAAGGTTTGGTTTTAGACCGGGAAAGATTACATGTTACATTGTATTGTATAAGCTTGAGAAAGAGAACTTGATATTTTCTAAGCAGGTTGACGGGAAAAGTAAGGGTGCTCCAAGAAGATACTACTTCATTACTGAAAAAGGGTTGAAAGAAGTTGAGAAAGCTAAGAAGTTCCTTATTGAGCTTACTGGAGCGCTATAACTATTTCATGGACATGAAATAGTTATATACCGGGGGAGACAACTAATAAACATGCCGAAGGTAAAAGTTGCAATAATAGGTGTTGGAAATTGTGCTTCTGCACTCGTTCAAGGAGTATACTATTATAAAGATGCAGATGAAAATACGTTTATTCCAGGTCTAATGCATGTTAAACTAGGGCCATACCATGTTGGAGATATAGAATTCGTGGCCGCCTTTGATATAGATAAAAACAAAGTTGGAAAAGACTTGTCTGAGGCGATCTTTGCTCCACCTAATTGTACATTAAAATTTGCCGATGTCCCAAGGCTGGGCGTCGAAGTTTCTCGCGGCATGACTCATGACAGCTTGGGTAAATATCTATCCCAAGTTATAGAGAAGCATCCCTCACCGACAGTAGATGTTGCTGATGCATTAAAGAGCAGTGGAGCAGATGTCGTAGTAAATTTTCTACCAGTTGGGAGTGAGTCTGCAACTAAATGGTACGTAGAGCAGGTTCTAGACGCTAGAGCTGCATTCGTTAATGGTATACCAGTATTCATTGCTAGAGAGCCTAGATGGCAGGAGATTTTCACTAAGCGTGGTGTACCTATTATAGGAGATGATGTTAAGAGCCAAGTCGGAGCAACTATACTTCATAGATACCTAGCGAAACTATTTCTCGATAGAGGTGTCAAGATAGAGAGGACCTATCAATTAAACTTTGGAGGAAATACAGATTTCTTGAATATGCTCGAAAGAGAAAGACTTACCTCCAAGAAGATATCTAAGACTGATGCTGTAAGAAGCTTAATACCATACAATATCCCTGATGAATGCATCCATATTGGACCAAGCGATTATGTTCCATGGCTAACAGATAGAAAATGGGCTTACATAAGACTTGAGGGTACCGCGTTTGGAGGAGCGCCACTGTCCATAGAAGCCAAGCTAGAAGTATGGGATAGCCCAAACTCTGCAGGAGTAGTTCTAGATGCGGTTAGATGTGCTAAGATTGGGAAGGATAGGGGGGTGGCTGGACCATTGATAAGTCCCTCGGCATACTTTATGAAGTCTCCACCAATACAGTATCCAGATGAGGTGGCTAGAGAGATGGTTGAAGAATTTATACAAGGTAAGAGGGAGAGGTAAGAGATCTAAAATCCCGCCAGTTAATAATAACGGTTTACCCGTGAAAAATTTTAGGTCGATACAGCTAGCTATCCACGGTATATAGGAGGTTGCATAATCTATTATATGAGACTTTCTTCAAGAAGATTTCCAGAGAAGATTCCTTCAAGGCATCCATTACCTCATATATCCATTTATCATCTAGAGTTCCAGCAAGCCTATAAGCTTCCTCAAAGGATATTGCTGGATCTTCAAAACTCGGGTAGACCTGGTATAGCTGTATACAAGCAAACACCAAGAATCTAAGTGTCTGCATACCTACACCTCTGTGAGATAGCAATTCCTCAAAATCTCTTGGTTGCTTGTTGTAGAGAGATTGGAGATAAACCCATTTTATACTAGGTATATCCAGCTCGATTTTTCTATTGGGTTCCTCAAGGTCTGTCAATCTTAATTGTACGCTTTTAGAGAAGGCTTCATGTAGTCTTCTCAGTTTCTTGAAGTCATGTGTTACTAGCTCGACACAAGCCTTCCTAGCTTCTTCACTCTTCATACTAGTCATGTCTATCACGATCTTCTCTCTATGAGCAGATATTATGCCCGTATGAGGCTCTTCTACAAAACTCTTTAATTTAATAGATGCCCAATGGTATCTCCTAACCAGACCTTCTAAAACTTTTATACCCTGCTGGATAATGGTCCATTCGCCATCTTTCGAGAATACCATTAAGTGGAAGTACAATGGGAAGCCATCTTGTATTGCTACATTATCTACTTTTGCAACCATTCTACTTGCATACTTAAGTTCTCCTAATCTTTCTGAGCTGAAACCGAACTCTCTCCCGATAATATCTAGCTCTGCTGGCACCCTATACCCTTCTACCCTCTTTCCTCCAACTACTGCTAAGCCAATCTCAGGTTTAATAATATTTTTAAAGATGGCTGCCATTATGGTTGTAGCTCCACCTTCAAGTTCATCAAGAAACGATGCTACAGCTAGAGCATCGAAGAAAACGGGTGAAGATAAACCTTTAAGAAACCTCTTTGCCCCATGTAAGCTAAGATACGATTCTACCAGAGCTGTCAAGATCTTCTCAGCCCTTTCAAAATACCACTTCGACTTATAAGTGTAGTGAATCTCGAGGTCTCTGAGGCCACTACGATACATCCATTATCTAACTAGACTAGAACAATTAATTCTTTACTTTTTTAGAATGCTCGAGTTATACGTTGGAATCACATACATTATATCTAGTAGCCTAGAAAATGGGGGAGAATGCTTCTCTGGTTTTCCTACTTCTAACTATACTTCTTCTGATCATTAAGTATAGAAGGATTACATAACTTAAAATGGTTGAGACTTGGAATACGAAAAAGAAGAAGATTGGTTGAACTATTTGGGATTGGGTGAGCTGATATAACGTTAGAGATAGCGTTATAAGAGATAATGTTATGCAGGCTATTATCCAGGAAGCTAAGTCTTCATCCATGTTTATTCCACGGTTTGCTCAATAGGTTTAAGCAGCTCATTGACAGGTACGTCTACATACGTGCCATCAGGTTTTCTCCTTCTTATTATTATTGGTAGTACACCTGCCTCAAGCTCCCTCTTAGCTATATCTATCGGTGTATCTCCAGACTTAACCTCAACCAATGGGAAGGCACCCAATGATAATTGTAAAGCTCTACCTCCAACTATCCTCGCTACCTCGTATTTTGTTAATGGTCTTCTATAATATTCATCTTCCATATATCCTCTACTTCTAGTGTTAGGATGTGAGGATGCTAATTTAAAAATCTTAAACTAATCCCAAACATAGGTTTATCAGAGAGGTTTGACCAATAGTTTCTACTTAACAATATTCTTATCGATCAATAGTAGATCGTTAAGCTGGACTTCTAGCTTAAGGTCTAATATTCTAGGAGGCATTAGCATGGTTGAGCTGAGTTAGACGTCTATTAATAAGGACTAGAAGACTCAGAGCTGTAATTGGAAAACTTATTAAGAGAAGTAGTAACGAATGGAAAAATCACTACGAACCTATTCACAGCAAATATAAAAAATAAAAATTGGGATATTATGTATTTGATTTAGTCTTCTCCGAATTCAGATTCTTCTTTCTCTGTCTCCTTCTCTTTTCCAGGTTTCTTCTCTTCTAGCTTAGATGCTGCTATTATGTCATCGATCTTAAGTATCATGGATGCAGCTTCAACGGCAGATTTTATTATCTGCTTTTTAACTAATGCAGGCTCCAAGACTTCGAGTTTCCACATATCATCAATCCTACCTTTAAAGACGTTTACTCCAGCCCATTTCTCCCCTTCCTTATGATTAGCTCTAAGATTTACGAGTATCTCAATCGGGTCCATCCCAGCATTCTCTGCTAACTGGCTTGGAACTATCTCTAGAGCTTCAGCGAATTTCTCTACTGCAAGCTGCTCTTTTCCTGCTAATGTCTTAGCATAATCTCTTAGCCCTAATGATACTTCTATTTCAGGCGCTCCACCACCAGCTACTATCTTACCTTCTACAACTACGTCTTTGACTACGTTTAATGCATCTTTGAGAGACCGTTCAGCTTCATCTACTATTCTCTTTGTTCCACCTCTTATGAGTATTGTTATTGATTTAGGATTCTCGCATCCTTCAACGAAAACCATTTTATCTTCTCCGACTCTTCTCTCCTCCACCAGTCTTGCTTTACCAAGGTCTTTCTCACTTAGCTCTTCTATCCTAGTAACTACTCTACCACCCGTTGCTTTAGCTAATTTATCCATGTCTGACTTCTTTATTCTCCTAACAGCCATTATTCCTTTTCTAGCTAGGAAGTGCTGAGCCATATCGTCTATACCTTTCTGGCATAGAACAACATTTGCACCTGTAGCTGCGACCTTCTCCACCATTTCTTTAAGCATTTCTTCTTCCTGTTTCATGAATGCCCTCATCTGTTCTGGGCTCTCAATATTGAGTTTAGCATCAAACTCTGTCTTCTCTATCTCTAGTGAGGCATCAAGTATCGCAATCCTTGCATTGTGGACTATCTTAGGCATTCCTGGGTGGACTACTTCTTTATCTAGTACTATTCCTTCGATGAGCCTAGTATCTCTCAGCGATCCACCTTCTTTCTTCTCTATTTTCACGTCATCTAGATCGACTTTCCACTTGCCATCTTCTACTTCAGCTACTTTCAATATTGCTTCAACGGCTATTTCTGCAAGATAGTCTGCTTCTTCACCTACTAATTTACTAATCATAGCTGTTTTAGCTATCTTCTTTAATACTTCTCTATCATTTGGACTTACAGGGACTGCTATTTTATCATAGAGTTCCAATGCTTTAGTTGCTGCTTTCTTGTATCCTTCTATTATCAAGCTTGGATGAACTTCTTTCTCAATTAATTCTTCAGCTTTTGCTAGTAGTTCTCCAGCCAATACTACTGCTGTCGTCGTCCCATCTCCAACTTCTGCGTCTTGAGCTTTAGCTACTTCTACTAGCATCTTAGCTACAGGATGTTCTACATCCATCTCTTTAAGTATAGTTGCACCATCATTAGTTATAACAACGTCTCCAAAGCTGTCAACTAGCATCTTATCCATACCCCTAGGGCCTAGCGAAGACTTCATTGTTTCAGAGATAATCTTCGCAACAGTAATGTTTGATAGTTGGGCTTCTCTACCTCTAGATCTAGTCGTACCCTCTCTTAAGACTATTACAGGAATCCCACCTGCTGCAGAAGGTGCCGCAGCCATATAATATCCCTCCAACTAGTACTTTCTGGAGAAAATAGTTTTTCAACCATGCTATAAGCCTTCTCTAGATAGATTTAAATAGAGTTGGGAGCGGAGCGTATCAACAGAAGTCTTTTACACTCTCAAGCCTGGGGGAAGCCTTCTTTAGCTCGCTACAATGTAATGTGATGGTAAGGCCCTAAACATCGCCGCGGTTGTCCGTCCCCCCAACCAAACGATTATAGGAGCTTCGAAGAGTATACAGTAGGCAGTCTTTCTAGGATGCCAGTCAAGCATATCTATCTACTTTAATAAGCTCTATCTACATGATTTTACCGAGCCATGGATATATTGACTCTGATATTAGTTTCTATCCCATCCGGGATCTTAGGGGCGATAGCCGGCTTAGGTGGCGGGGTAATACTAGTACCTGTCCTAGTCATGATGGGTGTACCTATAAAGTATGCCATTACTTCAAGCATGGTGGCTGTTATCGCGACTTCTAGCGGCTCAGCTGCAGCATATGTTAGAAGGAAGCTTACGAATATTAGAGTGGCCATGTTTCTTGAGGTATTCACTATTACAGGAGCTATTATTGGAGCGATACTCACAGTATATATTCCTCCAAAACCCCTATACTTTATCTTTGGATTGTTTCTAACAGCATCCCTAATATCTATGAGAAAGAGGATATCAGAAGAGCTACCAATCGTTGAGAAACAAGATAGGATATCATCATGGTTGAGGCTTGAAGGTGACTATTTTGATGAGAATTTAGGCATGATGGTTCGATACAAACTCACGAATGCTCTCCTGGGAGGGGTTGGTATGGTTTTTGCTGGTTTAGCTGGGGGGATGCTTGGTATAGGTGCAGGTGTATTCAAAGTATCTGTGTTCGAGCTTATTCTTAAGATGCCTTCGAAGCCCTCATCATCTACAAGCAACTTCATAATCGGTATGACAGCATTGGCTGGAGCAAGCGTTTATCTATTCTCAGGGCTAATTCAAGCATACTTTGTCGCTCCAATCGTTACCGGAATGTTAATAGGTTCTATGATCGGGGCTAGAATCTTGAACAAGCTAAGTAATAGAACTGTAAGGATAATCTTCATTATGATCCTCCTTTACGCCGTCATCCAGATGTTGTACAGAGGGGTAACGGTATGAGAAATAATGCTTCACTTGAGAAGATGATAAGCTACATCCTAGTCACAGGAGTCTTAGCTAGCATAATACTAAGTTTTCTCGGTTTAATACTCTACTATCTTGAAAACAGGCTATGTTTAGAGATATCATTTAATGAGCAATCTACTCTACTACTGGGCAGATTTTTTATTCAAGCTAATCGAGTAAATTCTTATACTCTTCTATCAGCTAGTATACTGATTGTCCTGTTTACACCCTACGTTAGAGTTTTCACCTCAATGATTTATTTTATGAAAATTAAAGATTACAAGTATGTAATCTTAACTTTTACCGTATTCATCGCATTAACTATCATGTTCCTAGTCCACTAGGTTAAATCAGAAATCTAAATCTTTGACTACCCTTCGATTAAACATTAAAGATTTATTTTATTGACGGTACAGTATTCCTTGAGAAGGTTGGAGCTTGCAGGTATCGTAGGTAAAGCCAATGTTGGTAAGAGTACCCTATTCTCCTCTATGACTCTTGCTCCAGTAGAGATTGGAAATTATCCTTTCACAACTATTAAACCTAATAGAGGTGTTACCTATCTAAGGATAGACTGTGTATGCAGAGAGCTTAATGTTAGAGATAACCCGAGGAATAGTAGATGCATTAATGGCGATAGATTTATTCCGATCGAGTTGATAGACTGCCCAGGAATAATTAGAGGAGCCCATAAAGGTAGGGGTCTCGGTCTAAAATTCCTAGATGAGATCAGGCAGGCCTCAGCATTAATAGTTGTAGTTGATGCTGCTGGAGCAACAGACTCTGATGGAAATCCCGTAGAGCCAGGTTCTGGGGAACCATTAGAAGATGTAAAGATCGTAGAAGAAGAAATCTCTCACTGGGTTACGGAGATACTATATGGTGATTGGCCAAGAATATGTAGAATCGTAGAGAATAGATTCGGTGAGCTTGAAGAAGAATTAGGGAAGAAGCTTTCAGGACTAGGAATAGAAGTTGAGTCTATAAGAGAGGTTATCAGAGAAGTTGGGCTAAATCCTCATCGTCCATCTCAGTGGAGTAGAGAGAACATATACAGCTTTTCTTCAATGTTAATAAAGAGAGAGAAACCAATAATTGTTGCAGCAAATAAGATCGATATGAAAGAAGCTAAGAAGGGCGTAGAGAAATTAAAAAATGCTGGATACGACGTTATACCTGTATCTGCTGAAGCGGAGAGGATTCTAAGACTAGCTTCAGAGAAAGGTTTAATCAGATATCTACCAGGAGACAGGGAATTCAAGATAATAGATGAATCAAAGCTTACAAATGCTCAGAAGAAAGCTCTTGAGAAGATCTATGAATCAGTCTTCAAACCCTGGGGGTCAACAGGAGTACAAGAATTAATCAATACAGCATACTTTAATCTACTTGGATATATTCCTGTATATCCTGTTGAAGACCCTGAGAAACTCACAGACCATGATGGGAATGTCTTACCAGATGTCTATCTCGTCCGTAAAGGGTCTAAGCCTAGAGACCTAGCATACAAGATACATACAGAGCTAGGAAAGACATTTCTATATGCAATAGACGCTAAAAGAAAGATTAGAGTTGGAGAAGAATATGAACTAAAGTGGGGAGACGTGATCTCAATAGTTTCAGCCACTAGCTCATAGCTCTTAAAATCCTCACGGTCTACTGTTACATGACAGGATGGTTACTCAATCCTCCCACCCTTAGCTTCAACCCCTGTAAACGCCTTGCTCCGTAAAAGGCAGTTAAACATATAGCGAGTCTAGTGAAAAAATATATGAAGTTCATCTTATTAATTATTGAGAAAAGTTTCCACAATACTAGATATATTGCTTGGTAAGATATACTGCTACGAGTGGAGCTAGTAGCCAGGCTAGGAATTTTATACTCAGAAAGAATTGGCTTATTTGGATGTTTAACGATAATGATGCTCCAATTAGAGATGCTATAAAAATACTCGACATACTTACAGGGATCGCTAACGCACTGCATGTGGAAAGAGTTATCGAGATAGCTATGACCGGTATTATGAATGAGTCAAAAGTAATCAGCCTGTGGGGGTTCATCTTCCATCCTTCAAGCATCAGTCCACCAAACATAGAAATAGCTGTAAAAATCACGGAGTATCTAACTTAGTGATATCTGAGGCTACCAAGCCGCTTATAAATAATGAACTGTTATTCTAGGTGAAAGGAAGGCTGATAAAAAAACATAACACATATGTTAAGAATGAACTCAATATTCTCCATACCACTATACAATACTGGAAGCTTTACCTATGTCTTTGAGCGATAATCTCGAAAAGGGTGTCAGAAGCATCTTCAGCCGAGTCGCATATATTATCTAGTATGTCTATCATCTCGTTAACTTACATTACATCTAGTACCTTAAATCTATCAGCTTCTCTAAAGATGCTCTTAACAATCAGCGTCTCCAATTCCTCTGCTTCTTCTATATCTTCAATTTCTTGAAGTATCGGTTTAGCTTTCTCCACGTTCTGCTTTGAGATTCTAAAAATTCAAGTAGTTTCTCAGATGCTTTAATGCATGATCGAATGTATTCATCCATCTCCGGAATGGAGAACGTAAGTATAGTAAGTCCTAGCTTGGTGTGGTTATTATTAATTGTTTAACCGGGTCTTTAATATAATCTGCAATATTGTCAATTTCTTCTACTAGGTTTAGTGAGTCTTCTTTAATATGTGTGAAATAGGTTCCCTTACAAAGTACCTCAGATGTTATCCTTCTCATGTTATCTGCTTCAGTTTCTAGAGTGTCTATATTGTTATATATGTTACTGATGTCTCCAGGTCTTCCTTTCTTTATAGGGTTGGAAACATTCACAGATACTTTACCGTTTCCACTGTCTTCTCAATGTATTACTCAATAGAATACATGATCTTTTTCTCTCTTCCATAGAACAATCCACTTAACCCATTGAACATGCGGTAAAAATCTATCTAGTAAACAATTAACTTAACTTTTACATATTTCCTGATTTGATGACGGCATTCTATAAAGACCTTGTTTCCTCCTTACTTAGTTAGGATTGATTTTACTAGTGCTGCTCTAATATAGACTCCATTCTCAGCTTGTGTAAAGTATTTTGCTTGAGGGAGAGAATCAACATCTTGCGATAATTCATCAACCCTCGGTAGAGGATGCATTATGATTGGTATATTCCTAAATTTCCTTAACAGATTTACCGTTAATTTGTAGCTTCCTTTCAGTCTTTCATATTCGGATGGGTCTGAGAAACGTTCCTTCTGAAGCCTAGTCACATACAATACATCTAGTTCTTCTATAACTTCTTCAACTCTCTCAACCATCCTCCATTCTACTAATTTATCTATCTTCTCTAGTACTTCTCTACGTATCTGTAATTCTTTAGGTGCAATATAATATATTTTGATGTTATCATACTTGGAGATAGCGTAGCTTAGACTACTTGGGGTTCTACCATATTTAAGATCCCCCATAATACCCAAATTTATACCATCTGTCCTCTTTAACTCTCTCCAAATAGTATACAAGTCGAGTAAAGCTTGAGTTGGATGCTCATTCCATCCATCACCTGCATTGATTATAGGTGTAGAAGCAATCTCAGCAGCCTTCCTTGCAGAGCCTGGTTCTCTATGTCTCAGAACTATTATATCAGGCTTGTATCCATCAACCATTCTAACAGTATCCTCAAAGCTTTCACCTTTAGCTATACTCGCTGCTTGCTCCAACCCAAAATCTATGACTAATCCTCCAAGCCTCGTCATAGCAAATTGGAAGCTCAGCCTAGTCCTCGTACTAGGTTCAAGGAATACTGTTACCATTACCTTATCTTTACAATAATCTAGAATCCTCTTCTTGCTCAATTCTTCTCTAATCTTTTCTGCTTCGTAGAATAGGTAATCCATAGTCTCTCTATCAAAATCTAATGCTGAGACAACATCTCTATTGTATAGTTTAATCAATTCCTACATCACCTCTGAGAGTATGCTTATCATTTATTCTTTAGTATTTCGTTAAGGCTTAAGCTTGCTTCCAACTTGAAGAAATAATAATATAGTGAGTTACCATACTTTTCTAATTCAGCTAGATATCTCTGTACCAATTCGTTTGTTAATTTTTCATATTTTTCTGTTGAGCCTACATCATACCAGAAAGCATCTACAATATATGATTTAACGAGTCTCCCACTTTTAATTAAGTAAGGTATAAAGTCTGACATTATGTCTAGTTTGTTTTCTCTAAAGCTAATCTATCTAGTTCAGCTATGATCTTGGAATTTATCACCAGTATCCCTATGCTTACATATAGGTCTATAGATGGTTTTTCTATGAAGGAGACTACTCTATCATGTACAACTTCTGCTACACCAACAGGTAACTCTTATTTCGAGATAATGCTATAGTAGCATCGGTATCCTCTTCTTCATGTTTCTCGATTATGTTGATTAAGCTAATATTTGGAAGTATATCACCATAATGAATCAAGACTGTATCTTTACCTTTGAGGTATTCTCTCCTATACAGGTTCAATAGCGATCCTCATGTCCCTCTCAGCTCTGGAGTATCGTATACGTATCTGATAGTTACACCGTGTCTTTCACCTTCTCCAAAATAGTTTATGATCTGCTCAGCCTTATACCCAACCAAGATGATTATATCATTTAGCTGAGCCTTCTTCATATTGAGTATAACATATTCGAGTAATGGCTTCTGCTTAGGACCTACAGAAGCTATACATTTTGAAGGTATATCCAACTATAT
The DNA here is from genome assembly GCA_964555135.1 of uncultured Nitrososphaeria archaeon. Taxonomy (GTDB): domain Archaea; phylum Thermoproteota; class Nitrososphaeria_A; order Caldarchaeales; family Wolframiiraptoraceae; genus Geocrenenecus. Next base: position 21,750 of record CAZKRR010000011.1, read on the forward strand.
GGGTCTTTAACTCTCTGGCCCATCAGTAAGCTTACGAATGTATTTATCACTTTATTACCAAGCCTATGGAGTATGCCTGTCTTTATAGCCATCGATTAGTCTTCTACTAAGAGTCTTTATTGCTCTCTCATATGATTTAATGTCTCCTATATCCCACCATTCTCCGTCTAATATGTATCCATACATTGGGGTCTTCTTGTATATCCACTGGATAAAGTCTCCCAGCCTATCTCTTCCACCACCTCCACCGAGATATTCTTCGATCATCTCAAAGACTTGCCTAGGAAAGATGTAGATTCCTGTACTAACTAGTGTTGAGGCAGGTCTTTCAGGCTTCTCCACGAAATCTACTATCCTAGCTTCATCATCTATCTGGACTACACCATATAGTTTTGCAAGCTCAGCATCTCTAACATCATATAATGCAATAATTGGTTTTCGAGAATATTTCTTAATCATAGGTCTCAGGGAGCCTGTGAACAAGTTGTCTCCCGCAACTACTAATACATCATTTTCTAGCTGTTGGGATAATCTAGATAATGCTTTAACTGCGCCAAGCTTCTCTTCTTCTGAGCGGGATTCTTCAACTATAACCTCTATCCTAGTATCTGTATGAGCTTTAGCCCACTCCTTAAAGTCATGCTCAAACTTCAGGTTCGTTAAAATGATTATGCGCTCTACGCATTCCAACCCATCCAGCTTCTCCATAATATACTCTATCACGGGTTTACCACATACCGATAAAAGAGGTTTAGGAATATTCAATGTTATAGGCCACATCCTCTTACCATAGCCACCAGCCAAGATTACTACATCAAACCTCAAGACTCTCCACTCCTAGAGTTTTTCCATAATTCACGCTTCCGTAGAACATTATTAATATACTGCTCTCTTATATATTGTATGGTCGAGTCTTGAGAAAGTGTTAGGATAAACATCTCATCCACTCTTCATACTGGTGGTTTGATAATATAACATGAATAGGTTTAAGAATAGTTTAAGACTCTCTATCCCTTGTAGATGGTCTTTTATGCCAAGCTTGTGGTAAAATGCTATTGCTCTCTCCTTCAAGCATTTAAAGAACCTCTCAACCTTGTTTCTCATAATGATGGTTTGATACTCATAATCCAACCCAAACTCATCTATACCATGGCCTTCTATCAACCTATTACATTAGACTTGTTTGTACATAGCTTAAGAACCCTCTTAGGGAAGATGAAGATGTTTAAACAACTCCTACCATAAGATGCTTCTGAAGCCAGCAACTCCTTTGAATCAACATCTACAGCAGATCATACATACACCCAGACACCTTTAACATAAAGCTTAGCCCCATCTAAGCTTTAGTGGATGTAACTGATTACCTCTTACATAGTAGAATGTTATCCATTCCTTGAAATTAATGAGTATTGCTGGAAGTTCTCTACCACTTATCCTCCTCCACTCCCTCTTCATCTTAAAGAGTGGTGTAGGGTGTGAGTGGTCAGGCATCGCTAGACGACTATGTGAGAAATGGAGAGTATGTAGAAGAGGCTTCTATGTTTAGTGTAGGGGCTGGAGAATGTGGCTTCTGTAGGTTGAGGGATAAGTGGTTTAAGCTTCATCCGGGAGCTATTTATTTATATATGTTAGGGATGGTGAGATTAGGGTATCAGAGGATATTGATTATGTGTATCAGAACTGTCAGAGAGGTTTAAAGGATAATATTGGGTTCTTTATAG
>CAZKRR010000012.1:0-23173 GCA_964555135.1 uncultured Nitrososphaeria archaeon
GAGTAGTATTAGACCCGGTAACACTAGAGATTAAATGGGATGAAACAAAGAAACTCAGAGAAGAATTAAAGAAAAAGAAGAAGTCCTGATAGAATATTTTCGTTTAATATCCTCTAAACAAACCTTCTATATTTTTAATATTCTCAACTAGGACATTGTAATTTAAGGGGAGTAGTATCGTCTTCTTCTTTAAGCAGCTTCCTAAGTTCTGTTATCAACATATCTTATTGATGATTGTTATCGTAGTTTATTTACTATGTATGGTGCTAGATAGATGAACAGTAAGACAAGGCTCCAGATTTGCCCTTTTAACAAGTTATAGTCAGCGAAGATTTTATCCCATGGGTTCTGAAGAATATAGTGTCCTGCAGTAAATTCGAACATAATAGTCATGCTAAGCCAGTCTGCTCCTACAAGTAATGCTTCATTGCTGATAGAACATATAAAAGTCTTATGTTTATAACCCGGGTTCTACACTAGAACTCAGAATATACTAAAACAGAGAAACTTCAATAACTAATATTAAGTTGTAATTGAGGAGATGAAAAGTTTCTGTAGTTTCTCTAATGTATCTCTACACCATTGTCTTAATCCTTCTACTCTCCTACGATCTACTTCGATCATCTTTTTTACTTCTTGAGGGTTAGCTGACCCTATAGTTCTGTAGGAGTGTATAATCATATGTGGGTCTAGCCAGCTCTGGAATCTTTCAAAATCTATACTTGAAGCATTATGTTTTCGAGTTATTTCTTCGAAAATTCTGCTATCTAGAGTATTTTTCTCAATAGCTTCAGAGAGCTCTGCACAGAGTTGATGTGCTATTCTAAAGCTTAGCTTACCTTCTTCTACAAATCTATTAGCAACTTCAGTTAATAGGATTGAGCCTGTACATGATTTGAGAGCTTTCTCTTCATTAACGTCTATTGCAGCAATAATTCTAGATAGTATTTTAGCGGTTTCTTTTACTTCTCTAAACGAATTCCATAGCTTAGGCGTTATCTGCTGATAGTCTAGATTGTAGCCACTTGGTTGTCTAGACATTATAGAAACTGTCTTAACTATTTCACCGAGGACTTCTCCAACCTTAGTCCTAGCTATCTCTGCAACTACCGGATTCTTCTTCTGAGGCATAATACTGCTAGTTGAGGTAAATTCATCTGGAAATTCTATTAAATCAAATTCTTCTGTAGAATAAAGTATAAGTTCTTCTGCTAAACATGAGTATGTTATAGCTGAGTTAACAAGATATGATGAGATCGTTATGATATAGTCTCTTGAAGTAGTTGCATCTAGAGCGTTTTCAACCAGATCTTCGAATCCTAGTAACTGGGCTTCTCTTAATCTATCTATAGGTGTTGATGAGCCTGTAGCTGCAGCTGACCCTAGAGGTGAGAGATTCACTCTAGCATAGATGCTTACTATATTTGAGGTATTCCTAAGAATTTTGCTAGCATATGAATGGAGTAGGAATCCTAGGGTGCCGGGGACAGCTCTCTGTAGATGGGTATATATGGGGAAGATCGTTTCAGAGTGTATTTCAGCTTGGTTAAGTAATGTCTCTACTAGAGATAATTCGGTTAAAGCTGTTTCGAGAAGATACTCTCTTGCTCTAATTCTTATAGCTGTGGCCACGGTATCATTCCTGCTCTTACCATAGGAAAGCATTCCTCCAGAATATTCAGAAGCAGAAGAGACAGCTTTCTCAATGAAGACATGAACATCTTCAATCCTTGGGTCTAATTCTTTTGGAGGTTTCTCATAGATCTCCCTTAGAGTATTTAAAGCTTTTTGGAGGTCTCCTATGCTTATTAGACCCTTCTCGCAGAGAATCCTTAAATGTACTGCATTAATCCATATCACCGCGTTAAGTATCTCATTATCAAAGGAGAGTGATGAAATGTATTCTGCTGTCTCACGATCCATCTCTTTCTTTAACTTTGCACTTCTAAAGATACTCATGAAACTAATCCCCTTAGAATCTTTTCATATCTTTCTTTTAATTTTTTCATCTATTCCTAAACGGTTTAAGAGTTTAGAAGTATCAGGAGAAAGTACTTCCTAGGGCGAAGGTGAATTTATTTTATAAAAGATAGGGAGAAAAAGAGACGGGTTTAGAGGTTTGTTATATTCTATGGCCTATATTTTTAAATGGAAATCAGGATGAGAAAGGAGATGGTTTATTTAATGTGGAGTTGTTAGGGGGGTAGGAGAGAGGTTGAATGGATGTTGTGGGGTTGAGGATTAGGGTTGTTGTGAAGTAGGTGTTAGATGAATGTTTGAAGTTGAAAGGTTACTGAATTTTTATGTATCATTGGGTAGGTAAAATGTAGCCATATTCTTAGCGTCTCCACCTATGTTTTTTGCTTCTTGTACTAGCTCTTGAATACATTTCATATCTATGGTTACATTGGATACCATATTGTACCCACTTTATCTTGTACTCATGCTACTCAACACCTATTACATTTCGTTTATAGTTGTCTTTTAGTGTTTCGGAGGATATGGTTTAGAAAAAGATTTAGGATTAAGATTGATTAATGCCTCTTTTCTGATAAGTATAATGCATTATGCTTGAGAGACCCCAGAGCTTCGAGAATGCTTCTCCTGCTCTCTGGTCAAAAACACTCTTAGAAGTATATGTAATCATCTCAGGGCTGTATAATGGTTTCTCAGCTTTTCTTCCAACAATTCTAGCTGAACCTTTAAATAACTTTATTCTGACTTCTCCTGAAACTTCTATCTGTGTTTCATCAATGAATGCATCTATAGCTTTCATTAAAGGATCTACCCATAGACCAGAATAAACCATCTCAGCCCATTTATGTTCAATTATCGGCTTAAAATCTAGAATCCTCTTATTCAGAACCATCTTCTCAAGGTCTACATGCGCATAGATTAGCAGTAGAGCTGCTGGAGCCTCATAGACTTCTCTAGACTTTAATCCTACAACTCTATCTTCAATATGGTCTATATATCCGAATCCATGCGTACCACCTATCCTATTCAATTCCATTATTATCTCTTCCAGAGGCATCTTTGATCCATCAATTGAGATAGGTATCCCCTTTTCGAACTCGATTACTATTTCTTGGGGGCGGCTCGGTGTTTCTTCCAGCGGCCTCAGATACTTGAAGGCTTCTATGGGTGGCTCGACCCACGGGTCTTCTAGTTCTCCTGCTTCTATACTTCTACCCCATAGATTCTCATCAATACTAAACCTGCTCTTCCTCGGGTTTATGGGTAAACCATTCTTTAATGCATACTCTATCTCTTGGTCTCTACTCATATTCCATTCTCTTACAGGTGCAATTATTCTCAGACATGGAGCTACTGCAGAGAGTGTTACATCGAATCTTATCTGGTCGTTTCCCTTACCTGTGCATCCATGTGCTACTGCATCGCATCCTTCTTTGATAGCGATCTTTGCTACTTCCTCGGCGATAAGAGGTCTACTCAAAGCTGATGAAAGAGGATAAGCACCTTCATACAGTCCATTAGCCTTAATACATTTAGCAACATACTCTTCCACAAACTTCTTTTTAGCATCAATAAAATAATGCTTGGTAGCACCACTCTTTAAAGCTCTCTCTTCTACTTCTTCAAAATCCTCTTCTTGACCTACATCTACAGTAACCGTGATTACTTCTGCGTTATACTTCTCCTGCAACCATTTAATCGAGACCGTAGTATCCAATCCGCCTGAATATGCAAGGGCTATTTTCATACTTTATCTTGGCTTAAAACCAGGATAAAAGAATTATGGTCTGAAAATAGTTTTATGAAAGATTCTGCAGAAAGTTTATATAAGGATGTATAAGATTCCTTACTCAGCTTCTTCTACGACAAGAAATTTCTTTTCCAATTCTTTAAGAATCTTTTCCTGTGTTTCCTTCAATGTATTTTCATCTATCCCTAGACGACCTAAAAGTTTAGAAATATCTGGAGGTTTTTTATCAACTAGCTTTCCACTGCACTTAGCTATTATGGGTAGATATTTTGCATAGATATTCATCCTCTTTATAGCTGTCTGCTTTTTCTCAATCTTTGAGAGATATAGTTTAAGCTGTCTAGCAGCTTCTCTAATAGCTATTACGAGTTCTCTCTCTATTTCTGGTCTATCTGCTATGGCTTCCTTACCTACACTCTTATAAGGTATTTTTGGAGAACAAATATGTGTCACCAAGGCTACAGGTGACACTCTTGGAACCTTATAATTTGACCAGTCTATTCTCTCATTAACGACTTTCCAGACAACGTCTGCTCTCTCATCGTATAGTAAAGGTATCTTGTTAGCAAACCTATATAGCTTGATCCCCTCAGCTACAGGTATGCTCCCTCCATATGCGATGCCAACTTCAACTACGAACGGAAAGCCAGAATACGATGATGGTGGACGTTGAACAACATATATGAATTCTGGTTGAAGCATATTCTTTATTCCTATGCTTAGTAATTCTTCACCGATCGGACTTACACTTGAAGGGTCTGGAGCCCTAAACTTGTTATAACGTTTAATTGCATCAACTAGTGAGGTAACTTGATCGTGTGTTAACTTCTTTGGGTTAGCATCTTCAGGTATCCCAGCTAACTGAAGTACTTCTCTGGCAGTCTTTTCACCAACCCTCTGGAAATTTGAAACTAGAAATGATAACATATCTTTCTGCCTAGAGTTTGCTAGAAGCCTATTCATTGCTTCAACATCTACACCTACAGGATGAGGCAGCGATTCTTTAGGAGGTTCTGGAACTTTATCTGTAACTCTTGGGAAATAGTACATCCTACCTTTAGGGTCTATGAATAATAGTGAGGCATGGGGGTTAGCTATGGCCGTATGTTTAAGGTACTCTATTATCTTCGCTTTACTTCCTGTATAATCTGCTTCTAGGTAGAATTCAATTATTGTACCTCTCCATTTTCTCTCATTCTTGAATACTTCATGCTTGAAGATTCTAGGCTCATTCTTAACAATATCTATCATTAATGCGAATTTATGAATTTCCTTGCCCCCTCTACTCGATATAACGGTTGCAGGCTTATTCGTTGTTATCTGACCATAAAGTAAAGCCATAGTACCACCTAGACCGAAGGTCCCCCTACTCTGCTTATACCCATACTTGCTGCCATAGAGGACCGTGGCGAAAGCCCGTGGAATATGCTCGGGCGCGACGCCAATCCCATTATCCTCAACCCTCAGCCTATAGATATCCACGCCATCATCAGGATTATCCTCACAAGAGAGCTCCACAATAATGTTCGGAGGAATCCTCCCAACCTCAGCCGCGTCGAGAGAATTATGGAGTAGGGCTATAGCCTCGCCCCCGATAAACCGCTCTACATCCTCGACAGAAATATCATACACCCATTCCGAATTCGATTGGACAATCTCTATCTCCTTCACCGGTAGGAAACCTATATCCGAAAGCACGATCCTTCTTAGTTTCTCTGGAAGCTGCTCTGGCGAGAAGACTTTTGCTAGCCAATGTTTCTGCACCGTGTGCCTATACAGGTTCGTGTACCGATAACCAGAGATCCTTAACAGCTCTCGCCTATAAGGGTCTATCGGAAGTGACTGAGGCTCTAGAGCAATTCCCTCCCTTATATAAATGTGGTAACTTCTGCTGAAACACGTCTTTCTGCCTTTTATCACTCTCTCCTGGGAATTATATATGTGTGTTGAGAAGCTTAGACCCATCAGAGTTAAGAGGAACTTTAGATCCGTGAAGAGCTCTTTACTTGATGTGGCCACTACTATCTTCTTGTTCCTCTTAGCATTCTGAATATATCCATCACCTTTTATGTAAGCCATTAGGAAATGCCATTTTAAAGTCTTAGGCACGTTAAAGACTATATAGGGAAGGCGCTTATTGTTTGAGTTTGTTCCCATCTTAAGCACCTTTTCGAAGAGGAAAGCTATAGAAGCGCTATTCAAGACGACGTTTATAGCGGTTTCATGGGGTTTACTGATTGAGGGTTTAACACCGAAGACTTTCTCTAGACAACGCGTCAAATCCTTTACACAGGTATCTAGCTCATGATGCCCGAAGGAAAATGTTACCTTAACACCATTAGTTATTGATCCCTCACTTACATAGTATCCCAAGATTCTCATAAACTCCGGCGTAATTGGAATAACTGCGGGAATCGCAACCCTTGACTGCTTGACCCCCACCCTTATCTGACTCTTATCAATATTCTTCGGCATATTCCTGCGGAAGTAATTGAATGGTATTGAATCCAGCTTAGCCCAATCTTTGTAAACGGGATGCCTATTTCTCGGACTTTTCTCCCGACTCACCTTATAGACGCCCTTCACTATATTAATCAGGAATCCTTCTCTTCTCAGGGTTTGTATTAAGTTGTTTGGCTTTCTTAGGCCGAGTTCTTCAGCCTTCCTGTGAAGCTCGCTCCACTTTATCTCGGATCCGTTAATGGAAGCTAGGAGAACATGCGTCTGTGGCAGAACTTTGTCATAGAACTTAAGAGCCCCATACAGCATTATGTTATCAGTCTCCTCTTCTGGAAGCCTTAGCAGCTCATCTAGTACGTCTAACTCCTTCATGTGATTCTCAGGCTCACAGCCCGAGACAGGGACAATGACCCTATCACCTAGCTTAAGGTTCCTCGTCTCCTTGCATATTATCTCAAGTTCATCATTTAGGATGAATATGTTGTGCGCCGAGGTTGTTTGAACCTCCCGCCCGGCCTGCAGCTTAACTTTGAACAAGGTTTTTGACGAGGGGTGCTTATAGACCGCCGTTATTCGCTTAAAAGCGAGTTTCAAGTTCTCATCCACTGTTAGGACCTCAATATTTTTTCGTAGTGGCTTGTAATATCTTCCATTAAACTTTATGTAGCCTCCTTGCGACAGTTCTCCCTCCACGAGCTCACCTATCTTCACCACCCTTATTTTGCCATCTTCCCTGATCAATATCGGCTCATCATATGGGAAAGAGTTCTCTACAAGTTCTCTTATACTCGTATATAGTGACCTAGAAGGATTGCTGAATCCAGCTATATCTCTATTCCTGTAGAAGAAGTCAGCAGGAGATATCTGCTCAAAGCTAACTTCAACCATTCTTCAAGATCCCTCCCGTAACATTATTCTCCGAGGTCTTAAAACTTAACTCATTCGGGTAATACATCTAAAACCCACTATTTCTCCATTAAATAGAAATGCTAAAGAACTAGGTGATGTGTGGGCCAGGATATGTGCAATCCCACTTCATCTAATACTTCAAGGAATAGTTAGACTTACAGACTATGCCGTATCTAGCTAGTCAGGATTTTTAAGCAATGCTATGCATCTACATGATTGCTTGATGCATCATATTTAAGGAGCAACTACAGTAGCCTTATTTAGCCGTGTAGACACAATGTAGATGGGGAGATGTCGCTTGAAGTAGATGTTTTAAGGTTTACTAGAAGATTGATAGGTAACTCATTTATTAGAAGCATTTTGAGAAGGCTTGCAGATGAAGATCCTCATGGCTATCGTTCAAGACTAGATCATATCTTGTCGATGCTGGCTGGTGATGCTTCTTTACATGATAAATCGATAGAATGCATGATCGAATATAGGCTGTTTAACTCATTCATCGAGCTTGCGTTAAGACATATGAAGATCAGTAGAGTGGAGTTCGAGGCGGGCATAAAAGATCCATCTATTAGAAGAGGTATAGAGCTTGTATTCAGGAGCTTGATACTTTACGGTGTCACGGTACCGCAGAAACTGTGCTCACCATTCCTCATAGTTTGGAATTTTACTAATGCATGCAATTTAAGATGCAAGCATTGTTATCAGAATGCCTCCAAACCTCTGCCCAGCGAACTTACTCTAGAAGAGAAATTAAATGTTGTTAATCAATTGGATAGAGTAGGCGTACCGTTGATAGCGTTGAGTGGTGGTGAACCAACCATTCATCCGGATTTCCTAAAGATTGTAGAAGAAGGGTCTAAGAGGGGGATATACATGGCCGTGGCAACTAATGGTATAAGATTCTCAAGTATGGAGTTTACTGAGAAAGCTTTGAAAGCTGGATTAAAGTATGTTGAAGTAAGCTTAGATTCTGTTAGCCCAGAGATACATGATGAGATTCGAGGTATTAAGGGAGCTTGGGAGACGACTATTCAAGGGGTCGAGAACCTTGTTAAGATGAATGCATCAGTCGGCTTGGCCATGACCGTAACCAAACTCAACTATAGAGAAGTTGAAGGCATGGTTAAGCTTGGAGAAGAACTTGGAGTAAAGAGGGTGATCTTCTTCAACTTTATACCGACTGGAAGAGGCAGAGACATAGTAAAACTAGATTTAACACCAGCTGAGAGAGAGGAACTCCTTAGGAAGGTATATGAGTTGGCCCGTAAGTCTAGAGTTCAAGTAGCTTCTACAGCTCCTCAGCTTGCTAGAGTCTCATGGCAGATGAGTAGTGGAGGCGACTGCCTACCTACACATTTCACTCCACCTCGTAGTCAATCTCTTAGAGCCCTAGCAGAATTCATAGGTGGATGCGGGGCAGGGAGAATATATGCAGCCATACAACCTGATGGAAAAGTTACTCCATGCGTCTTTCTACCAATAATAGTTGGAGACTTAAGAGTTAACTCTTTCCAAGAAATATGGAGTAGTAGCCCAGTCTTAAGAAAACTTAGAAATAAAGAATTACTTAAGAAGCCTTGCGGAGAATGCTCATATAGATATGTTTGTGGAGGATGTAGAGCTAGAGCATATGGATACTTCAATGATTTTCTTGCAGCTGACCCTGGATGCTTGAGAGGAGAGATTGTAGAAAAGAGCGTAGAACATGTAGTTATTTAGAGGAGCCATGAAATAGTATTATCAGATGAGCTTACCACGTTCAAACATATTGATAAATAGACCTACCTAAATGAACTATTATTTCTAGAGTGTTCCTTTATCCCAGATTCTAGTTTTTCAAGCTCATCTAATACCCCCTCTCTAGCTAGGAATATGACTAATTCATCATAGGTTGCATCTATAATCTTTACGCATACCTCTGGGTATGAGAGGTTGATCGGCATTCTATGCTTCCAGTAGTATCCATTCCCAACGTTCAGCCTAGTAAATATTCCTAATAGAGAAGGAGTTAACTGGTAGTTTGGGATACTTATTAGATACTCGGTGAAGCAGTTTTTGTAAGCTTTTTCATAGACATCTCCATAGAATGTATTGAAGAAGAGGTAGAGTGGATAATCTTTTCTATATGTTTCCCAGCTCGTAAAACGGCTGTATAATGGTTTCCACCCATCATCTCTAAGATACATATCTTCAAGAGATACCGGTCTCTTCCAGTAGCTTACAAGGTATCCACGTTCCTCAAGCTGGGGGATAATAAAACCCCTAATGATACCCTGCCTCATCAACTCAAGCTTTTCTCTATCGGTAAGACTCATTACCAGCCACTACTCAAAAAGACTAACTTGGCATCAATTAGCTATATAGAATGGAATTATAAGGATTACTTTAGGCTTCATCATTACCCTATACTAGATTACTGACTCTCCCTTGAAGAGCGGCTTGAGTTATAGTTGTTTAATCTGTCTAGCTAGCTTGTAGGCTGGAATAATAGATGATACTCCAAGAAGATGCGCTATAGTGCAGTATATGCAGATAGCGTTAAGAATAACTACTTCTATCCATACTAGAATGGCTACTGAAGGTATACTTGCTAGAGCCCATCCAAGAATAATGTAGTAGGTATTTTTTCCTTTTCTATAGAACGCGATAACCGTTAGGATTGACAGTATTAAAAACCAAGCTAGGCCGAGGGAAGATAAAGATACGCCGTAGATTCTAGAGTATGGGCTGGTGACCACTATGTCGCATCCATGGAAACCAACTGGGCATGTAGGCTGGCTTGAAACATATTCCAGGTAAGAAGATAAACCTACGCCAATAAGAGAGGTTGCTAGTAGAATCTGGATCCAGAAGTTCTTCTTCAAAGTATAGCCCTCTCTATAGCAGTCGTAAATGCTTCTATCGGTCTCTCACCTCTAATTACTTCAACTATATTATGGGAGCTGTCTAGTATAATAAATGTCGGCGTGCCTTCAACATCGTATTTATTGAAAACTTCATACTTATCATCTATTAGGATAGTATGTGTTAAACCGTATTTTTCAATTACATTCTTTAACTGCTCTCTCATCGGAGTTGAGATTACAAGGAAAACCATTTCTCCACCGTATTTTTTACTTAGCTCTTCTATCGTTGGAATCATTTTTATGCAGTGTCCACAATTTGGGGAGAAGAATTCAAGGAAGACGGGTTTCCCAGAGAAATCTGATAAGCTAATGTAACGTTCCGTAGAGCTTAATAAATCATAGACTGGTAGGGAAAATTCAGGGGCTTTCTTTAGGGTAGTCTGCTTAGAAGTAGATAGTGTAGCTTGTTGAGTAGTGAGAGTAGCTGTGAGGGTTTGCTGCCCACCGAGAGGAAAACCAATAGTTAAGCCAATAAATGCTATGACCATAATGAATGCTAGAATAGGTATACCAATCCTGAACCCATAATATCTACCAGCATGCTCAGTCTTCATGTGAATTCTTAAACCAGACCCACTCCTAAAAGGCTTGCCACAAACCTTACAGACATATTTCTCCCTATTCATCCGAGGATCAAATGTAATCTCCACATAAAAACTTTAACAACCAGACAAGAATTAGGTAAGCCCCGGGCGGGATTTGAACCCGCGACCCCTGGCTCTCCGTATTCTCTGATCTACCAAGCCAGTGCTCTACCAGGCTGAGCTACCGGGGCCTATTCTCCTTACCCTACTCTTATTAGATTACACGCAGAGATTAATGAATTTATTTTATTGTTTAGCTTAAGCTGGGTATCGTATTTTTAAGTTTAGTTTTCTGCGTAGGCGCCTGGTTGTTTTCTAGGGTCTGAGACCGCTAAGTATTTATCGTCTTTCTTGAATATAGCTTGGACTGCTCCGAAATATAGGTCTGTTCCAGGATACATGGATACTTCTCTTACTACGCTTATCGGTAAATTAGTAGCTAGAGAGCTTCTAAGAACTTCATCTCTAGCATTATCTTCTACAATTATCTTTCCTTTTTTCACGTGGATTCTGCCTTTAAGAATTGATGTGACTGGGTCAAGTTTCCATATGAGGTAGTTTAATAATGTTTGAGTGATTGCAGAGATTATTCTTAATCCTCCTGATGCACCTATTACTACCTCTGGGACGTCATCTTCGTTTAGTATTATCATTGGCGACATACTGCTTGCAGGCCTCTTCCCTGGATGTATACTGTTAGGATGATTCTTCTCAATTGTAAAATCATGCATCTCATCGTTAAATAATACTCCGTTAATCATTAAGCCGGAGCCCATAAAGCATTCAATTGTCTCGGTAAGAGAGATACACGTCTTTCTAGCGCCGTCTATGATGCTTATATGGCTGGTCCCACCCGTGTCTTTATCGGTTAAAAGTTCAGGGCTGCATTTCTGTACTGATTCAGCAGCTTGCCGTATATGTTTTTCTGAGAGAAGCTCTAATGGGTCACCATTATAAAAGAGGGGGTCGCATATTCTATACAATCTTTCTGTAATTAAATGTGTTAAGAGGTATGTGAGTTCTAAGTAATAGTCTTTTTTATGCAACTTTAGGTAAGATGTAGTCTTTAAACCATGCATTACCAGAATTGATGAGCCTGGTAGAGGGAAGCCAACAATCTTCAAGTTCCTATCATCTAACCCTACTTCTTTAATTACCGGCTCTCTCCATACAGGCTTGTAATTAGATAGATCTTTCAAGGATAGAAATCCATTATTCACGTGAAATATTTCTTGGAGTTTCTCAGCAAGTTCACCTTCGTAAAAGTCATGGATATCTTCTCTTATCTTCTGGAGGGTTAACCGAAGATTATTCTGGCTTATTTTGGAGCCTTCTGGATGGGCCTCGCCATTTCTTAGGAAGGTATCCCTGCTTTCTTGGAAGAGCTTAAGCTTATACAATGCATTATCTAGATTGTGATGCATGCATCTATTCAGAAGCTTTGAGACGATGGTTGACTCTGTATATTTTTCTACAGTCTCTATTATCTTCTTCCAACTACATTCTCCAAGTTCTTGATGCAGAACCCATAATCCTTTAAGTGTTCCTGGGACGGCTACAGCTTTATAGCCGATGGACATGTCTTCTTCATCCTGATAGTCTTCTATACTTATGTTTAACGGCGCTGTCTCACGGTAATCGAGAGCCTTCACCCCCAAGTCTTCCGAATATATTAATGCGAATCCCCCTCCACCTATTCCGTTCCAGCCAGGTTCAACTATACTCAATATCAGTGAAGCAGTTATCGCTGCATCTACTACGTTCCCTCCATCTTCCATGATCTTTAATGCTATTCTTGATGAGAGAGGTGATTGAGTAGCTACTGCTCTATCGCCTAGAGCGGTTAGATACTCATCCATGTTTGCCTATCCTATCCTATACCAATTCTTTAGCCCTTCTCTGTCTAATTCAAGGATTATCCCTTTCAGGATCCCTGCAGAATATTCTGAGCCTGGATTGAATACGATTGTTTTACCTACTTTATCGCATCCTGGAGACTCATGTATGTGTCCATGTAGACCTATGAGAGGATTGTATTTCTCAAAAAATTTTCTTATGGATTTGCTTCCAACATTTTCTTTCTCAAGTTCTCCAAAACTATATACTGGTCTTAAATTCTTGTCGAGCTTGGGTGCTAAATCCAGCCTGGTATTGTATGGTGGTGGATGGAATGAGCATATAATCTTTCTCCATTCTCGGTCAACTAGATTCGTTTTTCCTTCAAGCATCTTCCATAGAGCCTTCTCTTCAGATTCTCTAGGAGTATTCCAAGGGGTTGGATTGACGTAATCGATAGAGATCATTCCGTATCCAAGGGGGAGCTCGACAAGCCTACTAAGAGGGTAGATTACTCTATCACTTTTCTGTATGATCGGGTCTATTTCGAGTATGTCATCATTTCCAGGCATTAGGATTACATCTTTCTCCTTAGGAATAATTTCTTCAATATTTATAACCCATTCTTGGACTGTCTCACTTATTAGCTTCTTAAATAGTCTGTCAACTTCATCGGGTTTATTCTTCAATTCTTCCAATTCATCTTTTGTACAGATATGTGTGTAAAGCCCCCTGTTCCTCAGCTCTCTTAGCGCACTTTTTAATTGCTCGGATCCTTCTATCACCTCTGTCCTGCCTTTAAATGTGTATTGATATTTCTCTCCTCCAAGGTCTATAATTGGTATGATCGCTTTGCCTGTTAAATCTCCCGAGAGAATAAGAACATCCACCTCATAATATTTAGGTATGGATAGGAATCTTCTAAAAACGAGCTCACTGTTATGTATATCTGCCATGAAGAATATCTTGAATGATTCCATATCCTCTGACTCCACCTTATACTTTAGCATTAAATATTCATTCTCACCCTATTCATAACTTTAATTAGGCTAAAAAATAAGGGTAGAGAGTTTACGCTGGAGGAACCTCAGCGAATATTTTCTCAACCCGTATTCCCCTCTTTATATTTCTCCATCTATAGTAGAAGTATAATCCTACAGCGAGCAAGGTCCACCCGACCATCCATAATGGAGAAACTAATGTCTGGTCCGCAGCAACTTGTTGTAGACCAAGTATAAGTAATAGTAGCGTTGCTATGGTTGCTGCGCCACCAACGATGGTTATGATAGGTATCTTCCCTATCGTTCCAGTATATCCTTCCTTGTATATCTCTGGTCTCCTATATGGTAGGATTGTTATAGCTATTGCTGAGAAGAACCATTTAACTGCTACAGCTGTTACAGCTGTTATAGCGTAGAATAATGGTCCATACTCTGGTGATGCTAAGATAAGTATCATTAGTATAGCGATTGCCATTACTACAATAATAGACCAGTGAGGTGTCCTGAACCTAACATTAACCTCCGCCATCTTCTCTGGGAAGAACCTATCAAATGATAGTGCAAAAGATATTCTTGTCGGCACCATCATATATACTGGGAGACCGTTCATAACCCATAAAGGTACGGCCAAAGTAACGAGTACTGCAAGTATCGGAGCCCAACCTCCAAATAATGAAGCTACGAAAACAGCCCAAGTAGGTGTCTGGACAGGGTTTATTGCAAGCTGGCCTGCAGCCTCAGTATTCATAACATATTCATACATTGAGAAGAATTCTTTAAATCCGAATAATGTAGGTACAGAGACGAGTAGATAGTATGCGAATACAAGGATTATTGCTCCAACTGTCCCGAGGAGGAAGTTTCTCTTAGGTTTATCGATCTCTCCAGCCATATAGTTTGCGAATTCTAGACCCCAGAAAGCATATGCAGAGATCACTATGCTTAGCGAGAGCGTTATTTCAGGAGACCATGGTCCAGGCCAACCCCACGTTGATGGGTCACCTGTAGAAGAGGCTATGAAATCTCTCCACCCACCTGCTTCAGCAACCCTGACTATTTCATCGTATGCTCCAGCTCCATAAGTCATATCCCATAGATTCCTGATCTGAGCTGGTGAAAGTGTAGATGCATATATTGCTCCAGCTATAGTTGCTACCCCAGCTATCAATGCTATTACGAAGAGTATGTTTACAACGTATTTGAATATCTTTACTCCGAGAAGGCTGATTATACCGAAGATTAGTACATATAATATTCCTAAGCCTACTGCTGCGCCTGTGTCAACTGATAACCATTCTCCAAGAGAGACTAGCGATGGATTATGAGTGGCTAGACCGACCTGTATAATTGCACTTCCCCAGAACCATGCCATGAAGAATGATAATGCTCCAACAATCCAGATATGCACTCCGAAGACGAGTAATGCCTCGATATATCCAAGGAGTGGATGCAATACTCTTGAAATCCCTACGTAATCAGATGCTGTTCTAGGCATGGACATCGTCAGGAAGATTACAGCGAACGCTGCCAATGACATTATTAAACCACCTATGATTAACGCTAGAGGTATGTTTGCTCCAGGAGCTGAGTATCCTTGACCTGCAGTAAATAGGTAGAAACCATCAGCGATCACGTAGTTTGCGGCTATCGCCATTACTGAGAAAGCTCCAATCTCTCTGACAAGCCCCGAGGTTTTTCTAATAAATAAAACTTCGTCAGAGCTCATGGTATATTCACGTAAATACACTATATATAAATTTTTACAGGGAAAATCTGTAAAAACTAGATTTTGATGGCAGCTATTGGCGTAGGGTTACTGGGAGGACAAGATTTATAAGTTAGGTCCGAGCCTGATTTACGCAATATAAGAAGGTTAATTAATCTATTTGGACAAAGATACAGCGTTATGAGCAAGATATATAGTGTTATAGATGTTGCTAGAAAGTATAACATACAGATTGTTAGGTTTATCTATGTCGGTTTAGACGGTGTTCTTAGAGCTAAAGCATCATATGTAGACGAGCTCGAAGACCACTTAAACTATGGGATAGGCTTAACTATGGCGATGCAGTCATTCACATCTCTCGATACATTATTGTCAGAGCCAAGATTCGGTCCAGAATCTGAAGATATATTCCTAGTCCCAGACTTAGAGACTTTCGCACCTATAACTTATTATCAAGGTCAAGGTAGAGCTATATGTGATATGAAGTTAAGAGATGGTGGAGAATGGAGCTTCTGTACGAGGACCATACTAAGAAAGCTTTCAAGAAAATATGAAGAAGAGCTTGGAATAAAATTCCAGTGTGCAGCGGAGACTGAATTCTATATCTTGAGACAGAGTGCTCCAGACAGGGTTGAGCCGGTAGACTGGGCTCGATGCTTCTCAACAGTCGGCTACGATACTCTTGGAGGGATAGCAGTAGAGATCATAAATGCCCTTAAGGCTTCAGGGATAACGGTAGTTAGATTAATAAAAGAATACGGGCCTGGACAATTAGAGATAAACATGAAGCATAGAGATATATTGAGGTCTGCAGATGATATGGTTGTCTTAAGAGATGCTGCGAAGGGTGTAGCAGCCAAACATGGCTTGGTAGCTACATTCATGGCTAAACCATTTGATTGGCACGCTGGAAGCGGGATGCACTTCCATATGAGTGCACTCAACAGCGAAACAGGCCAGAATATATTCTACGATAAGAATGATAAGAGAGGATTAAATTTATCAAAGATAGCTTACCACTTTATAGCTGGGATTCTACACCATATGAAAGCGTTATCAGCTATTGTTGCACCTACAGTTAATTCGTATAAGCGGTTGATCCCCGGCTCTTGGGCCCCCTCAAATATTTGTTACGGATACAATAATAGGTCTGCTGCGATAAGGATCCCGACAACTAGAACTGAAAAAGAAGAAAAGAATATTAGGATAGAGTTTAGAACTCCTGATGCTGCAGCAAATCCCTATTTAGCGTTAGCGGGAACTATAGCTGCAGGGGTGCATGGTATTAGGGAGGAGATGGACCCCGGGGACCCCGTCAATACTGATGCATACAAGCTTTCATTGGAAGAAAGGATAAAGAAGAACATTGACCTTCTACCAAGTAGCTTAAGAGAAGCTCTAACATATCTTGAAAAAGATTCTTACCTTAAATCAGAGCTTGGTCCAGAGCTTATAGAGGAATACATTAAAGTAAAAAAGGTTGAATGTGATTCATATGATCGTTATGTGAGCCCTTGGGAGATTAAGAACTATGTTCCGGTATTCTAAGATTAGGGAAGTTCTAAACACGTTAAAAGATGTTGACGTAGATAAGGTGTTATCGGCTATAGGTGAAGCGATTAAAGTCTATCCTACACCAAATTATCTATCCGTTCATGAAGAGTATCTTAAGGAGCTTGACCAGAAAGAAAATTTCTGCGGAGCTTTCACAGCAGCCTACATCTTAAGGGGATTAGGATACAGAACATGTAGAAATGAGATAGTAGACCAAGACTATGTTGCATATCTTGCAAGAGTGAATGTTGACCCATCTGATATAGAGAAGCTTAGAATGTTAAAGAGAGAAATAGAAAGTCTTCCCAAAGAAGCTGCTGAAGAGTTATCTGGGAGATATAGAAGTATCTGGTATAGGTTTAACGACCTTCCAACCACTCAGAAGCCGGAAGAGCTTGGGGCAAGCCCTGAAGGAATAATTTACGCAATCCAGGAAGTAACTATGTCTAAGCTTAAAGCTATCCCAGTGAAAACATTCAGTAAGACTGATGGTAATTTATTATCTAAAGATAGGATGAATGTTCTTCTAGAAATACTGAAGGAGTCTGAAAAATATGGAGTACAAGCTATATTAAACTTGAATACGAAGTATTTACTAGACTCTGAAAAGACCCACAGATTATCAGAAAAACTATTATTGAGAGAAAGATTTGAAGAAGTCTCTAGGGATAGCGTTGGTCATTATGTTGGATATGCTGGTTTGATAGAAGTAGATAGCGAGCCCTTAATCATTATACGGGAAACTTATAGAAGATACGGCGTACATCTTCAACCCGCTGAGCATGTTATGAAGGCTCTACTTAGAGGAGATGGTAGAGAAGGAGGTGTTCTAATTATTGTGCCCTCCGAGGTTGAGGGGGAACTGAAGAGCATACTGCTGGAGAATGGTTTTAAGATTGAGATATGGGATAACGGTAGCCCATATATTCCATTCACCAGCCAGCGAACTTCTTAACTTTCTCTTTATCCACTGATTCTTTTTCAACATCCTTTAATGCTTTCTCAAATATTTCCATAGCCTTATCTACTTCTTCTATACCTATTGTTAATGGTGGGGTAATCTCTACAACGTTAGAATATGTTCCAACATAAGTAATGAGTAAACCAAGCTCGTAAGCTCTATAAACGAGGCATGCTGTCTCGAATGTAGCTGGCTCCTTACTTCTACGGTCTTTTACAAGCTCAACCCCTAAGATCATTCCTCTCCCCCTAACATCACCTATCAATGGATGCTTTTCGTATACTTCATTAAGCCTCTTCAAGATGTATGTACCTGTTCTAGCAGCTTTCTCAGGAATATTTTCTCTCAAAATAAAGTTTATCGTTGCTAGTGAAGCTGCACAGCAAACTGGGTGAGCACTACTAGTGAATAGATGTGCAGCTGAGGCTGCATCCATGATCTCAGCTCTGCCCACGACCGCGCTTAGTGGGAGACCTGAAGCCATTGGTTTAGCCATCGTTATAGCATCTGGAGCTACGCTAGAATACTCTACGGCGAAGAATCTACCAGTTCTACCGAATCCAACCTTAACTTCATCTACTACTAAGCTTACCCCTCTATCTCTACATATCTTGTAGAGTCTAGAGATAAATTCTGGCGGTGGAACAATTACTCCACCATCACTCTGTATAGGTTCAACAATTATTGCTGCTAGGTCTTCAGAAGGTGCATTCTCTAAAACATTATTCTCTAGGAATTCTATACAGAATAGTCCGCAGTCGGGATAACTCTGTTTGAAATGGCATCTATAACAATAAGGATAAGGTGCTTTGACGGTATTTGGGAAACCTATGAATCTTGTTAAAGCTTTATGTCCCGATAGACTTAATGCTCCCATAGTCTGGCCATGGTATGAGCCTTGAAAACCGAGAAGTCTTCTTCTACCAGAGTATATTGGCATGACTTTATAGATGAATTCATTTGCATCCGAGCCTGTTAAGCCAAACCAAGCCTTCTTCTCAAATTCTCCAGGAGTTATCTCTACGAGTTTTTCAGCCAGCTCAATCGCAACTGTATTAGGGAAAGTAGTATGCGAAGAAAATACCAGCCTATCTAGCTGGTTCTTTAATGCCTCGATTACTTCTGGATTGTTGTGGCCTAGATTAGTTACAGCCCACTGTGATGAAAAATCTATGTATTCCCTCCCATCTACATCCCATATCTTTGAGCCTTCTGCTCTATCTACAACTATCGGGTAGAATCTAATACCAATAGTCTTTCCTATATACTTCTCTTCTCTCTTTAAGTACTCACATGCTTTAGACATGTGATGTATATTGTCTAACGGATATATATTTATATATATTTATATATTTACGATAACGCTTAAGATTATCAGGAGAATCGGATTAATGTTGCTGGACGAATATTCCTCGAGAGTGCTAAGAGCAGGACTAGAGCTTGTAGAAGCTGCTAATGAAAGAAGAACAGTAGTTAGAATTCTAGGAGCATTGGCTGTATACCTTCATTGTAAGGAGAATGGAGATACATTGAGTTTCCTCAGGAACTCGGGAAGGCTTGATACTGGCGCCCTCTTCACAGACATAGATTTAATTGCTTACAGTAAGCAGAGGAAGCAAGTAATCAACCTTATGAAAGAATTAAACTATGATGAGAACAAGATGATAAATGCATTATTCGGGCACAAGAGATTGATTTACTTTAAGGACCAAGTAAAGGTGGATATCTTCTTTGATAAACTAGAATTCAGCCATGACGTAAACTTTGGAAGCGAACCCGGAAAAGGTAGACTTGAATTAGATTACCCAACTATAGCTCTAACAGACTTAATGCTAGAGAAACTCCAAATACATCAGATAAACAGGAAGGATATAATCGACATAATAGCGATTCTAATGAGCCATGATGTAGACGACTATGTAGATAGAGAAGTTGTAAATAGAAAGTATATAGCAAGCATACTTTCTGATGATTGGGGGTTCTGGTATGATGCTCTAGAAAACTTGAAGAAAGTTGAACTCTATACAGCCAAGTTTAAAGAAGAGAACCGTATTAGGATAGAGCATGTTGACAGGATCATACTGAACGTTAATAAGATCCGCGAAGCCGTAGAATCTTCAGAGAAGACTAAGAATTGGCTTAAGCGGTCAAGGGTTGGGACATCTAAACCATGGTATAGAGAAGTTGGTGATATTGGAAGTGTCTAGCTTGGATTTATACTTTTCATCAATATCCGTAGCAGAAGATAATAGTTTTTAAACAGGTTTAACGTATATCGAAAGTAGATGGATTATGGTGAAGCTAATCCAGTTTTATAGCCCAAGGGGCTTAAAGCTTTCTAGAGCTGAAAACCAGTATGTATGGGATGTTGATGGAAGAAAGTATATTGATTGCCACAGCCAGTATGGCTCACTCTTCTTAGGACATAGAAATCCACGGATACTCAGTGCGGTGAAAGATCAGCTTGAAAAAATCTATGGAGCATACCCTGCATTCGATACAGAAGCTAAGGAGAAAGCATTAGAAAGCCTAGGCAAGATCCTTCCAAAAAAACTTGAATACGTGTATATGTTGAATGGTGGGGGGGAAGCAGTAGAGTTATCATTAAAGACTGCTAGAAAACTTACAGGAAGAAAGAAGTTCATCTCCTTCATTAATGCATTTCATGGAAGAACTATGGGAGCTCTCTCAGTAACATGGAACCCAAAATATAGAGAAGGATACGATCCATTCCCATGGGATGTAAAATTCCTACCATACAACAAGGTGGAGGAAGTAGAGAAAGAAGTAGATGATGAAACTGCAGGCGTAATTGTTGAAGTAATTCAGGGAGAAGGTGGGCTGAATGAAGCATCAGTAGAATTCTTGAAAGCTATTAGAGAAGCATGCGATAGAACGGGGGCTCAGATGATTATAGATGAAGTCCAGACAGGATTCGGTAGGACAGGCTACCTCTGGGCACATCAAATCGCCAACATAGAACCAGACATACTAGTAGCTGGAAAAGCTATAGGTGGAGGCTTCCCAGTAAGTTTAACTGCTATTAAATCAGAGTTAGGAGAGAGATTGAAGGAGGGAGATCATGGCTCAACTTTTGGAGTAAACCCACTGGCATGCTCAGCTTTAACAGCTTCAATACAAGTTCTACTAGAAGAAAACGTAGTAGAGAAGACAGCTAACATAGGTAGAATATTCAGGGAAAGCCTTGAGAGTATTAGGGAGGAATTTGGAGAGGTTGTGAGGGAAGTGAAGGGTAGGGGGCTCATGCTCGGCATAGAGACGAGGTTTGAGCCTACCCCCATACTAAAACTCCTCCAAGATAATGGTGTAATAGCGTTAAGAGCTGGAAGACTAGTAGTAAGATTTCTACCACCATACATGATAACTCCTCAAGACATAGAACATATAAAAGAAGCACTAATGCAGGTCTTGGATCAGGTGAAAGAAGAAAAGATAACTGCAAAAGCGTCACTCTGAATCAGCATTACAGAAAGTATCCTCTATCACCGCTCAAAGATGCAAGTCATTGAACAGTGAATTATCTCCATTTCCTCATTAGATACCTATTCCAGATCTGAGCTGCTACATATCCTGCAGCAATCCCATTCAAGGTTCCACCAATAAGTACCATCAGGTATAGGAGCGGGGCCCATGGCATCACCCCAACCATCACTGTAACATACATTGATGTAACTCCTAAGATTGCAGAAGCGACAGATAATGCGGCCATAAGTCTCCATGCATCAACGGACGCTGATAAAGTCCTTACTCTAAATAATAAAATGAAATAATCAATCATGAATCCATAAGCTACTGCGAATAAGAATGTAAATGGAATGAATACGGGTCTCCAAAACTGTGTAAGCAGACCTGAAACTACACCTGTAATCGTTCCACCGAATCTCCCGATCATAAGATTCGCTAAAGTATAGAAGATTGCTTGAAAAACAATCATAAACTTATCAATGGGAGGTGGTAGAAAAATCTTCGAGATAAAAACACCAACAGATAAAAGCGCTATAACCGAAACTTTCCGAGAAACCATTCCACTACTTTTATCCGTCATGATCTAGAATAAACTAACAGCTTAAGAATATAAGAATTATTGTATGATACATCTTAAAATAATGGATTTACATATATTAGTATGCCCTCGGATGATGATAATGACCTGCACAGAACTTGATGAAGACCATGCACCTCACTGAAGAGGGTTTCGATCATTACTCTCAAACATCATTAATAGAGGCTCCCATTTAGTACATTTAACCTATCATCAAGCACTACATATTTACTGCTTAGCTAAATCTGTAGCACTTTCAAGATTTTAAAGAAACTTTACTAAGTGGAAACTGCGCAAATATGTTAGAGATGAAGATAGAGCTCATTGGTCCATTGAAGAGGGTTGCTGGTGTTGGTGAGTTAGAGTTAGAGATTGATGGAGAGAAGAAGCTCTTGGATGTATTAGAGATGCTTCCCGAGTCTGTTAGAGAGAGGATATTAAAACCTCCTGGGAAAATCTCTCCAGAGATAATGGTTCTAGTTAATGGCGTAGAAGTTAAGAGCCTAGGATTAGAGAATATGCATGTTAAAGAGAGTGATAGAATAGTCTTAATACCCGTAATACATGGCGGTTGCGTTTAGAGAAGGATCGCCTAGTTACCGTAAAGGAATAGTGATAGTTATAACTGCATGGGTATCAATTTTATTATTAGTCATTTACTGGATCGGGAAGATTGCAGGCCTCATATCTTAAGAATAAGAGAATCATAAGAAACTTAATATTGTAATACATGCATTTAAGATGCTGGAGCAGCTTGGAGATGATAAACTATAGGGATTACTTTATCTCAGTCGGAGTATACGGTTTACCTAGTAAAGATGTATCAGTAGACATAGAGAGGTTGCTCAATGAATTATCTAAGAATACTGCAGTAGTAGAGGTATTCAGATCTGACTTCATAATCTCTTTAAAGCAAATATACTTCGCTGCTATATCAGCTATCAATGCATTTAATTCTAAGACAAATATTGCCAGGAGCTTAGGTATAGAGATACTTCTTAGACTCTCTTCAGAGACTCAGATAAATCAAGCAATCAAGAAGGTTGGGGTAAACAGGGGTCTAAATGAGGTTGGTGTGTGCATCGTCGCTAAAAACGTGAATGAATTGGTGGAGCTCTCGAATAAACTACTCCAAGAGATAAATGGGGTAGAATTAACCGAAGAGTCGCTTCACTCTCTAGAGAGGGTGCATAGGGCTTTAGAATTCTATAACATGAATCAGGAAGAGATTGAGTCTATCCAGGCTAGAGACCTGTATGAGGCAGCTTTATTCTTAGTATTAGAGAGGATAGCTACTGTAGATATTGAGAGGTGACTTCTAAGTCTTTGATTATAGAACTTTTAAGACTTGTTGTAGGAAAAGTGTTTCTGGGACTGCTCCTTCAAAGAAGATTTGATCATTGATTATTGTTTTTGGAACCGCTAGAACGTTATACCTATTTGATA
>CAZKRR010000013.1:0-23156 GCA_964555135.1 uncultured Nitrososphaeria archaeon
ACTGCATTGAACTGTACCAGGATTTCCCCTAACCCGACTACGTCTATTTTATTTGACATCATACCATATTCCATGCAATTCCCACATTTATATGATGTTAAATATTCGGAGAAATGTTTATGCTTATTTATAGATTAAGGTAGGTCTACCGAGTACTTCCCCTCTCCTTAGTTTATCTAATGCTTGCGGGAAATTCGCGAATTCGAATGTTTCAATTACAGGTTTTACTTTACCTTCTGCTATCATTCTCAGGCTTTCAGTAATATCATATCTCGTGAAAGCCAAGGAAGCTATAACCCATTTTTCATCTAGCCCCCATTCTATTACAGGTAAACAGAGTTTCCCAGGCGGGTATCCTAGTAGTACTAATATTCCACCCTTCTTTAACGAGTAAAATCCCTGCTCATATGGTGTTGGATCAGGTGAAGTAGCCAATGCTAAAACTATGTCTGCCCCTCCTAAATCTTTAATGAGTCTCACTGGGTCTTCTTCTAAAGTGCTTATAGCATAATCCGCACCAACTTCTTTTGCTTTTTCTAACTTTTTCTTACTTCTCCCAACAGCTACAACAGTGCATCCTTTTGCCTTAGCTACCTGGATCCCATTAAATCCAAGTCCACCTACACCCCAAACTACCACTAAGTCTCCTTCTTTTGCATTTGCAAGTCTCAATCCCTTAAAAGGCGTAGCTATAGCATCCGTAGCAGATGGCGCATATTCCCATGGGACGTTTTCTGGAATCTTTATGACGTGGCTTGCTTTTGCTAATACGTATTCAGCGTAGCCTCCGTATACGTGTCTTCCAGTCTCAACAAGGTTAACGCATAGTTGCTCTCTTCCACTTATACAATACTCGCATTTTCCACAAGTATACCATAGCCATGAGAGGACAACTCTATCACCTATTTCAAGGTCTTTAACTTCTTCTCCTAACGCGTAGACTTCTCCAGCTATCTCATGTCCAAGTATAGTTGGCATTTTGGGGGGAGGGGGGAATTCTCCATCTATCGTTGCTAGATCTGTATGACAAACTCCTACAGCTTTAGTTTTTAATAAGATTTCATCATGGCGTGGGTCTGGAAAATCTATTTCTTCGAGAGTGGGTTCTTCTCCAGATCTTCTAAAGATGTAACCTCTTCCCTTTACCATCGTGACTCATTGTACTAGTGTATTTGGATATTTATATTCTATTCTTCAGTCATAATATTATATCTTGATAGTAATAATGATAGTTAAAATTTAATTATGCCTGCTGCAAGGTATAATCCGATGTCTGAAAAAGTTGAAGGTAAAATTTCTAGGAGAAGATTCATAACCGCGTCGATAGGCGCGGGAGTCATTGGTATAATAGTTGGGGCAGCTGGAGCATGGTTACTCAAACCTGAAGTTGTTGCGGAGAAGACGGTGACTACGACTCTTACACGTGAAGTAACAAAAACTGTAACAGCGACTGCTCCTATTACAGTTACTCCGCCTCCAGTTGGCATAGACATGGTTGCTCAAAGAGCTATAGATGGAGTAAAGAATCTGATAGCAAAAGGTGCAGCTAAGCCTGGAGACACAATTAGGATTTTGCACGTTGCAGGTTCTCGTGCAAACCTAGAAAAAGCTATAGAATTATGGAGTAAGTATATCCCAGAAATTAAAATCGAGTTAATAACGTTAGGTCAAGAGCCTGACGTATATACCAAAGCGATGAGTGAAGCAGTAACAAAGGCAGGAACGTTCGATGCAGTTACAATATTCAGCACATGGCTCGGTGATATCATTGAAGCAGGCTTAGCCAGACCTATAGATGACTTCTTCTCAAAATATGATCCAGGCTATACAGGCGATATAGCTCCAATAGAGCCTCTGGCATCATATACGACTCTATACAAAGGAAGAAGATACGCCTTAGTATTCGACTCCGACGTATTCACATTATCATATAGAAGAGACTTACTCGTGGACCCGAAACTTAAAGACCAATTTAGGTCACAGTATGGAATGGAATTAAAACTGCCTGATACTTGGGAGGAACTTGTAAAGATGGCTGAATTCTTTACTAAGTTAAATCTAACTGCTCCAAGCGGTGGAAGAGTTTGGGGAGCATACTTCTATGCTGAGCCAAGATTTGCCGCATATATTACTTGGCTAAATATCTTCATAGAATCGGGTGGTATATTGTTTGACTTGAAGACTATGGATCCGAAGATTGATACTCGGGAGGGAAGATACGCGTTTGACGTGATGCTTAGACTTAAACCATATATGCCTCCTGAAGCAATTACCGCATCTTGGGCAGACCTTTACGATAAATTTGTTAAAGGTGAAACAGTATTCACTGCCGCATGGCCTTCCCTTTCAAAAGAAGCCCATAGACCAACTGCGTTAGTGAAAGATGCAGCTGGTTCAGCTGTCCTACCCGGGGTGGAAGTAGATGTTGCTGGAGCAAAGAAAATTGTGAGAGCTGCTCCAAACCCAGTAAATTGGGTTGCAGTCATATCGAACTATGCAAAGAATCCTGAGCTCACATATTTGTTCTTCCAGTTTGCAACTAGTCCTGATATAGGCAAAGATGTCATCTTGACAGGTGTAATTCTAGATTTATTCAGAAGATGTTGGTTCACTGACCCCAAATATCGACCAGCCTTCGAAGAAGGATACGGGTCTGAGTTCGTCGATGCGTATTTAAAGAGTCTTGAAATCTCATTCCCCGACTTATTAATTAGAGGTGGACCAGAATATCTTGGAAAGCTTACTGTAAATGTTAATGCTGTAATGGCTGGAACGAAAGATCCCGAGGATGCATTATCCGAAACCGCTGCAGACTGGGATTCAATAAACAAGAAGTATGGAGTTGATGCACAATTAGAAGCATGGAGAGCATTGGCTAACCTATTTCCATCAGATGTTAAAGAAGTTTGGAGAGCTAAAGGATATATGTAAACTTTAAAACCTCCCTAATTTTTTATTTGTGTAGCAAGGTATTAAGGAAAAGTGGAGCTGAAATTATTTGAGAAACAGCCCTCCCAAGATAATTACCTACCTAGCTAACCTACCACTCAATCTACTACTCTACGCTACGCTTATAATTCCATTTGCCCTTATGATATATCTAGCTTTCCTAGCATGGAATCCCGCGGCTGGAATAAACTGGTGGGAGGCGCCCTTCACTGGAGTTAATAACTTTATTAGAGCTTTCTTAGACTCAAGGTTCCTAGCTGCACTTGGAAGAACGACGGCCTTCGTAGTAATCGTGGTTACGATTGAATTCTTCCTAGGCTTAGCCTTAGCATACTTTATGCTTGAAGAATTTAAGGGAAAGAAGATTTCACTATCATTAATAATCTATCCATTGATGTTACCATGGGTAGTAGTTGCTTTAATCTTTTACCTCTTCTTCCAAGACTATGGCCCCATGAATAATGTTTTCTTAAAATTAATTATCGGCGAATCAGCTCAAAACATACATTGGTTTCTATCCTCAACTACCGCCTTCATATCTCTAATCATAGCCGATGTATGGCAATGGACTCCATTTATTTTCCTAGTAATGTATTCTGGCCTATCCGCGGTCTCTAAAAGACTGATAGAAGCTGCTCAAGTACTAGGTGCTTCATCTAGGACAATATTTTGGAGGATTCAATTACCGTTAATAAAGCCATTAATACTAATAGCCATAGTCCTGAGAGCGCTAGAAGCTTTCAAAGTATTTGATATAGCATACGTAATGACGGGGGGCGGCCCTGGAACATCTACCGAGACTATCTCATTATATATATACCGAGTGGCTATAGAGTATCATGACATATCCTATGCTGCTGCTCTCTCATTAATAGTCTTAGTCATCCTAGTAATAATAATTCGAGCATTTATCTGGTATTCTTTTGAAAGGGGTGTTAAAAGATGAGTCAAAAGTTTATAAGCAAGTTAACGAGATACCTTGTTATAATAGTCTTCCTATCATGGGTACTGATACCTGTTTTATGGATGGTTACGCTGGCTTTCAAGTCGTATCCTGAATGGAGAGTTGCATACTTCTTTCCTAAGGAGCCCACCTTCATGAACTTCATTCTAATCTTTGAGCCCAAGCAAATCGTTGGAATGATGGGAGCAACAGCACTAGTGGACCCTGTTACACTTCCCTTTATTAACAGCTTGCTTGTAGTAGGCACATCAACAGTTCTCTCTGTAATGATTGGATTTTTCACAGCATATGGTGCAAGTAGGTATAATAGTCCAGGGCCTTTCTCCTTATTCTTCACTTTGTTGACCAGGATGCTTCCACCGGCAACCTTTGTAACACCTATAATGGTATACTACTCTAATCTAAAGCTGCTTGATAGCCATCTCGGTCTTGTAATGTTATATTCTGCGGTGACAGTAACTTACGGAATATGGATCCTTAAGGGATTCATTGACCAAGTCCCCATAGAGTGGGAGCAGGCAGCCCTCTTGGAAGGCGCATCGCATTTACGGGTAGTATTTAGAGTCACATTACCAATAGTTAAAAGTGGTCTAGTAGTATCAGGTCTCTTCATATTCTTATTGAATTGGGCTGAATTATTATTTGCCCTTGTGCTAACGAATGTTCAAGCTGTAACTCTACCTGTCCACATAAGCAAATATGTTGGTGCGGTAGGGCAACTATATGGTCCTCAAGCAGCACTCGGCATCTTAAGTTCTCTAATCCCTGTTATAATAGGATACCTCATACAGAAACATCTAGTAACGGCATTCACCTTCGGTATGGTGAGATAATGAATAAGTTGATAGTAGAAAATCTAACAAAAAGATTTGGAGATTTAGTTGCTGTAAAGAATGTATCTTTCAATGTTAAAGAAGGTGAATTTTTCTCTCTCCTAGGTCCGAGCGGTTGTGGAAAGACAACTACTTTAAGATGCATAGCAGGCCTAGAAACACCAGATGAAGGAAGAATAATTATAAAAGATAGGGATGTAACAAGACTGCCACCTCAAGAAAGAGGTGTAAGCTTAGTCTTTCAAGAATTTGCTGTATTTCCACATATGACTGTCTATGAAAACCTTGCCTTTGGTCTTAAGGTTAGAAAAACCCCAAAAGAAGAAATTAAGAAGAAAGTCTTAGAGATCGCTGAAATATTAAACTTGAAAGAGAGTCTTAGTAAAATTGCTGGAAGACTAGGGCTAAGTGAGAAGCAAAGGATAGCTCTTGGTAGAAGCATAATAGTTGAGCCGGAAATACTCCTTCTCGATGAGCCTTTAACTTTGGTGGATGCTAAGGTTAAGGAAGCAATGAGAAGAGAGCTAAGAAGATTACAAAGAGACCTTAAGATAACAATATTATACGTTACCCATGACCAATTAGAAGCTATGATGATGTCTGATAGAATTGCCGTAATGGATGCTGGAAGGATATTGCAGATCGGTACCCCAACCGAGATATATGAAGACCCGAAAAAAGTTTTCGTAGCGAGATTTATCGGTAGCCCAACGATAAATCTGTTAGAATCAAAGCTAATAACAGAAAAGGATGAGTATGCATTATTAATTAAAGATACAGAAGTTAAGATTCATCTAGGCAATACATCTGAAAGAAACGTATTAAGTAAACATAGTGGACGGGAACTCATAGTAGGGATAAGACCTGAAGACATCGACATAAGTAAAGAACTTGAACCTGGATACCACTTTAGTAGTACAATAGAGTTCATCGAGATGATGGGTGAGAGAATGGAAGTATACTTGAAATTAAATGAAGGATATATAAGAGCGTTAACACCTCTGAGAACTGACCTGAAGGAAGGTAATCGCGTATATGTTAGAATACCTTTAAGTAAAATACTCCTTTTTGAAGCTGGAACAGAGGAGAGAATCCTGTGAGGTGATGTGATGGTATATCTAGAAGTAAAGAATATTTCAAAAAAATTTGGAGAAGTAACCGTCTTAAGGAATATTTCTTTTGAGGTAAATCAAGGAGAAATATTTGCAATCGCTGGTCCACCCGGAGCCGGAAAGACAACTTTATTAAAGATTTTAGCCGGGCTCATTAATCCAGATGAAGGTGTAATATATCTAGAAGGAAGGAACATAACGGGGATTTCTCCAAGTGAAAGAAATATTGGGATGGTTTTCGAGATGCCTCCCGTATACCCAGATAGGACAGGATTTGAGAATATTGCGTTCCCATTAAGATTGCAAAAGCTTCCAAAAGACAAGATAGAGAAAAGAGTTTACGAGATTGCAGAATTACTTGGAATAAAACATTTACTGAATAGAATCCCCACCACATATAGTGGAGGAGAGTATCAAAGAGTTGCGTTGGCTAGGGCTCTAGTTAGAAATCCTAGGATTCTCTTATTAGATGAGCCTCTGAGGAATTTAGATGCAAAAATCCAAGAAAGTATGAGAAGTTGGTTAAAGAGAATTCAAAGAGAATTAAAAACAACTGTTATCTACTCGACGCATGATCCCTTAGATGCCATGGCTATAGGAGATAGAGTCTCAATACTAATAGATGGAAGCATAAAACAGTTAGGCTCTCCCACTGAAGTCTACTCAAGTCCAGTCTCTCTAGAAGTTGCAGAATACACAAGTATCCCCGCTCTCAACATATTAAAAGGAAAAATCAGGGAAGTAGATCAAAACTTAGTTGAGATTGATATTAATGGTATACTCCGGATAAGAAAGAAACTAATTAAGCCTATAACCAGGGAATTCAGAGAGAAGGAAGTAATTATAGGTATAAGACCTAGGGAAATAGACATTTCCGAAGTAGGACCTTCTGAGAATACAGTCGTCTGCAAACTAGTTTTAGTGCAAACAATTGGTTCAGAAAATCTCATCACAGTAGAAATTGATAGGTATCTTCTTAGAGCTTTATCAAAAAAGAAACTAACATTGACTGAAGGTTCAAATATATTTCTTACATTAAACCCTGATAGAATCTATCTTTTTGACCCTGAGACGGGTGCCGCTCTATACTTCTAAGGCACTCTCCAGTTTCTAAACTTGTTTTCGCAAGGATTGTTAATATATTTCATTAGTAAGAAAGATATTTTAAGTCTTTATCTCTCTTAATACTAATAGTTAGCATGGTTACTTGCTCTAAAGACTTAAAGATTGTAGACTCTCATTTTCATTTAGGTGAGTGCCGGGTCTATGACTTAAATGTCTCTGAGAAGGAAGTAATAGATGTCTTAAACACTTATAAGTTTTCAGCTACGATACTTCAACCATTTCCAGGTGCTTTTCCGCAGCCTCCAGTACATGTTCTTAATAGAATCTATGAGTTATCAAGAAAATATGAGGGGAGAATATTCGGTATCGTAAATATTAACCCACATGTAGTTGAACAAAGTGAGTGGAAGAATCAAGTAAAGAAATGGATTAAGGAAAACAGCTTTGTAGGAATTAAAGTACATACAATAGGACATGCAATAAACCTTATGACTAAAGATGCAGACATGATCTTTGAAACAGGTAATGAGCTAGAAGTACCAGTCATGGTCCATACAGGTCTTGGTCAGCCTTTTGCTTCTCCAACACATTTGTGTCGTTACGCAGAAAACTATCCGGACCTTAAGATAATACTAGCACACGCAGGTTTCGTATTCTCAGCAGCTGATGCACTATTAGTAGCAAAGAATTATAAGAATATATATCTTGAAACATCATGGAGCACGATGGAAGATATTAAGTTATTTATTGAGAAACTCGGTGCTGAGAAAGTCATGTTTGGGACCGATTTACCTACAAATGTTCCAATAGAACTCGCTAAAGTAAACAATATGAGCCTAAACGATGATCAGAGAAACTTGTTTTTATGTAAGACAGCTGAAAAAGTCTTCAACATAAAAGTATAGGGTATTCAACTATGAAGATACTTTCATACGAAATCATGGGTGAGACCTCTCTAGGAATAATGCTACCCGAAGAAAACAAACTTGTTAACCTAAAACTTAACTCAGAAGAATTGTTAAAAGAATATTCGCTACCTAAAGAAGTATTTACTGACTTAAAGACTTTCATCGAGCATGATCAAGCTTTCCAGATAGCAAAACAGATAGAAGATGATGCCTTAAGAGGAAAGGTTAAGAAAGGAGTCTATGAGCTAGAGAAGGTTAAAATTCTTCCACCCATAAGGAATCCGTCAAAGATTATCTGCACAGGCCTCAATTTCGAAGATTATAGAAGAATCTTAGGCTTACAATACCTACCCGTTCCCCAGATATTTCTTAAAGCACCCTCGGCGATAATTGGTCACATGGACCCAATAGAAATACCTGAAAGTTATGGTAAAGTCTATCATGAATACGAGCTTGCATGTATAATCTCAAAAAAATGTAAAAATGTCAGTGAGTCTATGGCGGAAGATTATATTTTCGGATATACAATATTTAACGATATTACAGCGCACGATATAGAATTATTAACAAGAGAGCTGCAGCAATGGGCTAAATCTATTGATACATTTGCTCCAATAGGACCTGTGGTCGTCACGAGAGATGAACTTAGAGACATATCTAACCTAAAGATGGTTAGAAGAAGAAATGGTATGATAGAGTCTGAATCCAATACGATGTATATGAGGTTTAAGTTTAATGAGATAATCTCGTTTATCTCTACTTTCATTACTCTTAATCCGGGTGATATTATAACGAGCGGTAGTCCCCCTGCTGGTCCAATCTATCCTGGAGATATAATAGAAGCTGAAATCGAAGGTATCGGAGTACTCAAGAACCCAGTTGTAAGCGTGAAGATAAGAGAGGATTATGCAAAAGCTCTAAATTTAAAATGATAATGATGAGTGTAGATTGCTATCCCTTATTTTTCTAACAACGTAGAGTATTATTTGGTCTGCCTCAACCTCATGGAGTTGGCTTCCTCTTCCTCCGACTTTAACCTTCTTTCCATTGTCTAGCTGTAAGGTAAAGGTAACGCAAAGTGGATTAGACTCCGTACAGACTACTTCTCCCCTTCCAATGAAGGGTTTAGCTGATCTTGCCCATCTACCTCGAACTTCTGCAAAGACTTTGAAACCAGAATCATTAAGTTTAATTATCTCTGAGACGGCTGACCTATGATTAACGAATCTTTTAGGATACTCATTAATGTCAATAGATAACGGGAATAGGTATTTCAATGAAATCCATAAATGATAAAAGTAGTTAGCTAATGTTTCAGCTGTGACGATCTCATCAAAGAGAATGCTGTATTCATCTTGGCTGAAGTTAAAGTAGGGTGAAAGAAGTTTGCCAGGTCCATACATCCCTATACTTGAATCGACTATTAAACAAAATTGTCCTGCAGGGCTGATTTTAACGGTTTTAATTCTCTCCAGAAACTCTTTTAGAGACTTTTCATACTCTTCAGGATAGATTACTAAACATATGTGAACTCCCCTTAGCTTTGATTGTATAAGTTCTTCTGCAAGCTTACTGAAAGTTAGATGGTCAACACAGATCTGTATCTCTACTTGAGCTTGTTGAATTAGTTTCTTAGCATATGCGATTAGGTTTTGCCGACCTTTAACGATCCACATATGAGGCGGAGTCATTATACGTCTAGATTCAAGTTCATTTAATAACTGCTTTACATAAGTCTTTAATTCAGAAAGCTGACTTATCTTCTTCTCAATTATTGTTGTAGGATCTATGGCACTATAATACTTTGGTTTACCAGGCTGAACAACTACGAAGCCTTTCTTCTGGAGAGATAGTATTACGTCGTAAAGTTGAGGTTGATGTATCTTTAATTCTGTAAGTATTTCAGAAGATTTGCAAATGCCCTTCCTCAATATTGTCGTATATACTTTCGATTCAAGTTTCGTTAATCCTAATTCTTCTAAAGCCTTTAAAAGAGGTTCGTTCTTAGTTTCTAGCTCAGCTTCATCAATCATAGTGATATCTATAAAATATAGCCATTCGGCCTAATATAAGCATATATAAATAGATTATGCGGAAAACACTAAGAAAATTGCGTTAAAATAGGAGAACTATTCTTGTCTTAGGTGTTCAAAATTATCTATCTGCTTCTACAGGCCAGTAGTTTAGGCTCCAGTATATTGGTGGAATATCTGCTATTCTAGCACCTACTGTAAGATGTCTTAAGGCTGGCAGGAGTCTAAAACTCGGAGTTATCATTCTAAGCCTATATGGTTTATCCGTACCATCGCTTATAATATAGTAGATTATCTCTCCTCTTGCTGCTTCAGCTCGACCCAATGCTTCACCCTTCGGTACCTTTATCACAACTGGGTGTTGTTTTAGCTTGAATGATCCCTCAGGCATCTGCTCAACTGCTTGTCTAATTATCTTCAAGCTTTCTCTTATTTCTTGGTATCCAACCATTGCTCTAGCATAGCAATCTCCTTCGTTTCTAACAGGTACCTCAAACTTTAAGAATGGGTAGGCATCATAGGGATCGTTCAGCCTAGTATCATACTTTACCCCCGAGGCTCTGAGAGTAGTTCCAGGAACACCTAGCTTAATCGCATCTTCTCTCTTTAGTACACCTATGTTACGTACTCTCTCAAGGAATATCTCACTATTAAAGAACATTTCATGATAGTGGTTGAGTCTTAAGTCCATGAAGTGTGTTACAGCTAAGACATACTTGTTAAAGTCTTCGCTCAGCTCCTCCTGACTAGGTTCTCTACCTATCATTCTTGAGTAGTAATACTTGAATTCTTTAACTAATTCTTTTGGAACCTGCTTGGGGGCATCGTTTCTGACCCCTCCAGGCACATAATATGCATGTGTAAACCTCTGACCCGTTATCAATTGAGATAGGTCTAGAATGAATTCTCTATCACTTACGCACCATAGGAACATTGTTGTGTGACCTAGAAATACTCCGTAGAGTGAGAACCAGTATAGATGGCTTGCGATTCGGTCTAATTCAGCTACTATGGTTCTAAGATACTTTGCTCTCTCAGGTATCTCAACATCCATAAGCTTCTCAACCGTTAGACAATATGGTATGACCATGCCGGCAGCATCGAGAATAGCTGGTCTCTCTAAATGTGGAATATTTGTAATCCACGTCTTATACTCAGCCATTTTCTCTTCACCTCTATGGACGAACCCTGGATCAGGCTCGAGGTCTACGATGGTATCTCCACTAACTGTTACAATCATCCTAAAGTGACCTGTCCCAGGATGTTGTGGTCCATAACTAAATGTTAGTCTCGGCCCACCTGTATCATATACTTCTATCTTCCTTTTCTCTTCTAAAGCCATACCTACTCTCTCCCAGGAACTTTGTATTCTTTTCTAAGAGGTGGAATATCCATCCAATGCTCCGGGAGAAGTATCCTCTCTAGTTTTGGATGATCATTGAAGATTACCCCCAGCATATCGTAGACTTCTCTTTCGTGGAACTCAACGCTAGGCCAGATAGAGTATAGAGAGCTTACTGTAGGGTTTTCTATATCCAGTATTACTGATACGTTTAGTATAACGTCATCCAATTCTTGATCTTCTAAACTCCCGAGATGATATAATACCTCGATATATGGTCCTCCGCCTTCTCTTAATCTTGATAGATCCACTCCCGTTACACCCTTGACATGGTCAAACCTATGTGTATCTCTAAGGTACCTTGCAACCTCGACTATAGACTCTTTCTTCACTACAATCTTAGCTATCTTCCCCTCTACGTATACTTCTCTCACCAAATATTCTCCAAACTTTTCCTTTACATCATCTATTATCTTTCTAAGCTTCTCCCACGTCATAGAAACTTCCATTATTGTTTGTTTCTCCTATGTCATATTTATACTATCTTCCATGTAGAAGCACATGATATAAGAGATAATATCATCTATTCGTTATCTTATCTACAAAATAAGCATATAGAACATCCTCAAAAGCTTTTCCTACAACCACTACGTTGTAACCCTTTGCTCCAAGTTGCAAGCAAAGATTCTAAAAATCTTGAAAAATGTATGAGTACTCTTAATGAAGCAGGTGGCAAGCCTGCCGGCGGATGAGCAGTAAAAGCTGTGAGGCTAGCAGGTTCCCACGTCATACCCACGATAATGTGGTAAGAGTAGTATATCCTGTGCTCACAGCTACTATAGTTCATCAGCCAGCTACCGACCCTATTTTTAAGTATCTACTTGCTCCTTTCTAGTTAAAAAAATAGAGAGCAGTAGGAGAAATAATTATATAGGTGTAATGTCTGTCTTCTCAAAAATTTTCCAAGAATCTATACTCCCGTATAATTCAATCTCTTTATTCGTAAACATAAAGTCTTCCTACCTAAATGTAAACTTCCCTCTAAAGACTACATCAGGTAATGGAGTATTAGAAGAGGAACCAGGATCTTACATCATAAAGTACTTACACTCGTAGCTCCAGTAATTCATGAAGGTCAAGAAATAACATCAAATTTGTAGACTCTCATACTACTCTAACCTCGATTTCAAGATCTTGTCTCTAAGAAGTAGGAATCCCTGGAATAATGTTTCAGGTCTAGGTGGGCATCCTGGAACATATACGTCCACAGGGACTATGTCATTTAATCCCTGTAAGACGTTGTAAGAGTCTTTAGCGTAAAGGCCTCCAGATATTGCGCATGCACCCATAGCTATAACCCATTTGGGGTTTGGCATTTGATCGTAAATCATCCTAACCCTCTGAGCCATCTTCATGTTTACTGTTCCTTCTATCAACAATACATCTGATTGCCTTAAGGTTCCTGTTGCAGGTATCCACCCAAACCTTTCCGGGTCATATCTTGAACTTGAGACTGCACCAAACTCTACACTACAGCATGCAGTTGTTAAATGAGCGGGCCATAGAGAAGCCATTCTACCCCAGTTAACGAGATAACGGATTAAAGAATTGTTTTTAATCACTTGAAGAACATAACGTGTCTCTCCTCCAATAATCTTTACCGGTCTCCCTAAGCCATACTCTTTAATTGCTTCCTCTCTTTCATAATCTGGAATAACTTCTTCAACTATAGCCTCAATAATGTCTTTTGAGTGGGCAAGAGTATAACCAAACACACCAGTCTTCTTCGGGATCCTTCGAGTAAGATTAAATTGGTCTAGAACCATTTACATGACCTCTGCTACCCTATTGTAGATATCAACTTCTTCTAGGATGGAGGTCATATTTAAATCTGCATAATACTCAATACAGTGAATGCAACATTATTGCTAGAAATATCCATATGGGATTGTCCTTCTTAAACCCGGTTTGTAGGCAAGTGTAACTATTAGCCCTGTTATAAATCCTCCAACATGGGCTGCGTAAGCAACCTGGGAATATGGAGCCACCAAAGCATACAATGTCTGTATTAATGCAAGTATGATTATTACAACTATCGCTGGAGCTATTATTGGGAAACCTATGAAAGCAACTAATCTTCTCATAGGAAATAATACACCATACGCAGCCATTACACCATAAATTGCGCCCGAAGCTCCGATCGCAGGACTAGTTAATAATGTCATGATAGGAAAGAAAATAAAGATGTAGTATGCATGGATGATTGCGGCCACTATACCGCTTATAAAGTATAGTGTTAGGTAACGCAGTTTTCCGATAACCTTCTCAATGTCTGGTCCAAATATGAAGAGAGCAAACATGTTAAAGAAAAGATGAAGAATATCATAGTGGATAAACATAGAAGTCAGTAACCGATAAGGCTCAGCAAATCTAACAGTCAGTAAAGGAATAGTTGCAAATTCCAAGATAAGACGTGGATTCATCCTAACCACAAGAAAAACAGCAACATTAATCAATACTATAGTCCAAGTTAAGTAAGCATTCTCACTCCTTGCTACGTACAATCTCTCAAACCTTAACTTTATCAAGAACAGGATACAATATAAATGATGTCATTATAATCAAGCTTTTTAGTATAGCAAGATAGTGAGCTCGTATTTATCGAGGTTAAAGATATGGTAAGATACCTACGAGATTACCTACCCGTACAATTTACCTACATATGATAGTGGGTTTTCAGACTTCATTAGTTCTCTCAATAGTATTGTCGCATAGGTGCCTGGAGGCAGAGAAAATTGAAGAATTATAGACTCATTATCTATTGAGATTACTGAACAATCCCAATTTGTAATCGCTATGGGTCTTAGAGAGCCTTTAGTAGATGCTTCTGGCAGATCTACTACCTTGAAGTCTTTAAAATCTAACGATTCTTTCTCCATTATTTCAAGCATTATCTCACCTTTAGAGTTTCTAGGTATTGGAGAGAGATATCCAGGAGTAGGTAGCGCTATAGTCATTTTCTTGTCTTTAATAAGTTTCTCAATCTGTTTGATGTTTCTATCTGTAACAGTTACAGGTCTGTTTTTATCAGCTCTCCCGCTTGCGTCTAATGGTAGAACGATGTCTCCAACTTCCAACTCATTAAATTTACCTTCTTCTATTATCTTAGAGAGGGTTAGATTGAATATCTTAGCGGCTACTGATTCAACGATTAATCTCCTCAATCTTAATGGGAGGGTTCTCAAGCATTTAACATAATCTTCAGGATGTCTCAAGAGAGACTCGATCATCATTCTTTCATAAGTCAAGCTTTTCGGGAAATTCTTTCTAGCCCATTCCAAATCCCATCTCTCTCCTAACTCTTTTCTAACCAATTTATTCTTCTCATTTTCTAAATTTGAGTAATCTGAGAGGAAAGCAGCTACAGCTTCTCTTAGCATCCTCTTTAATATCAATGACCCTACAATCGGTGTAATAGGTCTAGTTATCCCAAAACGTTGATGCCCATAGTAATTTGGAATACCTTTAATCTTCAACTCTCTTATTATTTCTCCAATTATAGATACATCGGTAGTTTTTGCATGCCTTATCTTAACTTGGAAAACGTTACTCTTGAGTAAGCGTGATGATAATTTATGTCGAACATATTTAATAGGTTTAACTTCTAAGAGATTGTTTATCTTGAGTATTTCTATATTCTCTAATACATGAGACGGTATAGTTATGAATTGCCAGCTAATACTCATCTTATCTTTAATACCACATATGCCTATTTCTCTATTTTTAAGATTTAGTTTCGCAGCAAGTAGGCTTACAGCTCTAATAGAATCAAGCTTAACCTTCTTCATAACACATAGAAGATGACCACCATATCCTTCAGTAAATGAAGATGACTCAAATAGTTTCTTTGCATCCATCCCTTTTTCTAAAATCTCCCAGATTACGAAGTCTTCAGGTCTATTCTTTATTACTCCGCCAATACCCTCACTTCTAGAAATGTAGTGTGTTATTCCAATGAATCGTTCAACATACTCGATCTTTAAAGACGGTAGAATTGGTCCATGATAATCCATAAACGATCTAACCTAATTCTTCAATAACATAAGCATAGTATTCCTCAGTTTTAAGAACTAGAGTAATGGTAGACTTCCAGTGACTTTGTCTATTTCTTCAGAGGGTGCTGGACCTATACCTAATGCTGTAACTGTACCTGGTTCAAGCTCTGTTAATCCTGCATCTTCAATTATGGCTACGGGTAACTTCATCATCTTAGCTTTATCATATAATTTTAAGAGCTCCTGAAGGTCTGGAACTTTCAATACAACTTTCCTCTGACCTTCATCGATCCATTTAATATACCATTCAATATTTTTCTTCCTACATTCTTCAGCAGATGATAATGATGCATGAGCTACTTGAGCAGCTATCTTTCCAGTACTCATCTTTAGATCATTCCTAACAACGATTGCTTGCTTAAACTTTAACATGATTCTTCTACCTTAATAACAATATGCGGAGAATTTAATGTTATACTGTTTCTATCTCTCCACCCATCTCTGTGACTGTATTCTTAACTATGTTCTCTATCTCATTAGCTTTCTTGACGGCTTCATCTTCTTTATTCGACATAACAGAGACTTGAATCTCTATCCTAGATACTCCTGCCTCAATAGTCTTAGGATGAGTC
Source organism: uncultured Nitrososphaeria archaeon (assembly GCA_964555135.1). Taxonomy (GTDB): domain Archaea; phylum Thermoproteota; class Nitrososphaeria_A; order Caldarchaeales; family Wolframiiraptoraceae; genus Geocrenenecus. The sequence continues at coordinate 15,894 of CAZKRR010000013.1, forward strand.
TTTACATATAATCCAGGATATTTTCTAACAAGATACTCGATCTTTGGAGCAATACTCGATTCTGCAATCTTTCTAACTTGTATGGTTCTATCAACTCTGTATATTTTTCTGATAGTCTTTAATATAAGCGGCTGTAACTCCTCTTCAAATATACTGTATAGCTCTGCAGGGACACCTGGAAGGCAGGCTATCCAAGTCTTTCCACGTTTAATTATAACACCTGGAGCTGAGCCAACTCTATTATGTAAAGGTTTAGCGCCTTTTGGAAACATAGCCATCTTAATCCTTGCTGGTGTAAGCTCAGGAGAATCTACCACTCCCTGTTCTGCAAGCATTCTATATCTTTCCTTAAGCATTTCATAAGCCACCCTATTTAAGACTAGCCTCCTGTTTAAAGCTTTAGCAACCCCTTGAAGTGTGAGATCATCATATGTTGGTCCAAGACCACCAGAAGTTATAATCCAGTCAACTCTTCTTCTAAGTGCTTCTCTTATAGATGAACTAATATCTTTTAGAGAGTCACCAATTGTCACCATCCTAATTATTTTCCCACCCATAGCTGTTATCTTCTCAGCTAGCCACTTAGAATTTGTATTGAGAATCCTACCATCAAGTATCTCGTATCCTATTGTAATTAGTTCGAATAATGTCTGCTTGAACTCACTGTATCTAGCCCACATTTCTATGTAAATAGTGATGCATTCTTGTATATAGCTATCAGACCATTTATAGGAGTATTCTCCTCACCATACCCATCTATGTGAAAGCCTCTGTATAAGCATTTAACGAATTTCCTAATTTAGGTTAGATACCCTGTCTCTTCTCTACATATTAGACATCTAGCCATACCCATCATTTATTAATAAAAGTTAACAGATGATGAAAATGCTGGATAATTTATGTTTTTAAGGATAAGAATATAATGTATTGGTTGTCTGTCTGGTTATGCCTTTCTCTAACAATCTTAATATTCTCTATCCTAGTAGGTATGTTATCCTCTCTCTACTATTATTTCTTCACCCCCTCTTTCTGTAGTCTCTATACAACCCATTATTCATAGGGTCTTCTTCTAAAGCCAAGTATGTTATATGCTTGTCATAGTGATAGCCTATAACATTACCATCCTTAATACGCATCCATCGAAGCAACATCCAACTATCATTAAGTATGATATAATGTATAGGTTAAAAAGCCAAGCTTGGAAAACTTAACAAGCATACCTATAAACATACACCAATCCATACTAAAATAAACCTGTATTATCTTGAGAGTTTATAATTTGATAAGCTTATAGTATAGTGGAAAGTATAACTCGTATAAATTATGTAAATTATGAGTTAGCTTCTGATACTACATCCGACTTCTCTACAGGCTCTTTCCTAAATACATTTATAGCATCTAAGATAAAGCCTTCATCTACACTCTTCATATAGTTTTTCTTCTTCTCGAAGCCCTCAACATTCGAGAACCCACCAGCAATCCATACACTTAAACCACTGTATCTCACCATATTCTTCCCAATTTCACTCCTAATATAGGCTTGTAGGCTGTTATTATGGTTAGCTTTTGGATGGCTTCCCGAGGCTGAGCTCCCGGCTTGGAAACTCAAGCAGGGAGTAATCCTTGCAGGAGTCTGCTATGGGGATGTGGAGACGTAAATACAAGCCTCATAGCAGTATCCGCCCCCGAAGAAGACTTCCAAGCAGTTGGCTAGAGACCTTGCAGAGTTCTTTCAAGAATGTGGTGGAGAGATTGAGTGGGTGTCGAGGATGTCTAGAGCCGTCCATGTTGATACTTCTAGGACTGCTACCAACGGCAAGAAGAAGAGGAAACCTCACGTAGTCTATGATGGTAAAAAGATATACAAGGTAAACAAACTGGCTAGTGTTAGAAACATTGATGAAGTCTATATTGATTCATTGTTCCCAGAGATTTATGAAGAAGTACTAGAACTGCTCAAGAAAGGTGTCAAGGTATACCTATTGAAGGATACTAGGATGTTGAAGAAGCTTAGGTTAGAAAACAATGTGAAGAAGAGTGATGAGAACGATTCAGCACTACTTTCAAAGATTCCAAAGGATGAGTTCAGAGCATTAACGATTTAAGAAATGGAGGAGGTTAAGCTATGGCCGCTAATAAATAGATATGATCTACTAAAGAAGAGGATTAAGACCTCAAAGATATGGATCAATAGAGACGGTATGATTATGAGCTAGAGAATGCTGTAAGATTGATGGAGAAGGATAAGAAAGATGTTGCGAAGAAGATTATTGAAATGCTATCTAATGATGCTATCTATAAGGAGGCTTGTAGAATGCTTGGAGTAAGAGATAGCGTTGAATTAGCTATTCTTACGATGGAGCTACCATTATATTTACCTATAACAAGGCTTAAAGGATTGCTTGGATCTATGCCAGATAAGAATAGAGGAAGATACGACCATAGACTTAGATAACATGTTGTAGGGTTTGCAGTAAATCTATACATAAATGTAAAGAAGCGTGTAAATGTTTTAGATAAAGCTGTCGAGATCGCTAACAATCTACCAAAGGAGAAAGCAATTTATAGACTGGAGTTGATGACCCTGAAAGCTTTGAGAAAAAACATACCTCCTAACGACGAGCAACCAAACATTCGGGAACCCTAATGGCCGATGAGTGGTGAAAGTTGTTGGCTGGTAGGGTGCGGAGATTTATCTCGATATATAACGGTATAAGATGCTATCCCTGCCAGTCGTAGCTACTTTAACTCATCGGCCAGCTCTTCCCCTAATTTACTATATCTAACTTTAATGATAGAGGTGTAAACCTCCTACTAGTCTCTACATATGTTACTTCATCACCTTTTATAGTATTTAAGGCTCAGTAAAAATCCTAGTTTTTCCTAACTTTTAGTTAAAATTAAATATACGAAAGAGTTAAAAATTCTGATTCACAAGGAACTATCTAGATAAACAAAGCTTGGGTGCTACCAACCTTGAACATGAAAGAAATATACTCTAAGTCAATTGAAGAAGAAATCTCGACCACTTTCGATGATCTATCTAAATGTGAAGGTGAGGAATTAACTAAGAAATGCGGAGTTGTATTTCTTAAAGGAACTGCGAAGAAAAGTTATAGAAGGTTCGTCGTAAATGTTTTGAATAAAACTTACTCAGTAGAACTAGAAAGTAGAGAGGTCATGGATTTAATCTCAGGGAAACCTGCACCTAAAGAATTAGCACTAGTTATCTTAAGATACTTAACCCATTCTACTGGTGGTAGAGCTTCTGAAAATTGGATACCTTATGAGAAGATTCCTGACTCAAGAAAATATCTAGACTTATTTAGGAAAAGCGTTATCAGGCCTTTCATAAGAACCTTTGGAAATAACCCTGAAAAATATGAATTAGCATGTAAAAGAATAGGTGGAAAGAAGGAGAAACTAGGAGGGATAAGCTATTCATTCTACTTCTTACCGAGAGTTCAGTTATTAACACAGTTATGGAGAAGTAGGGAGGATTTCTCTCAACCAGCCGCTAATGTATCATTTAATAGTTCAGTAAGATACTACTTAAACGCTAGGGACTTGCTCCTAACAGCGAAGATAATGATTGAATCACTAGAAAATGAAGCTAAGAAGATATAGACTTTACATATAGATACTTAGTATACTGGTTCTTTTTACTGAAACTCTATATTCTGTAGATAACTGAATAGTTTACAGAAGAGTAACCAGACAAGTTAAGCTTATACTGTAATCATTCATTAATTATATGGATGTTTGAGAGTTTAAAGAAAGCTTTCTCACAAATTGCAGAGAGAGTAAAAATGACTGAGTTGTCAGAGAAACAGATAGAGAAACATATTGATGAATTCAAACTTCAGATGATATTGAGCGATGTAGCAGTAGAAGTAGTGGATAAACTAGGAGAGAAGCTTAAAGAAGAATTATCCCAATTAAAGTTTAAGAGATTCGCCGATCCATCTGCTCAGATTAGAGAAGCTATATATAAGATGATTGAGGAGATACTTCCTCCCGAAGGCTTAATTGAAAGAGTTTTAGAGAAGATTGAGGAGAAGAAGAAGCAAGGTGAGCCTTTAGTCATACTATTCGTTGGACCTAATGGTGGAGGAAAAACGACTACTGTGGTAAAGATTGCAAAATACTTTAAGGATAGAGGCTACAGCTCAGTTATTGCTGCTGCAGATACTTTTAGAGCTGGAGCAATAGAGCAGATTAGGAAGCTTGGAGAAGCTATAAAAGTTAAGGTTATAAGCCAGAGGTATGGAGCAGACCCTGCTGCAGTAGCTTTAGATGCAGTAATGAGTGCACGATCAAGTAGGTTACCTCTAGTCTTAATAGATACAGCTGGAAGAACAGAAGTAGACATAAATCTTCTTGAAGAGATGAAGAAGATTAAGAGGGTCGTTAGACCAGACCTTGTAATATATGTTGGAGATGCATTGATAGGAAATTTGGCAGTAGAACAAGCAAAGAAATTCGATGAGTATGTTGGAATAGACTATGTCGTCTTAGCAAAGCTAGACGCAGATGCTAAAGGTGGTGCAGCAATCTCGATAAGCTATGTTACAGGCAAACCACTACTATTCATTGGCACAGGTCAGAGACTTGAAGATATACAACCATTCAGTAAAAAATTCATCCAACAAATACTAATCCCTCAATGAATGAAATAATTTCTCTTAGTAAATTAACAATCTTTGTAGTTTCATATATGGTAGAAACGATGTACGAAGTGCAGCTAAGGTCTCAGCTTTTACATTTCCAAGCTGAGGCTACTGTTTTAAGGGAAAAATTTTAAGCTTAGTAAACAAACTATTTTATGTTGAGATCAATCAATATTCAAGATATGTTGGAAAAGTTAGTTGAAGGACAGCCTGGTCCTACACCCTCATTTACATCAACTCATCTTCTTGAATTACTTTTATACTTAGGTGAAGAAGCTCCTGTAGGTAGGAAGAAACTGAGTTCAATTCTTAAGATTGGAGAGGGGGTGATTAGAAGCATGCTAAGCAGATTAGTAAAGGCTAGGATAGTAAATGTAACTAATGAAGGGTGCGTATTAACTAGTAAAGGGATGAGGATATATAAGCAGATAAGTAGCATACTTATTGAAGTAGGTGAGCTAGACATGGAGATCCCTTGGGATCAACCACACAATTACGCGGTAGTCTTGAAGAAGCGTTCACATCTTGTTAAGAAAGGACTTGAACAAAGAGATGCAGCAATTAGAGCAGGTGCTGAAGCAGCTTTAGTGATGACGTATCTTGACAATGAGCTGCATATGCCTGGCGTGAGTGTACTTACTGAAGAAAGACCAGATTTTGCTTCACAGATTATTAAAAAGATTAAACCTGAAGAAAACGATGTAATAATCATTGCAGGCGCTAAAGAATATAAGAAGGCAAAATATGGTGCTCTAGCAGCAGCTCAGACACTACTTTAATGGTGGAGAATATGAAAGCGGCAGTATTAAGAGAATTTAAAACACCTTTAAGATTAGAAGAAGTAGAAGAGATAAAGGGTCTAGGTAGAGATGAAGTACTCTTAAAGATCGAGATGACAGGAGTCTGTTATAGAGATATACTAACTGTTGATGGATACTTCCCTAAGACGCGGCTTCCAATAATCCTTGGACATGAAATATGCGGTAGGGTTATAGATGTTGGAGAAGATGTAGTTGACTTTAAGAAGGGTGATAGAGTTGCAAGTTTAACTTATATTCCATGTGGTGAATGCATTGAATGTAGGAGGAGAGAAGAAAACATATGTAGAAGAAGACTATGGTTTGGAGAGGACATTAATGGTTCTTATGCAGAGTATCTTAAAACAAGTTATAGAAGCTTGTTAAGAGTTTCTGAAGATTTATCCTCTGAAGCTGTAGCGATCTCAGCATGTGTAACGGGTATGTTGATACGTGCATTGAAAACTAAAGGTAAATTAACCCGAGGTGAAAGAATATTGATAACAGGTGCAACTGGAGGTGTTGGAGTACATGCTATCCAGATTGCTAAGAGTTATGGTGCAGATATTATAGCAGTTACGGGAAGAGAACAATACATAGATAGATTGTATAAGCTGGGTGCAGACTATGTAATCGTTTCACGTAATGGTACCTATTCTAATGAAGTAAAAAGTATTACGGAAGGCGTTGGAGTAGATATAGTCTTAGAGTGTGTTGGGTTAAGCCTTTTAGAAAGCTTGAAATCTGTCAGATGGGGAGGAAGAATAATACAAGTTGGAAACATTAAACCTGAACCTATTCCATTAGTGTTGGGACACTTTATCTTGAAAGAAGTAAGCTTACATGGCTCTTTATCTTGCACTAGGAGAGAATTAACTGAGGCATTAGAACTTCATAAAAGTGGGAGAGTTAAGCCTGTTACAATTGTTCTTCCGCTAGAGCAGGTTGAAGAAGCTCATAGAATGATTAGAGAAAGAAGACATTTTGGGAGGATAATGCTTAAAGTAGCCTGACTTAACTTAAATTATATATTTGTTTAGAAAAGATATTCTTATACCTTTTAATCTTCTGTACAATATATTTCACGATAGTTCTTAGACCTAATAGAAGATGCTGACTTACTGTAGCTATTTACTCTAACCAAATCCATTCAAAGCCACCAACGACATTAATTAATCCTAGACTGCCAGGATATCTTTATCAAAGTCTCTCTTGATATTCTTAACTATCTTCTGTAAAACTTTCATATCGCCTCCGATGTTAACGCAGATAATACCGGCTTTTTGGGCTCTCTAAAGAAGTTATACAGTATCTCTTCTCTATCGAGTACATCTTCAAGAGACATTTAAAGCCCTGGATATGAAGAATTCATGTATCTTCTCCAGCTCTCTTGATTAAACCTCTTCTCCATAATCTCTATCTCTCTCAAAAATGCATCTTCAAGGTCTACGTTCATTCTATTAGCTAACTGGAGGAAGAGAGCAAATGCCTGGGCAAATTCTCTCGAGACGTCGTCCTCAGCAACCTCATGCCCTAAACCCGGAGTCTTATATCCTTCTCTAACAAGTATGTACCTTCCTATCTCTGAGATCTCCTCTATTAGGTGTGTAAATATCTGAGATTCTCTGAAAAGGTTCCATTTCCTAGCTTCCTCAAAGCTTAATATGATCTTCTGAGCATCTTTAATCTCCAAGCTCGAATCCTCCACCCGCCTAACATGATAGAACTTAGAAGAAAATAAACATATATATCCTCTTGTAGATAGAATTAAAGGTGTAGAGTTATTGTCCAGCCTA
>CAZKRR010000014.1:0-21622 GCA_964555135.1 uncultured Nitrososphaeria archaeon
AAGTGATAGAGTATACTAGTGGAGAAATGTAAGATAAACGGGAAAGGAGCTAGTTATATAATAACTATTATTTCTCTAATATACTTAAGAGAATTGCCTGCTCAGCTATATCTGCACTGTATTCAGCTATTCTCACATAATCTCCTAGAGCTATCTTCAGGATAGAGGTATTCTTCGGGCTGGTCTTCCATAGCATGACTCTCCCGACGACTTCATCGTATACTTTTCTAATTTTTTCTACATCTGCAATTAATTGATTTGCCAATCTACTATCTTTCCTCAATAATATATTTTTAGATTCTAAAAAGACGTTCTTGATTCTTTCATCTAGCTTCTGAATTTCTAATGATATTTGTTTATCAATATCTTCTTCCAAAGTTAATGATGTGCTTGCTATGTTTGAGGCATGGTCTGCTATTCGTTCTATCGACTTGGTTACAGATGAATAGCTTAGACACGCCATGACATTATCTATCTCAAGTTCATGGAGCATAAGTGGATTCTCAGCAGCAAGGTTAAGCTGTCTACTTATAAAATAGAATAGCTTATCTACTTCATCATCTCTCTGAATTACTTCTTCTGCTAACTCTCTATCTCTTGTTAAGAGAGCCGTTGTAGCATCTCTCTGCATCGATGCAGCTATTTCTGCCTGTCTTTCTAATGCTTCTGCGAGGGGTAGCTCGACATGCTGGGCGAAGCACTGTAACAGCATCTCCATCATGCTTTCATTAAGAACCTCCATACCCATTAGCTTCTTCCTCATGTTCTCTTTTAGATACAGTTTTAATTGAGAATACGGTATGGAGAATTCTATATTGATTATATCGTATCCTGCCAGATAGAGTGAGATTAATTCTCGAAGCAGTGTCTCAGCTTCCTTGTCTTCTCTAACAGAGATCTTGGCTTCACGCTTACTTCCTGCCTGGTTTTCACATATTAGTATTAGTGATGAATTACTCCTAGGTATTAATCTAACAATGCTTCCAGGCTTCAATCTTGCTTTTTCCACCCAATCTTTAGGTAAGGAGACTGAGAGAGTCGTTTTACCGGTTACTTGGACCTTCCTTATATATTCCTGCATCTCATCTATACATAGGTCTACATAGATTTAGTCTTTTCTATATAGAGAAAATCGAAAATATATTCTCCTTACACAATGCATAAATTGAAGACTTAATAATCCCCAGATGAATGAAAAAGAAAGCAAAAACAAACACTAAACTTGTAATAACATTTATTGTAATAGCAGTTCTGATTTCAATTTTCACGCTGTTATCTTGGCGGACACCTACACAGCAACCGACAGCCACATATATGGCTACCACCACGCCTACACCGACAACTGTACAACTATCTGGTATGATTAATGGAGCAGGGGCCACATTCCTTAATCCACAGATGCAGGCTTGGGCCTCGAAGTTCTATGAGCTTACAGGTGGAAGGATTCAAGTAAATTATCAATCTATTGGTAGCGGAGCTGGACAAGCAAAATTCAGAGAAGGGATACTCGATTTTGCAGGAAGCGAACCGCCTCTTAAAGCAGACATATATAACGAATTTAAAGACAAAGGTGGGATAATACAGTTCCCAGTCGTAATTGGAACAATAGTTATAGTACACAATATACCAACTGTAGAATCTGAGAAGTTGAAGTTAACTGGAGAAGTGGTAGCAAAGATCTATTTAGGCGAGATAATCTACTGGGATGATCCTGCAATTAGAGCATTAAACCCTGAACTAAACCTTCCCCATGAAAAGATAATCGCTGTACATCGCTCTGATGGTAGCGGGACTACGAGAGTCTTCACAGCATATCTAGCTAAAGCTTCAAAAGACTGGAAGGATAAAGTCGGCTCAGACTTTACGGTTGCATGGCCAGTTGACCAATTAGGTAACGGTGTAGGTGGAAGAGGAAATGAAGGTGTAGCAGCTGCTGTACAGCAGAACTTGTATTCTATAGGATATGTTGAGACAGCATATGCATACGAAGTAGATCTAAAAGTAGCTCTAATACAGAATAAAGATGGAAATTATGTTCTACCAGCAAGAGAAGCAGTAGAGTCTGCAGTCAAAGCTTTAGTAAAAGTTCTTCCAAGAGCTGATGAAGACTGGTCAAACATCTTTCCAGACGAGACAGTTGATGCCCCTGGAAAAGAAAGTTATCCGATAACTTCCTTCTCATTTGTAATCTTAAGACAGGTATATGATAATCCCATTAAAGCTACTATACTAAAAGAATTCTTCCAATGGGTATTGACCGAGGGTCAGAAGAATGAAAACATAGTGATAGGATATGAGCCTCTACCAGCTGAAGTAGCTATGATAGGGTTGGAGGGGTTAAAGCTTTTGAAAACCACGTGAAAGAAGATGAGGTCTGGAAGAATATTCTACACTACTTTATCTATTTTTGTACTTACTTCATTGCTTATCGTTGTAGGAGTAGCTGCTTCACTAGCTGTTACTTCATACCCAATACTCTCAAGAGATGGCTTATCCTTCATCTTTAAGAGTTCATGGAACCCTGTAAAAGAAGAGTACGGCATACTCCCTGCACTCCTCGGCACCCTCATTACTTCAGCAATAGCAATCAGTATCTCTACGCCTTTAGCTATATCTCTTGCAGTATTCTCTACTGAGATTGTCCCCACGAGGTTTAGAGCGTTCATAAATAATATTTCAGACTTGATGGCGAGCCTACCCTCTGTAATATATGGATTGTGGGGGTTGTACGTCCTCGCACCCATACTCCACCAGTATGTTATGATGCCTTTACACCAGTATCTCGGGTTTATTCCATTATTCTCTACCAAGCCTATACCTACGAACCTATTTACAGCAGGGGCTCTACTAGCTATTATGATAGTTCCTTTTGCTTCTAGCGTTATCCGTGAAGCATATAGTGCTGTGCCCTACTATTTGAAGGAGGCAGCATATAGTTTAGGAATGACTAAATGGGAGGCGATAAAGACTATGCTTGGATATATTAAGTCAGCGATCTTTGCAGGCATATTCCTAGCTCTAGGAAGAGCTATGGGTGAGACTATGGCTGTAGCCATGGTTGTAGGAAATACGTTTACTTTTCCTAAAAGCTTGTTCGATATGGGGTATACTATCTCCAGCCTAATAGCAAACCAGTTTCCAAATGCTGAAGCATACAACTACATGATGCCAGCACTATATGGTGGAGCTTTCATACTCTTCATAGTTGGCTTAATCATAAACCTAGCTGGATTATACTGGATAAAGAAGGTGATGATTAAGAGTTGAACAAGAGAAAGATAATAGAAAAGGTAATGCTTGGGGTAATCTCTAGTTTAGCTATAGTTTCAGCTATACCAATCTTCGCAATAATAATTAACATATACTCTGAAGGGGCTAGACATCTCACTCTCGACTTTCTAATCGACCCACCTCCACCTCCAGTAGGTGGTAGAGTCGGTGGGATAGGCCCAGCTTTAGTTGGCTCACTTATTCTTACATCACTAGCAGTAGCTATTGGTGGAAGCATAGGTTTCTTTACAGGTTTATACTTATCAGAGTTTTCACATACAAGGCTTGCTCAGTATACTCAAATGTTTCTCCAGATTATGGTTGAGTTCCCCACAATCATCATAGGATTATTTGCATACATGGTTTTAGTTGCACCTTTAAAGAGGTTTAATGCTTTAGCTGGAGCATTAGCTTTATCGATAGTCATAATACCATACATTGCATTAAATGTTAGAGAAGCATACAGATCAATACCGTATACTCTAAAAGAGGCAGCATTTAGCTTAGGTGTTTCAGCACCTATAGCATACTTGAGAATATTGTTAAGTACTGCGAGGCGTGGAGTCTTGACAGCTCTCCTCATTGGGATGGCCAAAGCAGCAGGTGAAACAGCCCCACTGCTACTAACAATCCTTGGAACAACATTTACATATTTTGGGGGTCTAGACCAGCCTATAAACGCTATACCATTACTAATATACAACTTTGCACTCTCACCTTATGAGAGATGGCATCAAGTAGCATGGGGAGCTGCAGCAGTACTCCTAACAATAATCCTTACAATATTCATAATCTCAAGACTAATAGTTAGGGAGGTCAAGATATGAACTGGGCCGTAGAAGTCAATAACGTAAACGTGTGGTATGTGGATAAACATGTAATTAAGAATGTTAGCTTCAAAGTACCTAAAAACATAATATTCGCAGTAATGGGGCCTTCTGGATGTGGTAAAAGCACGTTGCTGAGAGCAATGAATAGATTACTTGAATTAAATCCATATGCTAGAGTAGAAGGTCAGGTTAAAATAAATGGTATAGACGTATATAGTGATAACGTTGATATCGCATGGGTCCGCAGACAATTCGGAATGGTCTTCCAGATACCCAATCCATTCCCTCATCTTTCAATATATGAAAACGTAGCATTAGGTCCAAAGCTTAATGGTTTAGTAAAAGATAGATCAGAACTGGATGAGCTTGTTAAACATTCTTTACAGCAGGCGTATCTATGGGATGAAGTAAAAAATGATCTGAAGAAGCCCGCATCAATGCTCAGTGGAGGGCAGCAGCAGAGGCTATGCATAGCACGTGCATTAGCATTAAAGCCAAAGATAATACTTATGGATGAACCTACAGCTAATCTAGACCCTGTAGCATCATCTAAAATAGAAGAATTAATGCTTGAATTAAAAGAAGAGTATACAATAATAATTGTTACCCATAATCCTCAGCAAGCTGCAAGGATAAGTGATTATGTAGCATTCTTATATATGGGTGAATTAATCGAGATTGGAGAAACCTCGATGGTATTCACTAGGCCTAGACATGTATTAACAGAAAAATACGTCGTGGGGAGGATGGGATAGACTTGGAGGTCGATTAATGTGAGCTTGAAGAGACCTATAGATTATGGTTTAGAAAGACTTAGTGGATTAATGAGTGATATGGTTAACCTAGCTGGAAAAGCTCTTAAGAAAAGCATAGAATCTGTCTTGACAAGAGTAAATAATATCGAAGAAGTTAGGAAAATGTCTAGTCAATTATTATTCATGATGGATGAAGTCGGTGAGCTGGCAGTCCAGCTTATAGCAAGATTCCAGCCAGTAGCTTCAGACCTGAGAGAGATAAAATCGGCGATACAAGTCTCATATGATTTTTCCAGGATTGGTAGATATGCTGCAAATATATCTGAGGTCGTTAGAATGATTCCAGAAGGAGGATGCGATTTTACGAAGGTTAAAGAGCTTTCACAGATAGTTTTAGAAATGGTTGAAGAAGCTGGAAGAGCATATCTGAGCAAAGATTTGAAGAAAGCTGAAGAAGTAAGGAAGAGAGATGATCAAGTTGATTATCTATATGCTGAGAACATTAAATATCTAATACAAATGGGTGGGAAAATTGATACAGCATGCTTACTTTCAACAGCGTTAATATTGAGGTACCTCGAAAGAATAGCAGACCATACATGTTATATTGCAGACTCTCTATCATACATAATCACTGGAAGAAAACAGTAGAAGGTATAGCTAGAGTAAATTAAAATTGCAGTAGGTACATCCAGATAGAAATTGAAAACAATAAATTTTAAAAGCATGATCCCAAGTAGAGAAGAATGTGGATGCAGCTTACTTCATGAAAAAACGTTACGTGAAGTAGTTATCGGCAGTGGTGTTGTTGATGATCTTCCGGGATTCTTAGATATATTAAACGTTGGGAAGCCTGTTGCCGTCTTCTATGATAAGATTACCTTTAAAGTAGTGGGAGAAAGGATAATTAAGCTAGTTAATGGCTTAGGATTTGATGTAGCTGAACCAACATTTAGAGAAGCAGAAAAGAAAACCATCTTAACTAAAGGTATTCAAACAGTTATAGCTGTAGGAGGAGGTACAGTGATAGATGTAGCTAAGTATGCTGCTTACAGGCATACGGCCTCATTTATCACTATTCCAACTGCATTATCCCACGATGGGATAGTTTCCCCAATAGTCTCACTATTTAGTGAGAGTGGAAGGAGATCTATTGTAACCAAGGCACCAATATTTTCCCTAATAGATTTAGATGTTATATCAACAGCTCCAAGAATACTATTCTCATCAGGCTTCGGAGACCTATTAGCTAAGGTTGTCTCGATAAAAGATTGGCAGCTTGGAAGAGATGAAGCTGGAGAAGAATATTGCTATACAGCTGAGAAATATACAATGAAGGCTGTAGAAATAATACTAGACTGCTTAAAGGTTGGTCAAGCTAAAGATTACGAAAAGCTTGCCGAAGCATTAATCTACTCAGGTATATCAATGATGATTGTCGGTTCTTCTCGACCTGCTTCTGGTAGCGAACATCTATTCAGCCACTACCTAGATATGTATTCTCCATATAGAGCACCTCATGGAATCCAATGTGCTTTAGGGACTTTACCAATATCCCTTTACCATGAAATGCATAATCCAAACTGGTGGAAGAACCCTGACTACAGCTGGAGACGGCTTAAGAAGTATATGGAGACAGCAGAGATACCACTAAACTTAAGACAACTTGGGATACCCATACAAATAGCGGTGAAAGCATTAATCTACTCTCCAGACATTAGACGGGACAGGATCACCATTCTACACAAACGTAGACCTACAGAAGAAGAAGCACTACAACTCTTAAGAGAGACAGAGCTCGCCTAATCCCGATTAGAGGTTGGAAAAGTATAATCTTCTATCAAGGCAGTCAACCTCATACCCCTTCTATCTTAAACATCCAACCATTTTATAATCTATTACAGAGCCGCAACCTCTGAAAATATAATATACTTTTAAGTTAGTTCTCCATAATTTTTAATTTGAAGACTGGGGGAGGGGAGAAACTGATTGGGTATAAAGACTCTTGGGAGGCATCTTGTAGTAGAAATGTATGGAGTTCAATCATCCCTCCTCCACGACCTGTCCCTGGCTAAAAGAGTACTAAGAGAGTCTATAGAAGCATGTAGAGCTACGTTCATGGGTGAGCATTATACAGTATTTGCAGGAGGAGGGATAAGCGGGATAGTAGTAATAGCTGAATCTCACATATCTATACATACGTGGCCGGAGCATGGATATGCTGCTGTAGACATATTTACATGTGGTGAGCAGATCGATCCATGGAGTGCATATGAAGTATTCATTAAATATTATTCTCCTAGCAAGGTAAATGTAACAGAGATTAAGAGGGGAATTGTTGAAGCATAGATAAAGGTGGAAGCCATGGTTGAACCTTCAATCTACGTAATAGAAAAGGTTTCACCTACATTCAAGGTAATGTATAGCGTTAAGAATGTAGTATACACTGGAGAGACGAAGCATCAGAAAGTAGACATAGTAGAGACCGAGGATTATGGGCTTGCTTTACTATTAGATGGATTGATGCAGTCATCTGAAATAGATGAAAACATATATCATGAATGCCTGGTCCACCCAACCCTAATAGCCCACCCAAGACCTAGGAGGATATTAGTAGTTGGTGGCGGAGAAGGCTCAACAATCAGAGAAGTAGAAAAACATAGTGTTGTAGAAGAGATAACTATGGTAGACCTTGATGGAGAATTGATAGAGTTGGTGAAGAAGTATATCCCATGGTCTACAAGAGCTTTCCAAGACAAGAGATTAAAACTTTACATTAAGGAGGGAAGAAGTTTCCTCGAAGAACAACCCGATAATCGATATGATGTAATAATAATGGACGTAACTGACCCAGTTAAAGGAGGGCCTGCGGAGAAGCTCTATACATTAGAGTTTTATCAGCTTGCATATAGAAAACTCTCAGAAGATGGGATGATCGTTACGCAAGCATCATCTATTTCCCATACACCGAGTATCTTCCTCTCCATTGTTAAGACTCTCTCTCAAGTATTCCCGAAAACTTGTTATTACGGATGCTACATCAAGTCTTTCCTATCCATATGGGGCTTCGCAGTAGGCTCAAAAAATACTCTACCCATAAACTTGGAAGCTGATGAAGTGGATAGAATCCTTAATCAAAGAACTATAGATAACCTGAGGTTTTACTCTGGAGAGATCCACAGAGCCATCTTTAAATTGGTGGATGCTTACCTTAAGTTCTACGGTGGAATAGCTAAGATAATTAGAGATTAAAAAGGGGATGGCCCCAAATTGTTCTATACGTAGCTTAGAACATCTTTATGGCTTGAACCACTCAAAGAGTATGTATGAGTTTGTCTTGGTTTTAGTATCTGGGATAACTATCGTAAAGTATTTCCTAACTGTTGTGGCCAATCTTCCAGACCTGATTATTTCCAGCGCTGATATACTTTCTTCCTTATTCTTTACCTGAACTATGAAGGGCGCATGCTCTAAGCCTGGTCCAAGCCTATATACAGCGAAATCACTTCCAAACTTTATCCCTGGAGTAACTATAAATCCTCTTTCTCTCAACTCCCTATATACATAGTATTTCTCTTCAAATCTTTCATAAGCTTTAGAAGCATGCTCTTTAAGTTCTTCTAAACTCATCTTTCTACCTTCACGGTATACCTCAATCTTATTTTTCTCAACTAAGTAGACTGCCTCGATTATATCTAGTATCAGGGGTGCATTAAAATCAGGTGTTTTAGGTTTAGGGATCCCAAGGGGTTTCCCGTAAAATCCTTCTCTATAAAGCCTCCTGCCATCTTCTATATTCCAGACGATCACAGAATCTTCTATTAACTCAGCAGCGATCAAGTTTACACCTTCTCAAGATTTCTCAGCTAGAATATCGTTAATGATAGTGCTCTAAGAGTATCAACTATCTTCTCAGCAGTATCTGCTATCTCTTCAAGCATCCACACAATCTCTCTCGTAAGTAGGAGAGGTGCAATCTTCAAGTCACTCGTGAGTATCGCTAAGTCAAGTGTACGATAGATATCATCAACCTTCTTCTCATGCTCCTCCGTTTCTCTTACCTTCTGCTGGAAAGTACTTGCATTTAATGTTATAGCAAGTAATGCTTCTCGGAGTCTATTAAGAGTTGAGAGAACCATGTCTCCTAACTCTAATAGCTTACTATTTAGTTCTCTACCAAGTTTAGTTTTCATCTTTGCTAGATTAACCATTCTATAAGCTACTCCCTCAATAGTATCAGCTATCTCGTCAATCTCTGTTACAAGTCTGATGAAATCTTCTTTATTAGTAAGTAGTGCGCCGACATTACTCATCTCCATCTCAATCACCCTACTAGTATCCTTAGCTGATTCATCTGCTTTTAAGATCTTCTGATAAAACTCTTCAAGCTTCGAGAGGCTTGAGTCTTGGACAAAACTTTCAAGCATATTTAAAGCAATCTTATACATATCTATTACTTTCCTAATCTGATCTTGAATGAAAGTAAATATCCTTATCCTGAATTCTTCCTCCCTATCTCGAGGTAAAGTCATAACAATTCACCGTGAGGAAGCTACCCTAACTATTAATACATTAAAATCTTTTATTAAGTCTTTCCCAGAGCCGACCTCAATAGAGCATCCAAGTATAATTGAAATACTTAACAATTATAGATGATGTACTGTTTGAATACGTAAAATATGTTGATATAATGTTAATTTATCCTGAAGTTTTTAGATAGGAAGTCATGTAGCTTTGATGCTTCTATTCTAAATTGGTGAGTCGTGTCTCTATACCTGATTGTTACTGTATCATCTATTAGGGTTTGATTATCTATTGTTATACAGTAGGGTGTACCTACTTCATCCTGCCTAGCATACCTCCTACCTATACTACCAGACTCATCATACACAACATCATAATCCATTCTCAGCAAATCATATATTTCTCTTGCTCTACTTACTAAAGGCTCTCTTGAAACAAGTGGAAGAACCGCAGCATGTATTGGAGCAAGTTCAGGATTTATCTTTAAGATGCTTCTTCCATCTATGGTACTATATGCTGTCTCAAGTAGACAGTATATACTCCTATCGATATCCATTGAAAGCTCCTGAAGAATTGACAGCAAATGCTTTCTCAGGATTCTCTTGACATTCATCAACTCTATGATAAGCCGCAGTGTTCACTACTATATCTGGCTTGATACTGAGTAATGTTTCACAGCTAGAATAATCTACCACTTCAATATCTCTATGTGTTAATCCATATACTCTGTAGTTATTATCTGCCATGAAGACCTTAACTAACTCTCTTCCAAGTTGACCATTAGCTCCTATAATGGCTATACTCTTCATAGGAGAACACCATTTAAATCAATACTCTTTATAAATTCACATATCTCTAATAAGTGCTTATAACATTTTACTGTTATTGTTCTCAGATCATCGGGGTTAACAATGCCCTCTACTAATGCATTATAAATCTCTCTCACCCCATTTGCAGGAGTAAACTCTGTTTTAAAACCAAGAATTTTATGAGTTTTCGTAAAGTCTACTCTATAGTTTCTTTTATCAGGTGAGCCATACCACTCATTTATGAATGGTGTATTCAGAGAATCTGTGATAAGCTTTGCCAGGTTAAAGATTTGATAATTCTGATCATTAGACCCGACATTGAACACTTCTCCTCTAGTAATATCATCTTCTGCCTCCAAGATGCTTATGAAGGCTTTACAAGTATCTTTAACATGAATGAAAGGTCTCCATTGTTTTCCATCTCTCATAATCGGGATTTTCCGTATTTAAAGAGGTTCATGACCATACCGTTCACTGCTAGATCGAACCTCATCCTATAAGATAACCCATATACTGTGGCTTGACGAAGTACTGTTACTGAGAATATTTTATTTGTTAGAGGGAGAACACCTTGCTCAGCTAGGTAATTTGCTTTCGCATATGTAGTCAATGGATTGACTTCTGAGCGTTCATCGATCAGTTTATCTTGAGCACCATAAACACTACAGCTACTGGCTAACACATACTTTTTTTACATCATATTTCTTAGCCAAATTCGCTACTCTAACTCTACCTCTATAGTTTATATCCATAGTCTTCTCTGGATCAAGTTCTCCAGAAGGGTCATTAGATAAAACGGCTAAGTCAAATACTGCGTAAAACCCCATCCAATATGACTGGATCAAACCATCTGACATCGTCTTTTAGAATCTTAATCTTATCAGCAACTTCTTTAATAGAATCTAACCCGAAGAAGAATCTATCTAAACAAATTACGTCATAGCCTCTATCTAACAGTATTCTGACCAGCATAGAACTAATGTATCCTGCGCCGCCCGTAACTAGGATCTTCATTTCTACTTCCTATCTATGAGGTGGGTAATGCCAGTTCCATGGTTGACCAACTCTTGGATCATCTCTCCTCCCATTGATCTCTTTCGGGATTATTGATGCATCATTCCATGGTCTTCTTAGTTCGTCTGGATTCTTGTAGTCGTAAAGTTTGTTAACAAAGTAGATCGTTAGGGATGGAGTATTACTTAGGTCATTGTTCCATGCTAGTATCTACCTGGTATCCTGACTATACATGGTTTATGCTCGCCTGCGATAACCTCAACAAGTCTACCGCTTTCTTCATCATATGCACATATCTTTAACGCACCTTTAGGGACTAGAAAATAATCAATTTAGCCACGTTCATGTCTGTGCCAAGCTCTCACAATACCCGGATAACTGTAGCTAACATTCGCTTGAACAATCCATTCCTCATCAAAGAACTCATTCCAATCTTGCCTTAAAGCCTCAACGAAAAAACCTCTACCGTCAGGAAGAATCCTAAGCTCATAGACTCTTCCTCCTCTATCTCTCTTAATACAACTAAGGATCAAGGCTATTATACATGCAGTTAAGATATATCTTCTTGTCTGGATACTGCCTCTTCCCTAGCTTAAACTTCTTTACAATATAGTGTCTTGAGTATGCTATGAGTGATGTGGATATAGCTATTATAGTGCAGGCAGATATAGATGAGATTAGAGGTTCTATTCTCCATGTGGTTAATCCTAGTATGAATGAGACTATGCTACATACGGTGAAGTAGATGATGTATTTGAGTATTGGGTTGGGCATGTTTGTTGGCATGAATACTATCTTTCTACCATGCCATCTAATAGATACTAGAGGATATATTCTTGAGCCATCATCTAGCTTAACACCGTTTCTTAATAGTTTGTTGAGCCAGCTCTTAACACTCCTCGGCTACTTGATATTAATCGCTAAAAAAGACCCATTAGCTATCTATCCACTACTACGAAAATATCCAACTAGTATTCGAGCACTATATGACGCTGAAGGATACATATCTAAGTCTGTCATTCTAGCAAATAAAGACCCTCAAATCATAAAACTTTGCTCTAGAGTTCTACAATTACTAAAAATCCACTATATTATTCGTCAAAACCGATGTCCAAACATAATGAAAGATCCTCGAACAAACAAACTTTATCCTACAAAACCAATAATCTATGAGGTCTATATCCGTCGTTGTTGTCTAATGAGGTTTAGAAAATATATTGGCTTTGAAATATCTAGGAAAAATGAGAAGCTTGACGAATTAATTGAGAGAAGAAGAAAACTAGGTGATATTAGGCATAAAATAAAATGGTGTCCGCCTACATGACGATAATCTAAGTTCCTCTTCCCTATTTTTAATTTTTAAGGTCATTAATTTAGAAAAACAATACGATTTCTAAAGCTGCATGATATCACACCCATCACCTTTCTTCTTACTTAAAGATGACAAAATCTTCAACTAATTTCAAGAGAGAATCGATAAAATGTAGGAGCCTGATTAAATATTAAACTATATAATATGCCATTCTTATTTACGTAGCTTTCCAAGATCATATTATTAGTTGTAAGGTTACCGAAAAACTTGAACAAACATTATTAGGTAAACTTATATACTATACTATTATCATTCCTATTCTATGAGAATGACAAAATTGGAAGAACTGAGTAGGTACTGTCTACAATATGGGTTCTTCTATCCTACGGCAGAAATCTATAGGACAGCGCCCAGCGGGTTTTGGGATTATGGACCTTTGGGTACGCTCCTTAAACAGAAATTTCTACAGATAGCGATGAAAGAATTGGTTAGGAGAGATGAAATGATCCTTATAGATGGATCTCAGATCCTTCCACGTGATGTATTCCTCGCATCTGGGCATCTAAATTTTTTTACAGACCCTTTATGTTCTTGCAATAACTGTGGCTCTATATTTAGAGCCGATAAACTCGTAGAAGAGAAGACAGGTAAACCTGTCCCAGAGCGTACACCCCTCGAAGAATTGGCAAGGCTCCTACAAAATGTTAAATGTCCATCATGTTACGGTGAACTTGGTGATCTAAGGCTGTTTAATATGATGTTTAAAACTACGGTTGGTGTAAATGGTGATGAAGTATATTTAAGACCTGAAACAACACAGAATATTTATATCTCCTTCCCACGGTTATATGTCTACGCTAGACGTAAACTACCCTTTACAGTAGCACAAATCGGAAAAAGCTTCAGAAATGAAATCTCACCACGTCAGTCACTCTTACGTCTCAGAGAATTCACACAACTTGAAATTGAGGTATTCTATAATCCTAACAACATTAATAATATACAGAAGTATAAAGAGGTAGAGAATAAAAAAATCCCACTGTACATCAATAATGAAAAAATTATATTAACATGCGGGGAGGCAGTTAATCATGGATTTATCTCAAACTGGCTTCAAGCATATTATTTAACATTAATATACGAGTTTTATGTTAAGCTCAACATACCATCTGAAAAAATTAGATTCAGAGAACTTAATGATGATGAAAAAGCATTTTATGCAAAAAGAGCTTGGGATTTAGAAGTAGAAACAAGTATGGGTTGGGTTGAGTTAGTAGCTTGTAATGATAGAGGAGATTACGACTTAACAGCTCATATGAAAATAAGTGGTAAGGAAATGTATGTGACTGATGGTACTTCCCGATTAATACCCCATGTTTTTGAGTTATCTATGGGTGTTGATAGAAGTATTCTGACCATACTTGACCTTAATCTTATTAAAGAAAACGAAAGAGTAGTTTTAAAGTTACATCCAGCTCTCGCACCAATAACAGTTGCAGTTTTTCCATTAATTAAGGATAGTAAATTAGTAGAAATAGCAAAAGATATTTATAAATTATTCAAACTTGATTTTGATGCAGTTTATGATGATTCAGGAAGCATAGGTCGGAGATATAGAAGGCAGGACATCATTGGAACACCATATTGTATAACTGTTGATTTCGACACCTTAAAAGATGGAAGTGTCACTATAAGAGATAGAGATAGCATGGAACAGAAACGTCTCGAGATCTCTCAAGTTAAAAAATACCTTGTAGAAAAATTAAGTTTTTGCCAAACTTAATAGAACATTTCTTCAAATTTTGGCATGTTTCAGGTCTAAGGTATGCATCCGTACCCGCGGCTCCTATTTCAATTTTAAACATCATGTTAAAGTAGGAAAAATCATTTAGCTCTTCCTTACATTTGGGGCATTTAATATTATTTTCTTTAACTACCTCCTTGATCTTGTCTAAGTTGAGCCTTTCAGGTATATGTAAGCCTATTGTTTCCTCAATTAATCTGTCTATTCTATAGAGTGAGCCGCATCTCAGACATTTCGCAATTGGGTCTACAAAGCCTTTCAAGTGTCCTGAAGCTACAAAAACGTTTCTAGAGAGAACTTGAGCTCCGTCGATCTCAATCATATTATCTCTTCTAACAAGTTCTCTCCTCCATAATTGGATAAACTTCCTCCTAAGAGATACTCCTAGGGGCCATAATTCCAGAATCCTGCAGGAGCATCACTATATATCTCTGAAGCAGGATGGAAGAAGCCTCTCTCTAATGCAACCCTCATAACTTCTTCATACTTTTGATTAGTACCCGAAGTTCTACTCAAGCTAACCTACCTAGATATGAAGCATAATACTGGTTCATATAAACTTACTTAGATTCTAGACTTTCTATCTTCAACATAGGTTCTAAGCAAGGGTTAAATGATTATTTCTTTCAACCGTATATCGCTGCTTTACAGCTTGGGCAGTAGTGATTCAAATTAACCCAAGCATCTATACAATCTCTGTGGAAGAGCGCTCCACATGCACTACACTTAACAGCATTCTCACTAGTTAATGGATAATAGCATATTATACATACTCCTTCTTCAATATCTTCAGCAACATCTATATGTGCTACAGTAGGCCTAGCAGACCTCCTTCCAGAAGGTGGAAAAGATGCACTTGGCTCGGCCGGTAATGGTGGGGGGTATGCGGTAGCAGTCGGTGCTTCTACAGGATAAACTATTTCCTTCTTTAAAGGTGTTAACAGTATAAGAGTGCCTACACCGAGCTCTATGATTCCAGTAAATATTGCTGCAAAAAAACCTAAGTCTGGGTAACCTCTAACGTTTGCCTCAAGAATCTTGAATACATAAACATATATTGGAGAAGACAGTGCTAGTAGCCCCCCAGTAGTTGTTAATCCTCCGATTACTGCTTTAATAACACTTAACCTCTTAACTAAGTATGCTGTAAGTAAGCTGAAACCAGCTAGCAAACCGCCAATGATAGAAAATAGGAATGACTCAATAAAATCATATCCAGTAAGTGTTAGAATAACTTCTCCGTCTGTCTCGATATACCATCCAAGTAACAGAGTGAGAATATGTATAGCTCCTGCAACAGCTCCACCTGCACCAATCCTGAAAAACCTAGATATAACTTCCTCCTGTGTAACAATCAAATACTATACGCCTCTATACATGAATACTACATCTCTTTTATAAAGTTCTCTCTTAAACTTTTCTCGAGAATCTTAAAAGAGAGCTTTCCCACCTGTTAATAAATTATCTTAGAGAATCGCCATATGAATTCTATAAGTAGTATTGAAAGCGAACATAGGATGACGGCTACATCGGGAACTTGAGAAGAAGTAGAGAGAACATCATATTAATAGATTATTCCTAAGCTCTGGGAGAGAACGTAGAGCTCTCAAAAGGAGTACTAAAGTAGTCTATTGAAGTATACAAGTGTACCAGAGAAGTTTATAATGAAAATGGATTAGAAAGAGATCGTGAAGGTGATTCAGTGCTTCTATCAAAGTTTTCAGAAGATATGTTTAGACTAGTAATAGTTGGAGAGTCATGATTAAAGATATAAGCGAAATATTAATTGATATGAGCAGACTAAAAGTCAATAAATTCTTTAACCAAACTTTCCAATAGAGATCCTCTATCTATCTAGAAAGAACACCTTATACTGTCTTAATTGTTATTGGAGCTTACTGGCAGGCCTGACCACTCAAGATTTTAGTCATGTTTGATTAATTTAGTGAATAAGTTTTCATTCTCGAAAGCTATCACATAGTTAAGGCCAATTTGCTTAAAACATTCTTGATCGTAAAACTTATATTTCATAAAACATTAATATCTTCAGCATAATACTAGTGGTGCGCCATGAGTATATTTACATCCTCTAAGAAGGAGAAGTGGATTGAAGAATTAGAACAAAAGTTTTCTCAAGAATTATCGAGCACTAGGCAAGGGATAGTTGAGAAACTCTCAGAAGCAGTCGACCGCTTAAATGGTACGTTAGAGAATATTAGAAGAGACGTAGATAACTTAATCACATTTACATCAACGCTTTCGTCTTATCCCTCAATGTTCGAGGGGAGGATTACGCCATTCATTGAAAAACTTGAGAAAGTCTCTGAAGAACTAACAATAGTTAGATATTATGAAAACATGCTACTCTCAGTTCAGGAAGGGATAAAAGATATAGTTGAAGCATTAACCAGAGAAAGAGAGACGATTAAGCAGGAGATACAGCAGCTGGTTAAGGAGAAGACTGAGGTAGAAGCTATGAGAGAAGAAATAAGGAAATGGAGGGAGGAATTAGAAAAGAAAGAGAGAGAACTAGAAATGAGGGAAGAGATGGTTAATATGCTTGAAGATAAGAAGAGAGAGCTTGAACAGAAGATCGCAGAATTATCTCAGAGATATCTAGCTGGCATCGAGGAAACGAGAAGTAGACTTGAAGAAATGGTTAAAGAAATGATGAGAGATTTTAAGCTTAGAGAGATTAGGCTTGAGAGACTTGTTAGAAGAGAGGCCGAGCTTAAAGAATCTCTGGCCAAGCTTAGAGAAAAAGAAGAAGCAGCAGCAGAATTAGAGAAGAAAGCTTCTCAGATAAGAGGGGAGATAAATGCTTTAACAGAGAGGAAGAGAAGACTAGAAAACGAGATTAGAGAACTAGAAGATAAGAGATCTAGGCTTGAGAAGCTTCTAGGAGAATTGAGGAGAGCTTATCTTAGCCCTTAAATACCTCTTCTATCTTTTGTAGTCTCTCAGTTAACTCGTGGAACGCATCAATTAATGCCGAGACTTTATCTGAGAGGTCGCTCATCTCAGTTTGGATATTCTTCTCTAAGTTTGATAGGGTTTTCTCGATTGAAGATATTCTCGCTTCAAATCTATCAAGCTTCTCAATAAGCTTAACTAGATTTTCACCTTTCTCTATTTCTTCGATTCTCTCTTCAAGCTTAGCTTCAGCTTCATCTAAGACTTCTAAAGCCTTAGCAAGATCCATTACGAAATCAAATGTCGCAACTTTCTTCCCACTAGGAGTATCTAGATACTCAGGGATAATCTCTATCTCAATCTTCCTTTCTTCTTTCTTTAACTCACCAGCCAATTCTTCCACCCTAAACTGCCTCTCCAATTATATTAAGTTTAAGGCTTTATAACTGTATCTCTGAAAAAAGCATTAATAACTAGATACAGCAGTTTGCTCGTGGTCAGCCTATCACGTTAGAGTGTTAAAGGTCTCCTACAGAGTGGGCATTTTCCTTTCATAGTTATCCAATCTTCAAAACAGTTTTCATGCCCGATAGCCCCACAATATGGGCATTCTATTATAGGTGCACCTTCACTAACTTCTGAAAGGCAGATTACACATATACGCTTAGTCTCAAGCTTAGGTGCAGGTGGTGGAGTCTTCTTAACCTCCTCGATAGCCCAGGGGTTCCAGAAACCACCGTTCACAGGCTTACCTACTTTTATCCTCCTCACTATAATCTACCAAGATAGATAGCTTCCTCTATCAGTATATATGTATTCTTAATAATACTTCACACTTAATGTTCTAAATTCTACTCTAGGTTTTAAAGACAAGTTTCAGGGGTAGAGGTGTAAACCTCCTACTAGTCTCCACATATGCTATCTCACCATCCTCTATTCCTACTTCTCTTAGTATCTGCTCATCTTCCAGCCTCCACTTCTTATAGAGTATTTCAGGATCTGGAAAACCAAAGGTTTCAGCAATCTTCTTTTTTAAATCTATTACTCTGTCATCGGGGCTTACATTAATCTCCACATTCTCCGTTTTCACATAGTCTCCACATACAAAACATTCAGTTTTTCTCTTCAACTTTACTTTAGTAACTCTGGAGGAATAGCCATCATAGACTAGGAGCCCATCAAGGATCTTTCCAAGGACTCCTCCATGAAGAATCTTTAATATCTCTGTAGATGCTAATCCAGCGATAGTTGCGGCGATACTTTGAAGAGCAGGCATCTTCGGCTTCAATAATTCTTGAATCTCTCTTATCTTATTCCTCGATGCTTCGTCTAGTTTCTCAAGCATCTGAGCTTGAGAATACTTTATGTCAAAGATCGTTTTTACGCCTATTTCAAAAAGCTTCTCAACTAAGTCTGGGCTTACATATATTTTCTGTTCTTCGAGGTCTTTCCTTAAATCTTCAGGCTTCCTCCTTCTAAGAGTGCATTCTGCAAGCTGTATCTCCTTGGGGATCAAGTCTTCTCCATGACACTCTAGGCATGCGGTCTTACTAGGTAGAACTACTTGGAGGTTGGCGTAGAGGCCGTCCATGGCGACATCAACTAAAGGCTTATCCAGCTCGATGCACATTGAGTTAACCCATCTTCTTACAGGCCAGTTATCTAAACATGAGCAAACTACTACAGCTTCTCTGAAGACACTAGTATCTAGTTCTCTAATATCTTTATAGTATTGGTCTATTTTAACCCATGGATTCATCTTTACTAGTTTTTCCTGTGCGGCGAGAGTCTTCGGTCTTCCTACATCTTCATCTGTGAATAGCATCTGTCTACTAAGATTAGATACTTCAACTATATCGTTATCCACTATTATTAGTCTCCCTA
This sequence comes from uncultured Nitrososphaeria archaeon, assembly GCA_964555135.1. Lineage (GTDB taxonomy): Archaea > Thermoproteota > Nitrososphaeria_A > Caldarchaeales > Wolframiiraptoraceae > Geocrenenecus. The sequence goes on from CAZKRR010000014.1 coordinate 19,116, forward strand.
TACCTATTAAAGTAAGATTCTTTGCAACTTCGCATCCTATAGCTCCAACCCCAATAACCATAACAGTTGATTCGGAGATTTTATCCTGCCTCCATCCTTCTATCCTCAACTGCCTCTCATATCTCTCAAAGCTCCGCATTCCTAGAATACCCCGCAGTCTCTAAGATATATCTTCAACCTAGCAGCTTATAGTAGTAAGCTATCTAATTAATCTAATTTAAGATGAAAATAGAGGTTGTTTCTACCCTCATAATAGGCCAAGCCTAGCTTTTATCTCAGCAATATCCTTCTCTATTTTTACCAATCTTTCATCAATGATTTCCTTAAGATCTCCCCTAAGTTCTCTAACTTCATTAAGAGTTTCATTACCAATCTCTAGGGATTCATCTCTAAAAGCCCTAAACTCTTCTCTAAAGTCTTTAAGCTCGCTAAGAATCTCACCAATAATGTTTAGTGACTCATTTCTAAATTCTCTGAACCCTTCTCTGTAATCTCTGAATTCTTGTCTATAGTCTGTGATTTCTGATATTAGTTTTGTGGAGTATGGTTTCGCCCACTCGAGCCTTTCAACTACCTCCCGACAGGTCTAACAGCTTCCCCACCATAATCTATCTCGAATAGACTGCATCTTCTCCATGGACCTATACATCCTGTCTCACCTTCTCTTCCTACTTTTATTCTGTTAACGTTTAGGCTTAGTATGTCTCCAGGCCTACCCTTAACATCTATTGTTTTCAAGAACTTCTCAGAACATCCTCTTCTGCTTCAGCGAAAACCTCAACAGATCCATCTTGAAGATTCCTAACCAAACCTCTAACATTCATGAGCCTAGCAACACTCTTAACAAAGACTCTACATCCTACTCCCTGCACACTACCATAAGCTCTGACATTAGCTTTAACCTGCAACGCTTTATCTCAATTCCAACAAGTTTACAGATATATTGATTTTCAGCCGTTAAAAAGAAAAGAAATCATTGTTCTAAACAGTCCTCCCGTATTCGCTAGATTTTATTTATTAGATTGAATAGATAATTTCTTGATTTGGGATAAAACTTGAAAGGAGTGTCTTGCCCATATAGAACATGTTCCTTCAGACGATACCATGCATGGACCATATGGAGAGTTTGGTGTACATTTTTTCATGAAGAGTGAGCATTCTATTGGTTTTATCCTACCTATTATTACTTCTCCACATTTACATCCAGGTGATAGGTCGTAGCTCCATTGAGCTGGATCCGGCTCTTTTATTCCGTATCTTTGTAATGCATCCAGCTTAAGATACTCTTCTCTCAATCTATACCCGCTTCTCTGTATGAATCCTATACCTCTCCATGCTGCATCGTATTCTTCAAAGACTTTCTTTATCATGTTCTTAGCAGTTTTGTTTCCACTCCAAGATACTGCTCTAGTATACTCTATTACAACTCTAGGTTTATGTTCATCTATCTGTTTAAGTATCTCTGCAATAGATACTAGTAGGTCTAGCGGCTCAAATCCTGAGACTACTGTTGGTATATTATATTTCTCAGAGAGAGGCCTCCATGCTTCTCCACCAATTATTGTTGAGACGTGGCCTGGAGCTATTATCCCATCAACTTCTCCAACCTTCTCTATGGAATATTCAGCTGCTGGAGGAGTTAATCTTCCTGCAGTAATGAGTCTGAAGCTCTCTGGCAGGATATTCTTGAGGATTGTTGAGGCGTAGATTGGGTATGTTGTTTCAAATCCGATTGCGAAGAATACTGATTCCTTCTTATGTTCTTTTATATCTTTAACTGCATCAAGTAGGCTGTATACTATTGAGACTTCACCGCCTATCGATCTTGCCTCAGCTAAGCTCTTAACACCGTTTATCTTCTTGACAGCTGGAAGCTTATAAGCATCTCCATAAGTGTAGACTCTTACACCTTCAAGAGCAAGCTTTATCACAGACTCAACATAGAAAGATGGTGTAATACATACAGGGCATCCTGGACCTGCCACTATGTCTATACCGTCTGGAAGAAGAGCTCTCAAACCATAGTGGGTTGTCGTCCACTCGTGTGTTCCACAGAAATTCATAATCTTTAATTCTTCGACACCGGCTGATTTAATATTCCTCCATAAAACCCCAATTACCTTAATAATCTTAGATGTCAATTCACGATTACTTTTAAAGACTTTATCAACAGCATCTTTTAAATCAATAGAGCCCAAACCATATCTAGATTAGGTAAGCCACGCTTAAAACCCTAGCTCTCCACCAATATCCCTTTAAACCAGCAGTAGTTTTACCCAGATACATGGTGGTATATACATAGACATATCGTGGTATTAGGTTTCCATATCTTTAAGCTAGAGATTTTAATTTAGCTTCTTCAGCCATTTCCCTGGTTTATATGAGGGAGTTGGAGAAGCTAGCCGCTGAACGTGCTCGTGAAGCTGTAAAGTATGATAAACTAGGTATGAAGGGAGAAGCAGTATTGAACTATAAGGAGGCTATCCAGCTTCTCTTAAAACTAATTA
>CAZKRR010000015.1:0-21552 GCA_964555135.1 uncultured Nitrososphaeria archaeon
TATCTTATTAATGTGAGAAATTATGAAGCATATGAATTATAGACTAAAAATGACTACTTACTGCATTAGGAGAGAGGTTAGACCAGTTTACTGGAGGCTTAAAAGAGTTTTGAAGGACTTAATATATAGAAGAAAGGCTAGGAAGTTTCTAGAAGAGTTGCTGGAGAGGTTTCCCGATGAACCAAACTATTTCTACATGTATACTCTAGTAGGTAAATACGGTATAAAACCATCTACAGCAATGAAATACATTAAACAAATAAGACAAGAATAACCCCACACCCTCTATTTTCTAGACTGGTCTGGAATGTTTATCTCTATCTAGTCTTTATTTATGGTTGATGGTTATGGTTGGAGAGGAATACAGGTTAAGGCTATGGACGGTAGGGTTGAGTGCCCCGTATGCCATGCAACCATAGACTCTGAAGATTATGATAGTTATGAGCTTTTAGAGGTTGATGGCTCATGCTATGGAGACATATCCTCTGTTACCATAAAATGTAGCAGATGTGGAAGTATTCTTGAGGTGATAGATGGTGGTTAGATGCCCGATGTGCAGAATGAGATAGAGTTTTTATACCATGTTGAGAAGAGGAACTGGTATATGCTGGCGGTAGATGAAGAAATAGTAATGGAAGCCATAAATGAAGCGTTAAAATCCTTAAAACATGAATATAATGAGGCTGAGAAGACATGAACGGCCAAGCATCCCTAGATGACTATGTGAAGAATGGAGAGTATGTGGAAGAAGCTTCTATGCCTAGAGTAGAGGCTGGAGAATGCGGGTTCTGTAGGTTGAGTGGTGGTAGGAGGTTTAAGCTACATCCATGAGCAATCTACCTATATTTTAAGGATGGGAAGGTTAGGGTTCTAGCAGACATGGACTTTGCATATCATAGATGTATACGGGTTTAAAGGATAATATAAGATTCCTTTATAGAATGTTTAATGACTTCAAATCTAGTGGATATGATGTAGTGGTTGTTGGGAAGGCTTACGATGACAACCTACAAGCCTACACTAGGAATGATGTTGAGAAGAATATGATTAGATATAATGGTTTAACTGTATGGATTGTTAGTGGGTTTTCAGATATTGAAGGCTTCGAGAAGAAGAAAAACTATATGAAGAGTGTAGATGAAAGCTTTATCTTAGAAGCTGTAAGAAGGATGAAGTAATGTCTATATTGGATACCGTTATTATATATGATGATTGTTAGGATAGGTGGTAGAGTTTTAATATCTAGGCTTCATAAGTATGATGTTGGTGTATTGGTAGCCTTTGGCCTGCTGGATGTTTAGACTAGAGGAGGAGATTATGTTCTCTAAAATCCTGAGAATAATGAATCTTCGATGTAATTGATGGAAACTTAAAATTGAGAAAGATTAGAACAGATAGATAGATGATTAAACCATTATTTCACCGGTCATTATCATTGCTACTTGTAGCGCCTGCTATTCTATTATTGATGACTTTAACTCTTGGTTTAACAGGTATCTCTGATAGGATACTAGTTTCAATGGCTGAGCAGACATTACAAGAAGTAAAGAAGTCTCTAGCTACTCAGATACATGACCCTTCAGCTCTGGAAGCTGCCATGCAATTACGAAAGCAGGAGATATACTCTAGTTATGGATTGGATAAACCATGGTTCTACAGAATGTTTCAGATGATAATCCGGATTGCTACCTTTGACTTAGGTAGGACTAGAGTCATCAAGAGCTTTACAGGCAGTCAACAAGTTTCTGAGATAATCTTAGAAAGAATACCCAATACAATACTACTAGTCACTATTCCGTTAATATTCTCAGCAATTGCTGGTATATTGATAGGTGTGAAGATCGCTTCAAGACCTGGAACACTTCTAGATAGGTTAACATCTTATTTGTCCGTAATATCTTATACTCTACCATCATGGTGGATTGGGATAATCCTAATAATCCTTTTCGGGTTCTATTTAAAGATTTTCCCAGTTAGTGGAATGTATAGCATACCTCCCCCGTCAGATACATTCTCTAGGATAGTCGACTTGATCTGGCACTCAATGCTCCCCTTCGCAACCTTGGTTATAGTTCAGATAGGTGGATGGATTTACTCTGCAAGAATGATCGTACTCAATATAGCTCAAGAAGATTATGTAAATGCTGCTAGAGCTAAAGGACTGCCTGAAGATATTGTTAGAAGGAAGTATATTCTAAGGGTTGCTGCACCCCCCATACTAACCAATATCGTACTAGGTCTATCGGGCTCTCTAGGTGGAGCAATAATTACTGAAACAATCTTCGGATGGTATGGCATGGGCAGCCTCTATTATCAAGCAATAATGACTCTCGAAGAAAACCTGCTTATTGCTTTAACCTACATCTACACTCTAATCTATATCTCAGCGAGGATAGTTCTTGAAGTAATCTATCTTGCTCTAGACCCAAGGGTGAGATATTAATGAGCTTCGTAAGAGAGCTCGTTAGGAAGGTTTGGGAGAGCAGGTCTACGAGAATTGGAATAATCTTCCTGTCAATCTTAATATTCTTATCGATATCAGTCGTATTAACGTATCCGATAGATTTCGGCACGAGAATATGGAGCAATCCATCTTATTGGGCTGATAATCCAAGGCTAGCTCCACCCATCTGGGCATCTTTCTTCACGATGGCAAAGATTCCAACCCATACAGCTCTTAAGCTAAGTCAACCGACCAACATACTGGAGGAAGAAAACCTAACCCTCATGGAATACAGTGTAGAGATAAATTACGGCTATGATGACTACCCATCATTCCTACACGTATTGATAAAGAATGTAACATTCTACTCAACTAAACCTCCCAGAATCGAGGTATGGATAAGTAGACCCGACAACCTAATAGTAAAACTTACAAGCTTCACGATCAGGGGGCCTTCACCTATTGAAGAACCACCTTACCGTAGATATGTTGAATCTCCGTATAGGATAATCCTAACTGAAGACTCAACATCAATTTTAAACTTAATTTATTCACTGAATGAGAAATACAGCTCCAACATAATATTAGATGAAGTGTCTACTATAGGCTCAGAGAAGTTATTCTTTGGATACCCATCAAAGCTGGGAGAGAAAGAATTCTCGATATTGAGGGGAACGTACAGATTATATGCTAGGATATATATCCATGATGGGTTAGGTAGTGTTGGAGAAGTCGACTTCATATTAGGTGGCAAGACCTACGGTTTTCTAGGAACAGATATAATTGGCCGAGACTTGTTGATGGGGTTGCTCTATGGTTTCCCAGCAAGCTTGATGATAGGCTTCTTAGCAGCAACCCTAGTGACCTCCGTAGGGACTGTTCTCGGAATCTTCAGCGGATATATTGGAGGAAGAACAGATACAGTTATCCAGAGGAGTAGTGATATAGTCTTGAACATGCCTCTACTACCTATACTTATATTCTTCACCTTCATCTTCAGGGAATTCGGTATGAGATTCCTTCTCATAGTACTTGTGTTAACAGCCTTCAGCTGGCCTGGTCTAACAATTATTATTAGACCTATGGTTATGCAGATAAAATCTAGCCAGTTCATAGAAGCAGCAATATCATGTGGAGCTTCAAGAAGATGGGTCATGAGAAAACATATCCTACCAAACCTAGCGCCATTCATAACTGCACAAAGTATATTCTTGGTACCATCAGCAATACTCGCAGAAGCAGCATTAAGCTTCCTAGGACTCGGTGACCCGACACTCCCAACATGGGGCCAGATACTTGAACAAGGATTTAGAAGTGGAGCAATATATCTTGGATACTGGTGGTGGGTGATACCGCCTGGATTACTCATAGTCTTTACAGCTATAACATTCTTACTAATAACAATAGGACTAGAACCAATATTAAACCCAAAACTAAAAACAGTCATCTAAAATAAGCAAGACGGAGAAGAATGAAGAAAGTGGGCCGGAAGTTGTACAATTAATTAAGTAACTGAATCCTTTCTATAATTTTTTTATTTCCCCCAGTTCTCGCCAACATATTTAGCTTTGTCGTGTTCAGCCTCATAAATCTTTTTCATCGCCGCCTTTTCTAGGCCTTCCATCTCGTTTGCCTTTTTAACGATTTCTTCTATTGTCATCGTTTCGTTTATCGATTTTTCCATGAGCCTTCTTAGAGCTTGGCTTTAGGCTTTTGTCTGTATTGTTTTGGTTCTCAAAGTCCTTTTGTAGAGGAGAGGCACAAGTGCTGAAAGTTTTGTATGCGTGTTGTGTCTTCTTATGTTTATTCTGGTAGTCTGTTATGGTTATGGCGGGCCACTTCCTGTTTAGTTAGTCTATTTTTCGCTTCATTTTTCTTGCTCTTGAAAAGCTCGACCAGTAGAAGTGTTGAGTTATTAGCTACTGTAGCCTTCGTCATGCGGTTTCTCTAGTACACCATCAACTGAAATAGGCATCATGTCTGGCACGCCAAAGCTGCAAACAACAAAGGGCGATCATACCTGGAGATCCGAGAGAAAACGTTATTGTGCAAAGAAATCAGGATACTCTCTCGCTATTTTCTCTTTTCAACAGTTCTTGTCGGTTGTTAAAGCAAGTATTTGATGATACATTTTACGTTGAGTAAAAATTTAGGGGTTTAGCAGACTTTCCATCTTACTTTTATAGTGGATCAGACGAGATCCGTGAATCTCCATTCAGAATTGGCTCGAGTATAGAGATGATACAAGTTGTTCTTATGGTGTATCTTATTCATCTTCTTATCATAGAGTGTTTTCCTCTTCTTTTGTACCAATCAGTACACTCACTTCAACTCCTGAATGTCTTTTTTCCCTCTTTTAGGCTCTTAAGCTCCCATAATTGATTACAATGGCGAAAACGAGTTAGGCAATAATTGTGTGGTCCGCAATACTTTCTATGGACATCATGTCATATGTACAGGCACGCTCTAACCAATGTTCTAACGAAGAAAGAGTGAATGTACACTGTCTTCTAGACGCTCCATCTTTGTACCAATTTTTAACGACGAAGCTACGATCGCGGACAGATCATCAACATTTTAAAAATTCCCTTATTTTTTGTGTAGTATTCGAAATAGATACACTTAGGTCTAACAAGGTAGTATAATCTCAAAGAATATGGATTATTCATCCACAAACTAAAAAAGATTTTGTATGTGTCTACTTATGGTGAAAAAAAGAATGTCTCTTCAGTTGCTTGTTCTCCTCGCATTTATAATGGATCTTACAAGTTCTTTCATAAGTATTCTTGTTGGATGTCAAGCTTTCAAAGGTTACAAGCCTCTTCAGCTAAAGGTTTTCTTTATCTATACTGGGGTTTTATAATTCTTGGTGTTGGAATCTTTCTTAGGGCAGTAACAGCTACTTTTTTGTTCTAGCCTTTCGAACCATGGAACAGATTCCAAGCTCGCTTCTAAGCTTATCTAATTTCGCTGGAATGATCTTCACAATAACTCAACTGATCGCATATAGCCTATTCATAGTGACTTACGTTATCCAAGCAGGCTCTCAAGGTGGGCAAGATCTTGATGCGGTAGTTGCTGTAGCAGCTTTTCCAATCATTCGTCTCTTCTACATTCCGACTCTTGAACTTTTGGCGATAACCATGCTGGGTTTAGTAGCAGTGAGCTCGCTTATGAATTGTTTACGTCAGAGAAGCTTAAATTCCGCATTGGTGTTCTTGGGTTTCAGCTTCATTTTCTTCGGTCACCTACTGTTCTTATTTATGATTTTTGACGAGTTCTTGTTATTCTTCGGGCAAATAATGCAACTGATAGGTTTTGTGTGTCTTCTGATAATGCTGGCCAAGGTGAGCAGAACTCGTGTCTAAAAACATAAAGAATATCGTTCAAGAATCAAAATATATGCTGATATTCTAAATTCTCTTCTTAGCCGTGGTGGGAGCTCTGGACCTACACACCTTATGCTCGAGGCCAACCTTTCATACGAGAGGCTCATGAAACATCTTAAACAACTCATCGATTAAGGTCTGGTATCTGAAGAAAAAGGCGACGACGGAAGAATTTTTAAGTTGACTGATAAGGGCAGAGCTTTCATTCTAGAATTCGCAAAATTGAAAAGTTCGCTGAAGCTTTCGGCATAACAATCTAGGCATGGACGATTCATCCATACGAATCATCCACTACCCTTTTAAATAAAATAGATAAAAGGATCCTCGAGGAAAAATGGAACACACAGCGTCTAGGAAAAAGACAGGTCTAGCTTCAAGTACTATCGCAGTAGCAGTTGTATCAGCAGCATTAGTGGCCTATCTAGCGTGCCTTGAAAATGCGCAGGCAGAATACATTTATGTACTTAACGAGGAAAACTGGAAAATAACAGAAGTCTCTTCTGTTATTACAGACTCTCCAGCTGACACTATTCGCATAATAACGATTGATGCTAAAGGCTATGCTTTTGAAAGAATCGATCAGGAAACATTGAAGCAGCTTAAAGCGGAAACTTACTTGACCATAATGATTGGACAAAAAGAAGACAGCACTCAAAAGGTGAATGTTACAGGTTCTGTGAAAATTAACGAAGCAGTCTATGCTATACAAAGTGGGACTGTGATAGTGAGAACCAATAGAAACTTTTTGTATATTCGCTGCGAAGGAGTGGACGAACAAGGCAACAAAATAACTCTAAAGTCTACTTCTGGTGGGGCGGAAAAGCATGTGCACTTCGAAGCAAAGCATTACTACAGACATCTGACAAGCCAATTTTGTTACTTCAGAGTGGCATTGGAAGAATAGCTTGAAACGCCTTGAAAACAAAAACATCGTACCCTCACCTTCCATTTTTTCTGAAATAACTGAGTAGTAAGGATCTAGATTTTGAGATTGATTGAAATGAGTTATTCCTGGATTGATTTTATTGAGTCCTGAATCTCTTTCCCAGTTTGATGGGCCCGGTGGGATTCGAACCCACGACCTCCCGGTTATCAGCCGGACGCTCCAGCCAGGCTGAGCTACGGGCCCTAAGGCCATGAAATCACGCTTTATCCTAAAGGTTTCTAGCCCGTATTCCTTGATTAATGAACAATATTTAAGTATTCATTCATAATCGCTGAGGAAATAATAGTTAGGCTTGTCTACCGAGTACACGATTATGGATATAACGTTAATCTGAAGATTACACTCTATGCGTGGAAAGGTTATAAAGTAGATAACTATTTTTTACTTTTTTCATTCATAAGGTAGTCTACTATTAATCTTACTCCTACGCCTGTTGCTCCTCTGGGTGTGTAGCTTTTCTGCTCCGAGGCTTCCTGCATATATGCCGTTCCAGCTATATCGAGGTGTACCCATGGCTTATCTCCGACGAATTCTGAAAGGAATAGAGCGGCCGTTATCGCTCCAGCAGGTCTTCCACCTGAATTCTTTAAGTCTGCTACATCACTCTTCAACTGTTCTTTGTATTGTTTCCAGAGTGGTAGCTGCCAAACCTTTTCACCTGTTCTTTCAGCAGATCTCTTAATCTTCTCTGCAAGCTCTTGGTTGTTAGTAAATAATCCTGAAGCATGCGCTCCTAGAGCTATGATACATGCACCTGTTAACGTTGCAATATCTATTACTGCTTTAGGATTCTTCTCTACAGCATATGACAGTGCATCTGCTAGGATGAGTCTACCTTCTGCGTCTGTACTGATAATCTCAGCTGTCTTACCGTTTCTAAACTTTATTATGTCTCCAGGTCTAAATGCTGTACCACTTGGAAGATTCTCAACGCATGGTATGAGCCCGATAACTTTTATAGGAAGCTTTAACGCCGCTACAGCTTCAAGTACTCCAACTACTGCTGCTCCTCCTGCTTTATCATACTTCATCTCTTCCATCTTGTCTGAAGGCTTGATAGATATGCCTCCACTATCAAATGTAACAGCTTTCCCAACTATTACATAAGGGTTTTCATCTTTTCCACCTGTTCCATCGTATTCAAGTTCTATTAATACAGGTTTATGAACGCTGCCGCTACCTACCGCAACTATCCCGCCCATAGACATCTTCTCTAACTCATCACTCTTGTATATTCTCACATTGAATCCCGCTTTCTTGCTGACCTCGTAGACTAACTCTGCAAACTTTTCAGGATAACAATCAATACTTGGCATATTTGTTAAGTCTCTTGCAGTATAGACGCTCCTACATATTTTCCCAGCTTCTTCAACAGATTTCTCAACTTTAATAGATGTAGATTCATCGTTAACTAGAAAGGTCATATGTTTTAGCTTCTGTTCTTTCTTCTCAGATTTGTATCTATCAAATCTATACATTGATAGTATTATGCCCTCCACGATGGAGTGGGATACGCTTTCCAGGTCGAAGAGATCATAAACTATTGGGGAGACAGCTGATTCAATCCCTGCTTCATCTAGTTTTATTGCCACTCTACCATATGCTCTTCTAAATGAGTCAAGTTCTAGTTCATCTCTTTTACCGAGACCCGTTAAGACTATTCTCTCAGGACCCTTATCAAGCGTGGTTGGAAGACTATAGACTTCTTCCAGTCCACCTTTGAAATCTTTCCCAGCTACTTTATTAATAATCTTCATGATGTTATCTGGAAGCTTTATAGCAGGCTCGGGTATCTCATCTTCATACATAGGTAGAATGTTTACTCCTTCTTCGATACCTGTCTTGCTAACTTTGACACTAAACTTTATCATGTATTAATAATTCCTCCACATTTAAATAAATCTTAGTCTTTTACCAAGTTAATATAATTAAGATTGCTGCTAATAAGATCATAACAATCCACCTCGTCATACTCCATTTGATTATCTTCAGACCATCAAGTGGTCCAAATGGAAGTAAGTTAAAGAAGGCTATGGAAGCATTAAACTTAGCAAGAATTAAGAGTATCCCTGAAAGTAACGGAGAGAGAAATATAGGTCTAGAAATAATCGATGAGATGTATAGTATAATCGAGATTACTATGTTTGTTGCAGGTCCCCAGAAAGCCGTTAAGCCTACTACTTTCATAGTTGTTGGTGTAGTGAGAACTATAGCCCCCGGAGCTATGAATTTTATGGGAAGCATTGGTATAGCGGATACAAGTGTTAGAAGAGAACCTATAGGGTCGAGCTTGAAGTACGCCTTCACATTATTCGTTCTAGCTACGATTCTATGAGCTAACTCATGTAATAGGTAAGATAATGCAAAACCTATAATATACAATGTGATCAAGTATGGGCTTATGAATAATATAGACCCATACCCTATCAAGGATACACCAACAAGTGAGACTAGTATAATGCTTACCGTTATATGGGCTGCTTCTTTAATAGCAATCTTCCTAGAAACTGTTCTCATCATCTCTTCTTCAGCTTTTATTTTCATCTTTACTTCTTTCATCTCCTTCTCATATGGGCTGGAGGCTGCAAATATCCCGGGACAATCATGTTTTTCAGGTAAACGGTGCTCTCCACAGAAGAATTCTCCACAATATTTGCATTTAAATGGCAGAAGCTCATCCTTACCGCATACAGCACACTTCATTATCCTACCTCCATCTACTGAGTCTAAGACTTAAAGGCTACTTTATTGCATCACATTGATACTATATAAATATCACACTTTTAGGTTCCTCGTCCTCATAGAATCTTTGATGTGATTCTAACTTTCTGACTCTAGCATCTCTCGACTAGACTTACCATTCTTATGGCCATGCATGCTAAGTTGGTCAGCATTTGTACTTACGACCCTATATATTGTAGAGATCTCAGAAGCATGATATAGACTTCCTTTGATAGTTTATTCATAGAAGTAGAAGATCATATTAGTCGTCGCTGAGAAGCCCTCGGTGGCTAGAGCAATAGATAAAAGGTTGAGAAGCAGTAATATAAAGTCAACCGTACATGTATTCGAGCTGAGAGGCCACATATTAGACTCTGACTTAAAAAGTGGATATGAGTGTGGGAAGATCAATCCTTTTGTGATATTTCAGCTAATTACTAGAGATAAAAAGTCTTACAGAGGCTTAAATTAGGTCTTTAACAATAACTCAATAGAAGAACTCGTAATCGCTACCGATAATGATCCTGAGGGAGGTTATGCGTTTAAAAATCTAAGAATTATTAAGCCTACTGAGCTTGGTATGAATCTGATAAGTCCTCTTGGATAAGTCGACTTTAGGCCTGTCTCATCCCAGACGAGGAGGGTTGTTGAAGAATATATGGATATAATTAGTAATGGGGAGAAGGGATATCACGGAGCTCTTGATGAAACACTTAAACTCTACTCTACGCTATATAGACAGCTGGAATCGAAGATGCATAGTGTAGCAGATAAACTGGCAGGTTCGATCAAGAATGTATGAAGACATAATATTTAGGGATAGGAGAGATGCAGCTCTTAGACTCTCAAGGCTTCTAGATAAATATAGAGCAGAGAATCCGATAGTAATCGGGATACCAAGAGGAGGCGTTGAGATAGGATATTACATTGCTCAAAAACTTGATTGTCTACTTGAAGTAACTATTCCAAGAAAGATCGGTGCACCTTTCCAGCCTGAACTTGCTGTTGGAGCAGTAGCAGAAGATGGAACAATATACATAGAGGAGGAAGTAGCAGACCTCGTAGGGATAAGTAAGGAATACGTAAGTACAGCAGCACGTAATGAGCTGGAAGTAATTAAGAAGAGGATAGAGCTCTATCGTGGAGGGAAGGACATTCCCCAGCTCTCACAATATAATGTAATAGTTGTAGATGATGGGATAGCCACTGGAGCAACAATGATTGCTACTCTGAGATTTCTAAGAAAGAAAAACCCTATCAAACTAGTGTGTGGCACCCCGGTGGCTCCTCCTGAAACAATTCATAAACTGAGGAAAGAAGCAGATGATGTTGTATGTTTACAGACACCTACACCATTCTATGCTATCGGGCAATTCTATAAAGATTTTAGGCAATTAACAGATGAAGAAGTATTAAATTATCTATCAAGTAGTAGGAGGCTTATCTAAAAATAAGGATAAGCGAGTATGACGTTGGAAAGTATTCATAATGATCTTCGAATAAATACTAGGAATAGATAAACTAATGCAAAAATAATCAGCAATATTGGAGATGTACCAATATAGAATCCATCTATTCTACGCCATACTAGTAGTAGTGGATGAATGTTTTCAAGCTTTATTCCAAGTTTCATAATAAATGGAAAGATTACTAGAATTAAACCTATTAAGATAAGAAGTATCCCAGTAAATGTTAATAAACTGAACCCCTCAGCTTCCTTCAAACTTTCACCTAGAAAAGTCTTATCAGAAATCTTCTAATTAACTTTGCCTATCGATGTTCAGTGAACAACCGATCACCACTCCGTCTGTTTTCCCAAGACCTCATATAGGTATCCTATGTATCTTACTATATTGTGGAGTGGTCTATAAAAGAATGCTACAAGTGGGAAAAGTATTAGCGTACTGAACGGCTCAGAGTCTTTCGAGACTACTCTAGAAGTTGATATAGCAAGTAATTCTGAGAATAAGAGTAATGGAATTAACAGTAGGAATAGGTTATATATGGAGATCTGGGCTATTATAACCCATAAGAGCCAGATAAACCATGCAAAGAGTAATACAATATCCATCAAGATCATATCGGGTGCACCAACAAGCCCCGGCATACCGAACCTTCTTCTGAAAAATAACTGGCTGTGCCTCCTTAAACTATGTATTTGACCTCTAGACCATCTGATCCTCTGCCTAATCCAGCTTCTCCAATTCACTGGAACATCAGTCCAAGCTAAAACTTCAGGCATAAAGATTAGTTTACCTCTAACTTTATGAAATTTTAGAGTTACATCAAAATCTTCTGCGAATACTCGGTCTACGGATCCCAGCGATTCTAATAAGCTTCTACGATAAATTGATGCTGCACCTGGAATTATCAGAAGAGTTCTCAGTAGCGATTGTGTTCTTCTACCCATATCGAAAGATATGAAGTATTCGTATGCTTGAAGTTTAGTTAATATATTTACATTCCTATTTAGAACTTTGAGATTCCCCGATCCTGCAACAAGTCTTTCGTCTTCAAAGTATCTTGCAATCCATTCTAAAGAATCTCTGCTGATTAGTGTATCAGCATCTAGAGATAAAACAATTTCGCCTCTAGTAAATAGTAGCCCATAATTCACTGCTGAGGCTTTGTATTCGCTCGGTTCTTTTCTAACAACTTTTACAATACCTGTTTCTTCATATTTCTTCGCTATAAGATATGTGTTGTCTTCTGATCCATCGTCAACAACTATTATTTCTTTCCTTGGATAATTATTCTCAAGTACAGACTCGATACATGAACCTATAGTTTTTTCTTCATTTCTTGCAGGAATAATTACGGAGATTAGTTTAGGTTTAAAGTCTCGAGGAGGCGGTCTAAGGGACCGTAATATCACATCTATGGGAAGGACTACAGCTTTTCCAATGCTTCTACCAAGATCAAATAGTAAAGCAGGCCATACAATTAATAATGCATCGTAGATTGAGATGGACAATAATTCCGTGAAGTTATAGAGCAAGATGCTGAATAATAACACCGAAATTATAACACACACAATGTAGAATAACTGTACTATTATGTTTTTATCTTTGTTGAAGATCATATTGTTCACCCTACGTAGACCCTTTAAAGATCGAGCATAACTATAAGTCTTGTCTAATGGTTTCACTTTAAAGCTGTTTCTGTGTATCAATGCTTTATACCTCCCTAACGAATTGTTGATAGTTGTTTACTTATAAGCTCTATCATTGCTTTTGAAAGCATCTTGGATAAGCGAAAATTAAATAAAGATTGAGAACAAAGTATCCTTTTTCATGGGTTGAAGCTATCTTAACAAGATAGGCTTTACCTCGATATATTATTGAAGACTTGTTCACTATCCTTTAATTACTCCTATCGGTACTAGTCTAGCAACTTTAGTTGCTATTCCTACTCCATGGCTTACCTCGACTACTTTGTCTACCGACTTATATGCATCGTCAGCTTCTTCAACTATCGTTTCCATACTATCTGCTTTAATATAGATCCCACGCCCTTTCAATTCATTCACTATATCCGTGGCTCTACGAGTTCTTTTAGCAGCTGCTCTGCTCATCTCTCTTCCAGCTCCATGAGCTGTACTTCCGAATGTTAATTCCATGGCCTTCGTGTTTCCAAGCAGAATCCAGCTGGCTGTTCCCATCGATCCAGGTATCAAGACTGGTTGACCAATATCTCTATAAGTCTTCGGTATAAGTGGATGACTTGCTGGGAAACTTCTCGTAGCTCCTTTCCTATGTACCCAGACTTTTACCATCTTCTTATCGACTGTATGTTCTTCAAGCTTGACAATATTATGGGCTACGTCATAGATCAACCTCATTCCAAGAGCATCTGCAGATTTCTTGAATACTTGTTCGAAGCTCTGTCTTACCCAGTGGGTTATAGCTTGACGGTTTGCAAACGCGAAGTTGACTGCGCATTTAAACGCTTTTAGATATTGGTCTGCCTCAGGTGAGCTGGCTGGTGCACATGCTAGTTCACGGTCAGGTAACTTTATACCATATTTTGCTGATGCTCTCTCCATGACTCTTAGATAGTCTCCACAGATCTGGTGTCCAAAACCCCTGCTACCCGTATGTATCAATACTGTTATCTGACCTTCATGGGTTATACCCATCTTTTCTGCGGCTTTTGGGTCAAATATCTTATCTACACGTTGAACTTCAAGAAAATGGTTTCCGCTACCAAGAGTTCCTATCTGACCTATACCACGGCTCTTGGCTGTTGGACTAACAAGCTTAGGGTCTGCACCTTCCATCGCACCTTCTTCTTCACAGTGCATTATGTCTTCATGCCATCCAAGTCCAAACTTTTCAACTATGTATCTAGCTCCTTCAACAGCAATTCGATCTAGGTCGCTAATAGTAATACTGAAATCCTTCCTTCTCGATCCTAGACCTGAAGGAATATTCGTAAACAGAACATTGATTATATCAGTTATCCTAGGTCTAACATCTTTCTCATCAAGATTAGTAACCATTAGTCTTACTCCACAATTTGATACTACGAATCCTTCACTAATGAAGTTATGTGCTTGATGGTTTACAGTAATATCATAGACTTCTCCATCATATTCTACTAGATGTACCTCTTCAACAAAATCCCAAATAATATCATTCTGACAATTTTCAACAAACCATTCTTCAAATCTTTGAAAGTTCGTCGGAATTCTAGGGTCTGACCTCCTACTCTCGTATAACGCTCTCTCAATAAACCTACTGTTTACGTTTTCAGAGGCTAGAGAGTTAATTATTTCAGTTCTGCTTACGCCATTCTGAGCCAGAGCCACCGCAAGTCTAGCAGCTGACTTTCTCCGATTGATGACTCTTTCCTTAATCCTCAACCATGTGGCCGCCGCAAGCCCTAACCTCCTTCTCTCAGGATTATATTCATAGCCTATCTTTTCATAGAGCTTGATCAAGTTTTCAGGCTTTGAAGATATCTGTAATCTTAATCTAACCGAATTATTTTCAAAAACATAGTTTATCCCTGTAGTTTCGATACCTGCTTCCTTTAGTATTGAAGCAATTTCTAGCAAGAATCTTCTACCACTCTCTGCATATCCAATCTTCTTAGAAATTGTTAGTAGAGGTGGCTCGAAATTATAGCCATTCACTGTTTGAGGTTTATTTAATTCTGCACCAAAGAGTGCGGCTACATATAATCTCTTCATCCATAAAGGTAACTTCATTAACCATTGTGGCACCTCAAAATCTGAAGTAGTCTTCTTACTGATTGGCGCACCTAGAGCTTTCAGCAAGCTTGTAAAACTCTTAGAAGACACATAGATGTAGTTTTCTGTTGATTCTACTATTTTATTCTTCAACTTTACTTTTTTGATTCTAGTATGGATTCTTGAAGGAGAGTAACCTAAAAGTTTAACATCTCTTCTTATCTCTTTAAGTCCTTCCCTGCTACCATAGAAGACTGTTTTCTTCCCGTTAAAGGTTCCATCACCTGTAAAATATCCCAAAAGCTTTATCAAGAATGGTAATTTTAGATTCTTTGAATTAAGCGGAAACAATCCTCTTTTTTTAAGCTCATTTATAATGTTCTTACTCAACACTATGTTATCTTCATTTAGTATTGTGAATTCGGAAGGTTCTTTGTATTCTATCCCTTCAAAGGGGAATAAGGCTACTCTAGTACCTGGACGGATTTCAGATGCTTGTTTCATACCATTATCAGTAAGTATAGGATGGTCCAATGTAGCAGATAATCTATGTCCACTTCTTGTTTTAACTTCGACCAGCACAGTACTTCTTCTCTTAAGAGTTAGTAGGACTCTTGAATTATCAGCAAGTCCACTATCGATTACTGTTACTAAATCATTTAACATGATTTTTTCTATTGGTTTTGTATAGCCTAGATAATGTAAGACCTTCGAACCTGGAGGAAGACAATTGATGTCGTAACCTACCCCTCCAGGTGAAATTACTCCTTCATTGTAGTCAGTGGCTCCAACTCCTCCTATTGGAAATCCGTATCCTTCATGTGCATCTGGAAGTACAACGCTGTGTTTTAGTACGCCTGGAAGTGTTGCAACGTTTACTCCTTGAACTAGTGTTCTGTCTAACTGCATCTTCTCTAATAGTTCTTCAGAGGCAAATATCGTTACAGGCACTTTCATATCATGCCTATAGTTTTGAGGTATCTTCCAAGTATAGCTATCTATTTTCTGGATAGGTATCTTCTGCATCTCTCCTCCACTATCAAGTAGAGTAGAAGCTTATATTTAATTGTGTTTCTAATACTAATCTTGTTAGTTTATCTTTTTTCTTCTAACTGCTTTTGACCTATAAGATATGAGAGATAAGCTGCCCTGCTGTCATCTTCTAAAAACTCTATCAATTGAGATGAACGTGTTCTTGAAATATACTCTATCAAATCTAGCTTCGGGATCATTCTTCTAGAATCCTCTATAATTCTCATTATCTCGCCTAAACTAGTAGAAGATAAGCCTAAGACCTTTTTTACATCTTCTAATTCTATTGGGTAACCTAATGATCTAGATAGTATTTCCCGTGAGTCAATTAATGAATCTGTAGACTCTAGTCCTCTAATAAGTGTTTTCAGACTTTTTAATCCAGCTGACTCCAGGTAGTCATATAGAACCTTGATGTTATATGTCACTATCTTGAATCCTTCATCTATTAACCTTGAAACTGCTTCTTGAATTTGAAGATAATTATGATCTGGTTTACTGATTTCCGTGATTCCAGTACAGCTAAAATTCTCTTCACCATCGAATACTGATAAAACATAGATTCCTGAGTTAAAGTCTTCTCTAAGCTGAAGATATAGACCTTGGATAGAAGCTATCTTCAAGCTTCTGGAAGGCCGAGGAACTTCTAACAACTTGTCCCTAAATTCAATTATGATCTTTTCTCTTCTTCTAATATAGTCTAGGGCTTTTAATGCATATTCTTCAGCTATCTTCCATTCAAGTTTAAGAGAAGTAAAAGCTGAGTAAGAATATTCATCTAATGCTTCAAGCAGTATTTCATCTATCTCATCAGGTTTGTATACCTGGGCTTCTTTATACACCTGCCCCCACTCTATCTTCTCTATTAACCCAGCACTTTCCGGTTCATGGAGAGCTATGAATTTTCTCTCCCCTAGCCTGATAACATTATACATTATCGTTTCGAGAGGTATCCCGAATACTCTTCTCAGGATTATCATAAGATAGGCTAAGCCGAGCCTAAGTAACTCGGGATCTTCCTCTAATCCTACTTCAATTATTGCTCCGTAAGTGTAATCTTCATATTTCCCATATGTTGGAGCAGCTACAACTATTGATCTCTTATCTCTATAGAATAATGTTTCATCTCCCTTTCTCATCATCTTCTTCTTTTCACCTATTACGACCCATTCAACTCTATTAGGTATCTTAACATATTTGCCGAATCCATCCATCGGTGGGTGAACAACACAAAATACATTCGAATGCAGTTTACCCTGTATATAATCTCTCCAAATATTTGGTTGTTCACTCCAACTCTCCTTTACTCTCTCGTATTCTTCAAGAGCATATGCTGTCCCCTCATATCTTCTCAGTGTTCTCTCTCTTAAAGGCTCAACAGTTATTGATGTAACAGTTCTCCCTCCTCCAAGCCTATGATGTGTAACTATGCCGTCGCTAGTATAATCGATAGCGCCTGGCTGAAATTTTTCAACAAGGTCACAGTGGCTAACATCTTCAAGCCTATTAGTTGAGCCATCTTCTTCTATCTTAAGCCTCTTTATCCCGTATGGTGGCGCATACTCATAGAAGTTCATCTGCCTCCAGACCCTCTTCCCAGCCCTAGATAGCTCTAAACCATCGAAGAGGCCTAGATTCTTCAAGAAATCTATTTCTTGATTAGTTAAATCTTTCTTTAATATTGGAGACTGGATTTTCAATAATGTTTCAAAGAGTGTTGAGTACTTGTTTCTCGGGTTTACTACTACTTTCTCAAGAGAAATATTAAGCCACTTCTCTACAGTTTTTACACCTCTTGATAGCAAGTCATAATCCCATGATCCTTGTGGAATTACGACGGTTTCTGTTGATTCTGTCTCCATTCTTCTACCCTTCCTACCTTCTCTTTGGTAAAATTCTCTTAGATTATCTGGTAGACCGATATGTATGATTCTTAATACTTCTCCAATATCTATTCCTTGTGATAGTGTTCTAGGAGATACTAAGACTTTAACAAGACCAGACCTTACAGCATCTTCAATTTCTCTTCTTATCTCCCTCGATATTAGATGGTGGTGGGATGCAACCCGTTCTCTTCTCCCAGTCCTCTCAATTATTCTTCTAGAGATTTCTTCTGCTCTCTCAATACTCCTAGTAAACACCAATGTGATTACTTCATCATGTACATAGTTTGATAGTATCTCTACTGGATCTGACCATGGTTCAGGAGCAGGTATACCTGCATATCTTAAAGCATCCCAGACTCTATAAACATTTTGTTGAAATAATTTAAAATCTTCCAGTGAGTCAAGTATGTCTCTTCCTACACCCATCTGCTCTAGTTTATCTTTAAATTTTCTAGCTTCTTCCCATAACCTTCTAAGATTCTTTCCTAATACGATGTAGACCCTGTTCTTTGCTTTAAAAGCTTTTCCTGAAATGATCTTTGTATCCCTACCATTTATCGTGGAAAGATATTCGGCAACCTCCTCAGGGTTTGCAAGCATAGCAGTCATGAAAGCAAATTGAATATTCTCTCCAGTAATCTTTACAAGTATCTTTAGTATAGAGAAGAGTAAAGCGATCTCTCTTGGACCGTAAAAATCAAAATCATCTATAACTATTAGCCCCATCTTCCGGAAGAATGAAGAGAGTACTCCATTACCTTGTAGAGCTGTCTTCTTAACTTCGTTAAGTAGAAACGCAGGGTTAGTGACTACAAGATCTGATTCAGAGATAATTCTTTTAACATTCCTAAATCCTTGCTTTGATATCAACTCCTGTTTTCTCGCTGCATCAAGAATCATTATCTTCATACTTAGGTCATGACAGTACTGGCTGAGCCTATTTAGCTGGTCATACGCTAATGCTAAAGTTGGGTAGATAGATAATGTTTTAATCTTCTTTTCTACTGTATAGAGGAACCATGCTTCAGTTTTTCCTGAGCCCGTACCAGATTTCAAGATTATATTATAACCATCTCTTAAAGCTTGAAGAGATTCTAATTGATGTCTATAAAGCTTCTTACCTACTAGCTCCATAGTTTTCTTAGTAGAACCCTTCGATAATTCTGGAATTATCTCTTCAAAAGATTTCTCTGTAAATTCTGGGGCTTCTCCTGATTGATCGAAAAAGTAGTAGCTGTAGCCTAGCATGTCTAGTAGGCTTCCAGTCTCAATCCTAGGTCTCTCCATCTATAGTCAAGTAAATGCAATCCCCTAGTATAAAGATAAAGAGGTAAATTTTTTATAAGTTACCGTAATCAATTTCTTCTAGATTATGAATATTAGAGTTGGATGTTGTGGATGGTGTATTAAAGGTGGAAAAAGAGAATATTGTAAGGTCTTCGATACAGTAGAAGTTCAAGAAACATTCTATAAGCTCCCTAAAGTAGAGACTGTAAAGAAGTGGAGAGAAGAGACTTCTTCAGAATTTGTCTTCAACATGAAGGCGTGGCAGGCAGTTACTCATCCACCAACTAGCCCAACTTGGAGGAAAAGCGGGGTAAAAATAGCTCGGTCAAAGATTAGTAGATATGGTTCTCTTAAACCTACTGATGAAAATTTTCAAGCATGGGAGAAGACGTTAGAAGTAGCAGAGACCATGAATGCTCGGGTGCTGGTTGTCCAGACCCCTGCCTCGTTCAGCTATAGTAAAGATAATCTAGAAAATATTGTAGAATTTTTCTCTAGAGCTAAGAGAGGTTCAAGCATTATAGGGTGGGAGCCTAGAGGGGATTGGAGAGAACATCTAGATGAAGTTAGAAGAGTCTGCATGGAGCAAGATGTTCTACATATTACTGACCCATTTAGATGTGAGAATGTTTCTATACATAACATAAGATACTATAGGCTTCATGGGATAGGAAGTAAAGAAGTAAACTATTCATACAGATATACTGTAGATGATCTGAAGAAATTGATAGAATTACTTTATAGAGATAAAGATAAGGGGGTAGAAGAAGTATACGTAATGTTCAATAATATCTCTATGCGGGAAGATGCATTAAACTTTAAGAATCTTGTTCTAAAACATCTTTAAAGCTTTGAGAATTCTTACTGAGCCCCTGAATCCACCATCAAATACTACTAGTTTTTATTCTAATCGATTATCTGATTCTAAGCCGTGTAACACCTAACTTTTTGTGAAGTTTAAGAGATGTATGCCATGGATTTCTTGAATTCTGTCAAGATCCGTTCATATTCACGTTTCTGTTCAGGCGTTATACTTGGCTTAATCTTCTCAAGAGCCATTATGAAGTGTCTCATACTTACTTTCTCTATGTTAATGTTTTCACGCATAGCTATGATTGCTGCCTCTCTGCATACTGCTTCAATGTCTGCACCTGTATATCCTTCGGTCATGGCTGCAAGCTTGCTTAGGTCAACATCATCTGATAGAGGCATCTCGCGGGTATGTATTTGGAATATTTGGTATCTTCCATCAACGTCTGGTGGAGGAACGTATATTACTCTATCAAACCTTCCAGGTCTTAGTAATGCTGGATCAAGTATGTCTGGTCTATTTGAGGCTCCGATAACTACCACACCTTTCAGAGTCTGGATTCCATCCATCTCAGTTAATAACTGATTTACAATTCTATCTGTTACGCCTGCATCAGCATGTAAGCCTCTCCTTGGAGCGATAGCATCTAATTCATCGAAGAATATTATGCAAGGTGCAGTCTCTCTAGCTTTTCTAAATATCTCTCTTACTGCTTTCTCTGATTCTCCAACCCACTTACTTAATACTTCTGGACCTTTTACACTAATAAAGTTGGCTTCAGACTCTGTTGCAACTGCTTTAGCGAGAAGTGTTTTACCTGTTCCAGGTGGACCGTAAAGTAGTATGCCTCTAGGAGGTCTTATTCCAAGCCTCTTGAAGACTTCAGGATATTTTAACGGCCATTCAACAGCTTCTTTAAGTTCTTGCTTGACAGTTTGGAGGTCTCCTACATCTTCCCATTTAATATTCGGGATCTCAAGAATTACTTCTCTTAGAGCGGATGGCTGAATCATTCTTAAAGCATTTGCAAAGTCTTCTCTTGTAACTTTCAGCTGTTCTAGTATCTCTGCAGGTATAACTTCTTTCTCAAGATCTATTCTAGGTAAGAATCTTCTAAGTGCATTCATTGCTGCTTCACGGCATAAAGCTGCAAGATCGGCACCTGTAAATCCATGAGTAATATCTGCAATCTCATCTAGATCAACGTCTTCTGCTATAGGCATTCTACGCGTATGTATCTGAAGAATTTCTTTCCTACCATTCCTATCGGGGACACCTATCCTAATCTCTCTGTCGAATCTTCCAGGTCTTCTTAATGCAGGGTCTATGGCCTCAATCCTGTTAGTTGCGCCTATCACGATTACTTGACCTCTACCTTTCAATCCATCCATTAAGGCAAGTAGCTGGGAGACAACCCTCCTCTCTACTTCACCTGTTACCTCACTCCTCTTAGGAGCTATTGCGTCGAGTTCATCGATAAAGATTATGCTTGGAGCATTCTGCTCTGCTTCTTGGAAGACTTCTCGAAGTCTAGCTTCACTTTCACCATAGAATTTACTCATAATCTCTGGTCCGTTTATTGAGATAAAATGGGCTCCTGTCTCATTAGCTATGGCTTTCGCAATCAAGGTTTTACCTGTTCCTGGAGGACCGTAAAGTATTACTCCTTTAGGTGGATCAATACCTAAGTGGCGGAAGAGCTCTGGATGCTTTAACGGTAGCTCAATCATCTCTCTTATCCTTTGTAGTTCTTCATGTAATCCACCTATATCCTCATAGGTAACCCCCGTTGTCTCTTCAAGCCTCTTAACTGGAGAAGTACTAACTTCAACAACAGTGTTCT
>CAZKRR010000016.1:0-21508 GCA_964555135.1 uncultured Nitrososphaeria archaeon
TAGGCGAAGACCATATAACATACCATCTTGCCACAAACTCATTGTTTGAATTATATCCTGAATTACAGATGATTGGACCTGGAAGAATAGGAAGAGATACAAAAATCGTTAGGGACTTTGATAGAGAAAGTACACACTATATTGGTTAAGAGCGTATACTGTATTGCAACTAAATTGTTGGAGACCCTCGAATGTTCTTTATCTCAACATATTTCCTAGCTATTTTTAATACTTTTTCAACTACTTTTATTGAGTCTTCTCCGAAGACATAAGTATTAGGTTCTAGTCCGTAGCCACCTCTATCAAATACTACATCTAGGCTGCCTGCTTCCTTAAACTCCTCCAATATAGATTCTATAACTTGTTCTTCCATGTCTCTACCTACAACAATATTTTTCCTCGTCTCCGAGAATCTTAAACCAAGAGATCTTACTGCTTCTTCAACAATCTCATCAAACTTTAGATTGGCCACCGAATTCACATTACGCGAATACTTCTTCACTGTCAACAGTACTTTTGCTAGATGTCTAGACCCCCCGAATTCTGGTCTACTAACAGCTTTAGGTCTATCATGTAACATTACTATCCTTCCAGGGATACCTGCAACATCTTCGACTGTCTTAGCATCTTTAACTGATTCAACAATGTTTACAGCTACTTGAGGCATTACATTTACAAAATATCTTGCTTCTTCGATCATCTTTACAGCTCTCTCCAATCTAGCTAGTACTTGGGCTCTCTCAGCATCTTGGAGTTCTGACTTCTTCTTTAAACAGATCTCACATGTAGAAAGTTGAGGGTACATTCCTCTATGATAATTACAGAAGACGCCTCTAGATAATGAATCCATCCAGAAAGAATATAGTGTTAGAGTCGCTCTAACTGGATCATGTGGAATATCTCTAGTAATTAGCTTGGTTAAAGAAGTTATCTCATCCATGCTTAACCCCATATCTACTAGTGATTTAACATATGTATCCTTAGGCTTTGAGAGAATCTGACTTATAGCAGACTGGGATAAACCTAGGATAGATGCGATCTTTAATTGGCTATACCCTGTAGAATAGAGTTCATAAGCCACCAAACCTCTGATAGCTGGTAAGAAGCTCTTAGCCAACATCTCACATGGAGGCATCATCCCCTCACACCACCCACTAATTAAGACATGCTTCCTTTTATCTAGTAAATTGAAGATACGAATCTTATTATCCAGTCTATTTGAATTAAAGTTGGAATATGAAGGGGTAATGTCTGGTGCGCCCTAGAGATAAGAAAGAAACAGAGAAGTTCAGATGAAAGAAACCGTAAAACTGTAGCAATATTTATAGGCGTAGTTTCTGGAATAATCGCTTCTCTTTGTTGTTTCGGACCAGTTTTCATTATTCTGCTTTGGCTAAGCAGCCTCACCGTAGCCCTCAGCATAACCCAGTACAATCCATACATTCTAATGTTAAGCTTCAACTTTATGGCTGGTGCAATCTGGGTTTACTTGAGAAAAAAGAGTCAAGGACTCTGCGACCTTCATGTAGTAAAGAGAAATAGAAACTTTATATCTTTGGCAGCTATAACAATGGCTATCTTTTATGTAGCAGCTCTTTACTTTCTGTTGTTGGTCATTACTCCTCACATATATGGCACCGCCAGCAACTACGTAGAAAAACAAGCTTCAGAAAGACTCAGGCAAGTTACCTTGGAGACATATGGCATAACATGTCCTAGCTGAGTTGATGAGATAGAATCATTGTTAAAGCAGAAAGAAGGTGTGACCACGCAAAATTCAACTATTTTCAGGGTATTGGTGAGGTAATTTTATGATCCAGCCAGGATAACAATAGAAGATATAGTGAAAGCTATCCAACCTTACAGGGTAACCTTAATCGAAGATAAAGTTTAGGGCATGGAAGAGGGTAACCATTCAAAGCTTTATCCAGGCACTACCGCAAGCAACCACCACCCTCAAAACAACAGAACAGGCACATACAATCGCTGAAACCAGCATAAAGACAGCTACGACCACAACAGTAACTACCGAGACTGGTTCAGAGTTTCCAAAAGCATCCAGCTTCCTGCTTAGACAGTATAGCTCAGAGAAGATTATAACGCTTGAAGCCTCCAAGGGCAAGCCAGTATTCTTAGTGTTCTTCTCGCCATATTGTCCAGTCTGCTTGTCCATGATACCTAAATTCGAGCAACTATACGAGAAGTATGGAGATAAAATAGTATTCGCAACAATATCTTACGGTGATTTAGGAGAAGTGAGAGACATGTATGAGATTAGACCAATAATACTTGTAGATGATGGAAAAGTATTCGCAAAGTATGGTGTGAGAAGTGTGCCGAAGTTCTACATATTTGAAGGAGAGGATAGGATTATATGGAGTGGGGCTGGGAAGATGGATATAGAGGAGCTTGAGTTAGATCTTAGGAACGTCTTTAAGGGCTGAGTAACATCTCTTATACATGCTCTGGACATCACTCTTAAGCCTAAGAAAGTAGAAAGGCTTCAAGCGATTGATAACATCTACATACATAGGGGTACAGAGTATGAAAACTTAAACATTCTGGAACGAACTCTTTTAGAATGTGACTGGGGTATAAACCCCAGCAAGACCTGCACCCCATAGACATCATCTTGGCGAGCCATTTGGCTCGAAGCGAGGGTCAAGAACCTTTGTCCTAGTGGCTAGGGTTAGCAAGCCAGTCTCTCCTCTAAGTAATATTGCTTAAATAATGCTGGTCCTTTTTATTAAAGTGGTTAGAGGAGGTTTCATAGCGGAGTGAAACATAAGCCATCGAAGGATAGGAAGTTCGGTAAAGGAGTTGTGAAGTGTAAGAGATGTGGAACAACGGTAGGAGTTATTCGAAAGTATAAGCTCTACTTATGTAGGAGATGTTTCAATGAAGTAGCACCAAGCCTAGGCTTCAAAGTCTATGAATAAACTTTGCATACTATAACTGGCTTAGGGTAGGCATTAAAGACCTAATATGTAAGAGTACGTTTAGAGTTTTTAGGTAAGCTTGCTACTAAGGGAGAATTTAACTTCTTCCGCGTCTTCATTCTTTAGCAGCGAATAATTAATTAGATAGCACAGTTATTTGCAGGTTTAGGATTGATGAAATGAGTAGAGACTTTGTTTCAGGACTCTTCACAACATTACAGAATAATGAAGCTGTTAGGAATAGAGAGTGTATCTACCCAGCCAGTAAGCTTATAGCGAATATTCTACGCGTGCTTCAGAGGCATGGGTATATAGGTGCATTTGAGTATATTGAAGATGGTAGAGGTGGGAAGTTCAGGATACAATTATTGGGTAGGATTAACCGTTCCGCTCCTATTAGACCCAGATATAGTGTAAAGAAAAATGAATATGATGAATGGGAGAAAAGATATCTCCCAAGTAGAGATATCGGTATATTAATAGTCTCAACAAATAAAGGAGTATTCTCACATCTAGAAGCTAAGAAGATGAATATTGGGGGGAAACTCATAGGATACGTCTACTAGAGGTGATTGGGGGAAGTTGTCTCTCATAATAAAGGAAGTAGAAGTTCCAGAAGGTGTAGAAGTAGAAGTTTCCAGTCCAGCTATCATTAAGGTTAAGGGAAAACTTGGAGAATTGGTTAGTAATCTTTCACACACTGGAGCTAGGATTGAGCTGGATGGAAGAAAGATTATAATCAAGTATCCGGGGAAGGGGAAGAGAGCTAAGTCGATGATCGGAACTGTCACTTCATCGATAAAGAACATGTTCACAGGGGTTACAAAAGGATACACATATAAGCTTAAAATAGTATCAACACATTTCCCTATAAACGTGAAAGTTCAAAGAGATACAGTTATCATAGAAAACTTTACTGGAGAAAGATATACTAGGAAAGCTAAGATAGTTGGAGCAGATACTAAGGTTAAAGTCCAAGGTGAGGACATAATAGTATCAGGGATAGATAAAATGGCAGTGGGGCAGACTGCAGCTAATATAGAGGCTGCAACAAGAGTTAGAAGAAAAGATTTAAGGAAATTCCTAGATGGAATATACTTATTTGAAAAGAAGGTGGGTATAGATTGAGCCCAGTTAGGATCCCCAAGAAGATTAGAGAGATGAAGAATAGGCGTCCAGAATTTGCCCGTCAGGAGAGTTGGAGGTATCTTAGGTTGAAGCCTAGCTGGAGGAAGCCTAGGGGGAAGGATAGCAAGATGAGGCTCCAGAAGAGTGGTGCTCCACAACTCGTAAGAGTCGGATATAGAACCCCTCGGAAGTATAGGAATCTACATCCAAGCGGATTCAAAGAAGTACTTGTTCATAGAGTTGAAGACCTTGAAGGCTTAGATCCTGCAATATACGCTGTGAGAATTGCAAGCTCAGTAAGCAAATTAAAGAAGATCAAGATAATGGAGGATGCCGAGAAGAGAGGTTTAAAGGTATTGAATCCAATAGCTATAACGATTCCCGAAGCTGAGAAACCTGAAATAATCTCGCCAGAAGAGATTAGAGAAGAAACTAAAGAGAGTAATAAAGTGAAGTAAGATGACGGCTAAGTTAGAACTTCAAAAGAGACTTGCAGCTAAGTTATTAAAATGTGGTGAGACTAGGGTTAGATTTGACACTGAGAGAATAGATGAAATATCTGAAGCCATTACTAGAGAAGATGTTAAGAGGTTGATTAAAGATGGTGCGATCTATAAAGTTCACTCAAAGGGAGTAAGTAGGGTTAGAGCGAGAGAACGAGAAGAGAAAGGGAGAAGCAGAGGTTATGGAAGTAGGAAAGGTGGTAAATATAGTATAGTCTCGAGAAAAGAGAAGTGGATGCTCAAAGTTAGAGCTCAGAGAAGGAAATTGAAAGAACTAAAAGAGAAGAAACTTATCGATGTTTCAACATATAGGAGAATCTACAAGATGGTTAAAGCAGGAGCATTCAAATCTACATCTGATATGGTAGCCTACCTAGAAGCAAATAAACTTATTAGGAGACCGCTTCTATGAGCCCTCGAAACCTTCATGTTCTCTGGTAGTGGAATTGAAAGTAGAGTAACATCTTACTAACATCTTCTGAGTAGATATTCTAGTCTATGTGGAGTTAGTTTCACTATCGTGATCATTCCCAATCACCTCAAAAATATCCGTCAACCTTAATTAAAACACTCTAGGGTACACCATACACATATGCATATATACTTCTCAACCATCTCAATAGCCTCCATCATTGTCTCTTCATCTACGGTCTGCATGTAGTAGCTTATTTTCTCAAAACCTTTAATATTATCAAAGTGGACGTGGCAACTTAAGGTTTATGTATCCTCTTGGTTATGGCTTTCTTATGTTGTGTATTATGGATTTCGTTGAGAGTTTAAGTGTATTTGAGAGAGATATGGTTCCATTAGAGCTTCCAGCAGACGTAAACTCCGCAGGATACGGAGCATTTAATGAGAGATATGGGAGATAGAACATACTTTTCTGCCTTGTTAATTGGGTAAGCCATATCTGTGAGGAGAAGATTCAAAACCTCATCTATGAGACAGGCGATAATGTTGGAGATATGAAGCTATATGTCTCAGGGGTTAGGATCAGGGTTTTCGTAGATGCAAACATGAATTATAAATGTATAGAGGGTTCGAAGATGGATGTAAGATTTCTATATCTATATAAGGTGCTGAACGACCTTGGATTAAGGGGCTCAGTATAATGACGCTTCCAGACGACCTCAATATAGAGTACAAAGGGTTTAAGAAATTAACGAGCGTTGAGAAAGCTCTCCAAATATTGAGAGAGTTACTGGAGAAGCAGGAAAAGAAAGATACGGAGGTTCTCCCATTACTGGAATCACTTGGTAGAGTTTGTGGTGAAGATATCTATGCTCCATTCGATATTCCGTCTTTCGACCGCAGCGCTGTAGATGGATATGCAGTCATTGCTGAAGATACATTCAGTGCTTCTCCATCTAATCCGATAGAGTTAAAGATTATAGGTTCTCTAATGCCTGGGGATGAGCCGGGCCTCCTCAAGATTGATAAAGGTGAAGCCGTAGAAGTAGCAACTGGCACTCCGCTACCTCTCAATGCTAATGCTGTAATAATGGCGGAGGACACCAAGATAGTCAAATCAGGCTTAATAGAAGTGTATAAGCAGGCTCACCCTTTCCAGAATGTATCAAGAAAAGGAGAAGACTTCAAGAGGGGAGAACTAGTAGTAAGGCGTGGTACGAGGATTAAGCCTTGGCACATAGGTGCTCTAGCATCTCTCAATATTAGCCGTGTAAAGGTTTTCTCGAAGCCTAGGATAGGAATACTATCTACTGGTAGTGAACTTGTTGAGCTAGGTTCAGAACTTAAGCCTGGAAAAATAGTTAATAGCTCGAAAATTATGTTGAAAGCACTGATTAATTCATGTGGTGGAGAACCAGTAGACTTAGGTATAGTTGAAGATGATGTTAAATTAATATTAGAGAAGATCGAAGATGGCTTAAGAAGTTGCGATGCTTTAATAACTACTGGTGGGACAAGCATAGGTAGAAGAGATTTAGTACCCGAAGCAATCAACCTCATCGGAAGGGTATTAGTACACGGGTTGGCTATCAGACCTGGTAAACCGACGGGCTTTGGATTAGTTAAAGATAAGCTTGTATTCATGCTCTCAGGCTTCCCAGTAGCGGCTTTGATAGGCTTTAACCTATTCGTGAAACCAGCTATAGATGCACTGTTAGGTGCCAGAAGCGAGCCATCCCCGAAAATTGTTGGAAGACTTACAAGACGAGTGGCATCACTCTCGGGGATGAGGAGTTACGTTAGAGTAAAATTGGTAAAGCATGGAGACAGCTATATTGTCGAACCATTAAGGTTGACCGGTTCAGGATTAATCTCAACACTGACAGAAGCTAATGGATTATTAGTTATCCCTGAAAACCTAGAAGGATACGATGAAGGAGAAGAAGTAGAAGTAGAATTATTCGATCCAGTAATACATGGTAACGGAACCTAATAGGGTGTGAAAAAGATTATCTAAAGCATAGGAATATTAACCTTTAAGATAGTTCATGGTGAATAAGATGGCGCTAGTCTTCCATAAACTTGTATCTCTTGAAGAAGCTCTTAGAATTATTGATAAAAAACTAGGAGGGATAAAACCTTTAGGTGTAGAGTCTGTCCCATTACCCCATGCTTACGGTCGTATTCTTGCAGAAGATGTTTATGCACGTGTTGATTCTCCACCGTTTGATAGGAGTACAGTGGATGGGTATGCGGTTATAGCTGAAGACACTTATAATGCTGATGAAGCAAACCCCGCTAGGTTAAAACTATTAGGCAAGGTTGAGATCGGAGACATACCAAATATAGAGATTTTTAGAGGGACATGCGTGGAGATATCTACAGGCGCGCCCATACCTCGTGGAGCAGATGCTGTGGTCATGGTAGAGTATACTAAAGCCGAAGATGGAGACATACTGGTTTATAGAGGTGTATCTCCAGGAGAGAATATTGCGCAAACAGGGTCTGATGCATCTATTGGAGACTTAATATTGAGGAGAGGCAGAAGAATAGGTCCTAGAGAGATAGGAGCTCTAGCAGCCGTGGGATGCGGTGAGGTTAAAGTCTATGTTACACCTAGAGTAGCCATATTCTCAACAGGTAATGAGCTAATTCCCATATCAGAGAAACTTAAACCAGGCAAAATATATGATGTTAACAGTCATGCTATATCAGCAATGTTAAAAGATTTAGGTGTGAAAGTCGATTTCTATGGTATCCTACCCGATAACTATACAGTTATTAAGAAATCTATTGAAGAAGTATTAGAAAAATACGATATAATCGTAACTTCAGGTAGTACTTCGGCTGGGTTTGGAGACATAATCTATAGAGTATTCGAAGAACTTGGAGGAATACTGATCCATGGGTTAAAGATTAAGCCAGGTAAACCTACTGTTATAGGTGCTACAGAAGATAATAAGCTATTGATAGGTTTACCTGGATTTCCCCTCTCAGCTATGATGGTATTCATGGTTCTAGCTAAACCTATTGTTATGAAGATGATGGGGGTGCAGAGTATCGAGGAAGAAAATACTGTTAAAGCAAAGATACCTATAAGAATTGAGGCAGGAAGAGGTAGGAGGCACCTCATCCCCGTTCAGGTATTAACCTCTGCGGAAGGACTTACAGCTTACCCAGTAACTGGAGATTCTGGTGCAGCTACAACATTATCTATAGCCGATGGCTTCATAGATATTGAAGAAGAAAAACAATATCTATCTGAAGATGAAGAAGTCGTAGTGAAACTATTCCAACCATTGAAGATTCCCAGTATCTCTATCGTTGGAAGTAATTGTCCAGCTCTCAGCATCCTTCTAGACGAAGCAGGATTATGGGATGCTAAACAGGTTAATGTAGGCTCATTTTCAGGTTGGAGAGCATTGAAGAGAGGCGAAGCAGATATTGCTGGAACGCATCTACTAGACCCTGAAACATGTAAATACAATATCCATATGCCTGAGAAGATGGATTTAGAGAATAAAGTAGAGATCTTCAGAGGATACATTAGAACAATAGGTCTTGTAATAGCTAAGGAAAACCCTAAGAATATCAAGAACCTAGAAGATATCTTAAGAGATGACGTAATATTTGTAAATAGAGTAAAAGGTTCAGGTGTTCGAACATTTCTAGACATAAAGTTAGCAGAGCTTGGAGTAGGGGAACCTGAGAAGAAGATTAGAGGATACACTTATGAAGTAAAGACGCATACAGCTGTAGCATCTGCAGTTGCTCAAGGAAGAGCAGATGTAGGGATAGCAGTAGGATACGTTGCGGAACTCTATGGATTATATTTCATACCCTTAACAGAAGAATACTTTGACTTCGCAGTGAGAAAAGATAGAACAACTAAAGAAAGCGTACAGAGATTCATAAAAACATTGAGAAGTGAATCTTTCCGTAAAAGACTTAGAGAAATACCATACTATAAGCCATCTATTGAGACTGGTCAGAAGATATTTGGCTAAGGTAATACCGCGGGATCCATGATTGCGTAAATGATATATCTCCTGGCGAATATATTCTTCATGCTATGGTAAAGGCAGGAGGGTATGCAAATAGAATTGCTTGGGTAGATTTGACAAATAAGAAGGTAGAATATCAAGAAGTAGATGAGGAAGAAGCAAGAAAGTTCATCGGTGGTAGAGGGCTTGGAGGTAGAATAGTTTTAAAACATGCCGTTGGTAAAGACCTTCTTTCACCTGATAATGTATTGGCAATAATGGTTGGACCTCTGACTGGAACACTTACACCTATGAGTGGTAGGATATGTGCGGTATCGAGAGCACCTCTAACCGGTATCCTAGGAGATAGCCATGCAGGTGGATGGGCTGGAGCAACATTAAAATGGGCTGGATTCGATGGCGTAGTTTTAACAGGTGCAGGCGATAAACCAGTCTATCTACTTGTAAAGAATAAGACAGTATCCATCGAGGATGCCTCGAACCTATGGGGTAAGACAACTGAGGAAGCATATCACATGATACGTGACAAGCACGGTGATGATGTACAATTCTACGGGGTAGGGCCAGCTGGAGAGAATAAAGTAAGGTTTGCCAACATAATGCATTATGGGAAACAATCAATGGGTAGAGCTTCAGGCAGAACAGGTATGGGCGCAGTAATGGGGTCAAAGAAGGTTAAATGTTTAGCAATACTGGGGGAAGAGAAAGATATGCCTAAACCTACTAGACCAGATGAGTTTGAGAAGGCTAGACAGCAAGCTTTAAAGAAGATTAATGAGAGCCCTGTTACTGGACCTAAGAAAGGTGGATTATCTGTATATGGAACATCTGTATTAGTTAACGTTGTTAACGAGATCGGCGCATGGCCCACTAGAAACGCTAAAGATACAATGTTTGAATTTGCATACTATATTTCAGGAGAAAACCTTAGAGGGACAATACTTAGAGACACACCTACATGCCATGCATGTCCAGTAGCTTGTAAGAGAGAATCACAAGTATTTGATGGAAAATTTAAACACAAGTCAGAAGGTCCGGAATATGAAACAATATGGTCTCTAGGAGCAATGATAGGCGTTGGACATATTGAGGCAGTCTCCTACTTGAATTACCTAGCAAATCTTTACGGAGTAGATACAATAGAGCTTGGAAACACCCTTGCAGTAGCTGCAGAAGCTTCTGAGAGAGGGCTAGTAAAAGAAGAGATAAAATGGGGTGATATCGACAAATTTGTTGAACTTACAAGAAAGCTAGCATATAGAGAAGGAGATATCGGGAATACGTTAGCTGAAGGAGGTGCGAAAGCTGCTCAGATATTTGGAGACCCAGAGTTATCAATGTCTGTAAAAGGGTTAAGTATCCCAGCATACGATCCTAGAGGATTGAAGGGATTTGCGCTTGGATATGCTGTCTCAAATAGAGGAGCATGCCATCTAAGAGCTTACACCCCTGCTTCAGAGATTCTAGGAATACCCTACAAGACGGACCCGTTAGCATTAGAGAATAAAGTGGAGCTTGTACATTTACTAGAGAGATTATTCGCATTCACGGACAGTCTCGACATGTGTAAGTTCAGTACATTTGCTCTTGGACCTGAAGATTATGCAGCTCTCTTCTCAGCATATACTGGATGGGACATAACTGCAGAAGATGTACTAAATATAGGAGAAAGAATTTGGACGCAGGAAAGATACTTCAACCAACTACATGGAGTATCCCGTAAAGATGATAGACTTCCAAAAAGATTCATGACTATACCATCTCCTAGTGGCCCATCCAAGGGTCACGTAATAGATGAAGCAACATTAAACAAACTACTAGATCACTACTACAAAGTTCATGGATGGAACATGGATGGAACTGTACCTGAGCAACGTCTAAAACAACTTGGAATAGTTTAACCTCAACCTTCCTTATTTTTTCTATCTAGGTAAGAATAGAACATGTTGGGCATTCAGGAGACCTTACTATAGGTATTGATGTAAACTCGAGACTCAGCCCATCAAAAATTAGTATCCTATCAGTGAATGGTTTACCTACACCTGTGATTATCTTTATTGCTTCAAGAGCTTCAAGGCAACCTATTACCCCGGGTATAGGGCCTACAACAGGTATAGTATCATATTCCGGTGGAGCTAAAGGTATCAAGCATCGGAGACATGGACTCCTACCAGGGATAATCGTCATCAACCTACCCTCAAAAGAATATACTGCTCCATGAATGAATGGTATTCTAAACTTGATACACTTATCGTTAACTATCAACCTTGTTTTGAAATTATCTAATCCATCAATAACCAAGTCTATATTTCTCAGTAACTCTTCTACATTTTCAGAAGTAATCTTCTCCGGTATAGGTTCAATGATAATATCCGAATTAAGAGACTTAAGTCTTTCAGCAGCAGCCTCAACTTTAAGCCTCCCAAGATCCCTCTCAGAATATGGTATTTGACGATTCAAGTTATTCAATTCTAGGACGCCTTCATCTACCATTCTAATGAATCCAACTCCAGCAGCAGTTAGATACATTGTAGCTATACCTCCTAATCCACCAACTCCAGCTACTAGAACTCTAGAATTCTTAAGCTTGAGCTGTCCCTCCACACCCAGCTCACGAACTCTTATCTGCCTATCATACCTTTCTAATTCTCTAATACTAAGAGCTTGCATAGAAACCAAAAGAATGAACAAATTAAGATAATTTAAAATTATATTTCAGACTGCGTTTTCCATCTAATCCCAAATAATAAAACAGTAGATGTTCTAGTTAGAAGAGTCGGCTTTTACAATCTTACTTGAATTTAATTCTTTTTAGGAGACATCATTACTCTCATGAGTAATTTTTCTATTTTGCCAAGATGTGGGTCATCGTCAATGCTTAAGTAGAGAAATCAATGTCAGGCTAGTGTTGAATTAGATGTAAAAAGCTTTATCGTATTTTTTCTTCACATTATCTATTCTTAGAAGATAAGTTTATCCACCAGCTATAGGTGGGATTAAAGCGACTTCATCTTCATCCTTAAGAATTGTAGATAATCCATCTAGGAACTCTATGTCCCTACCATTTACAAATATCTTTATAGTCTTCTTAGGCAGCCCATTATCATCTAGAACCTCTGAATTAAATCTCTCACCGAAATTCTTAGATAAAACTTCTATTAAGTTCTTCACTGTTACTTGTTCCGGGAACTCAAGTGAGATTTTACCAAATTCTCCTATAGATTCCCTGATAGTTGCAAAGGCTTTAACAATGATCCTAACCATCTAGATTCACCGAGCCTATTCAAAGCATACATTACATTCATTTATATCTACGAATGGTTCAACGTTCTTGTGCAGTCTACAAAGAACGCCAGCTTTCCTCAATTCCACTAACATTTGATTAAATTCTCTAGTTATCTCTTTAGGGTCGCTCTTACTTACTATCAACTCTACGATCCTATCAACATGTCTAAGAACAATTGGGTTGTTCTCCCAATATATCCTGAATCCTCTAACACCTCTAATATAATTACTGATAGCTGCTTGTGTTACACCGACAGCTCTAGCAGCTTTCTCTTGAGTAAACCCCTTCTCTAAGACAAGCTTCTTAGCTACTAATGCTCTAAGAGCAGGGAGAACATATCTGGCTTCTATCTCTGAAGGAAGCTGCATCCCAATATGAAGAAGTGACAACTTTTATTTAAAAGCATTGTTTCAAATCAGGATCAGGTAATGTAGATATTAAACCTTAATTATCTCTAAACCATGTCTTTCAAGCATGCTGAGGAGTTCTCTTCTATGATCTGATGATACCCCCTTCCAATCTATTAATGCGCATGTCGTTTTTTCCAAATTCTTCTCTATTGCCTCCTTAACCATTACTTCATCTATAGGTAGAGCATACTTTGGGCACATATGCCCTATGATATACTCACCGCTAGCTACAAGCTTAGTAAACGTGGGAGCGTAGTGGCCTCCTCCAAATCCTATAGCTACTTCTTCATCCTTACGTATATCTGTGGTAACAGCTCTATATGATGCAGTGGCCACAACTTCTAATTCTCTCCTAGTTGGGTTGAAATTATCGCCTCCACCTACTTCTATGAAGATCGATGGAATCTCTGTGTATGGACCATGATGTGTAACTTCAAGTCTTACATCCCATCTATATATATGGAGTGCATCTGCTTCTTCCATTAGAGTTTGCAAAGAGTTTCTAAGCATTAATCCGCTAGTCTTAGAGAGTTTCCTAGGTATTCCACCATAGAGTGCTTCATCTTTCCAATTTCCAACGGGGTGGGTGAGGAAAGCTTGTATACCCCTCTCAGATTTATGAGATGATGGGAATACTGCTATGTCTACTCCAAGCTTCTCTCCAATCATCTCAGCATAAATATGCTTCTCATCTATGAAATGTATCTCAATATCTCCTCTCTTGTAAACTCCTCCATTAAGCTTGAAACCAAATGACTCTATTAGAATCTGAGCAACACCCATCGATATGGAGTCAATCTTTGAAATAATGATACCCCTCCTCATCTATTTAAGATTCGTTCTCGAAGATAATAAATAATTCTCTTAAGTGGATATTGTAAAATGGAGAATACCTATGACGAAGAGTAGCCTTAAACCAGTTAGGTTTCACTGGATCAATAAGCCCATGCTGTGTTATCCTGTAATTTCAGAGATTCTTAAAGCTAAGGAATGTAAAGCTAGATCTATAGAAGTTTCTCTTGACTTAGGATTATCTAGAGAAATCTGTAAATTAACAAGTGAAGGTATAGAGGTTAGAGGGGAGCTTGTAGAATGGAGTAAGCTTGAGAAGGTCGCTGATAGAGAGAGGGATATATATTACATTGAGGGTGGCGAGCTCTTACCAGTACATATTGCTAAAAAACACTTCTATAAGCTTGTCTTCGTAAAATGGCGCCATCCACCAACACTGGAAATAGATGGGATACACATGCATAGAATCAGAGACGTTACCCCCGACGTTGACGCACAGATGAAGATATCGCTACTAGGGCGTCTTAAATGCTGTAAAGTTCTTGATACATGTATGGGTCTAGGATATACAGCTATAGAATCCTCGAGAAAGGGCGCATGCAAAATAGTAACATTCGAAGTAGATGAAAATGTATTAAGTATAGCAACCTTAAACCCTTGGTCTAAATGGCTGGAAGATGAGAAGATAGAAATATATCACGGAGATGTAATAGAAGGTATTGAAGAATACTCAGAATACTTCGATACGATCATACATGACCCTCCGAGAATATCTATTGCAGGAGAATTATACAGTCTTGAATTCTACCTTAAGCTTGCTAGAGCGTTAAAGCCGAATGGAAGGATAGTCCACTATGTTGGACAACCCGGAGTACATTCTGGAAAGAAGATATGGAGAGGAGTAATAGAAAGGATGAGGCAAGCAGGATTCCTAGTAAAATACGACGAAGCCTCAAGATGCGTTTATGGTAAGCGGATTAAGTAAACATAAGAAGAAGCAGGAACAAATTTTTGTAGAATAAGATGGGTGAAAGATTAGGTGGAACAGATGGAAGAGATAGTAAGGCCGGCTCACATCCATCGGTAATAGGACATGGTACATGGATGGATAAGATAGCATACGAGTTAATTAAGAGGGAGGAAGCGCTAGGCAGGAGTTTAGATATCATTAGGACTGAGAGCGGTCTCGGAGCTTCAGGGATACCCCACATAGGCAGTATGGCTGATGCTGTAAGAGCCTACGGCATAGTTATGGCCTTGAGGGAGATGGGATATAAAGCTGAATCGATTGCTTTCACAGATGATATGGATGGTTTAAGGAGAGTACCAGCGGGTTTCCCAAAATATCTTGAAGAATACTTGTTGATGCCTGTTTCAAGTATACCTGACCCCTTCGGATGTCATGGATCATTTTCAGAGCATATGAGTGGAATGCTTAGAGAAGCATTAGACTACGCAGGCGTTGAATATGTATTCAAGTCTGGTAGAGAAGCCTACGCTAGTGGAATCCTGTCAGAAGCCATCCACAAGATACTATTAAACTCGGACAAGATAGGTAAGATTATAGTGGAATCCACAGGGCAGGAGAAATATCTTAAAGTTTTACCATACTTTGCCATCTGTAGAAACTGTGGAAGAATATACACTACTCAATCTCACAAATATGATCCTGAGAAAAGAGTCGTACATTATAGATGTAATGGTGTTGAGATTAGGGGTAAATGGTATAATGGTTGTGGATATGAAGGTGTAGCAGATATTAAGAGAGATGATGGTAAACTTGCATGGAAGACAGAGTTTGCAGCAAGATGGTCAGCTCTTGATATTAGGTTTGAAGCCTATGGTAAGGATATAGCAGACTCCGTTAAAGTAAATGACTGGGTTTCAAAAAATATTCTAGGATACGAACCTCCAATGCATATTAGATATGAGTTATTTCTAGATAAATCAGGTAGAAAGATATCTAAGTCAGCAGGAAACGTCTTCACCCCCCAAGAATGGTATAAGTATGGCCTACCTCAAAGTCTCCTCCTCCTCTTATTTAAGAGAGTTGTAGGTACGAGGATTATCTCCTACGAGACAATACCTAGAATGATGGATGAATTAGATTATCTCGAAAACGTATACTTCAATAAAGTAAAGATAGACAACTTGATGGAGAGGGAAAAGCTTAAAGGACTTTACATATACTCAAACCTCCTTAAACCTCCTCCTAAGCCTTTATCACATATCCCATACTCACTTATAGTTGACTTATCACTAGTTGCCCCTGAAGAAAAGAGAGAAGAATTCGTCATTAGTAGGCTCTCTAAGTATGGTTATAAGATAGAGGAAAGAGAGCTTAAGAAGATCAGGTTAGCAATAAATTACGCTAAAGATTTCGGGGTAGTCAAGAAAGAACCCGTTACTCTAACTGATATAGAGAGAGAAGCAATCGTAGAACTAATTAATGCATTCTCTCAAGCAAGGTCAGCTGATGAAATACAGAATACAATCTTCGCAATAGCTAGAAAACACAGTATCAGTCCACCAGAATTCTTTAAGAAACTCTACCAGATATTCTTGGGAAGAGATTATGGGCCGAGACTCGGCCCATATCTATGGGATATA
This sequence comes from uncultured Nitrososphaeria archaeon, assembly GCA_964555135.1. Taxonomy (GTDB): domain Archaea; phylum Thermoproteota; class Nitrososphaeria_A; order Caldarchaeales; family Wolframiiraptoraceae; genus Geocrenenecus. The sequence continues at coordinate 16,084 of CAZKRR010000016.1, forward strand.
GGGATAGATAAAACTGTAGAAACTCTGAAAGCAGTCATTAGAGAATAGGATCTAGACCTCTGTAGGTAACAAAAAACAAGATTAGAAGACACTAGTAGCAAAATTGTCATATTCTCCTATCAAACGCTATTTAAGTATATTATTGTCGAGAGCACCTCATTTCACGTTGGAAGATCGTAGAAAAAGTTTATCATAGAGGCTTTGCTATTTCGAGAATGTAATGCAGAGATTAGAGAAATTCTATCTTTTATGCATTGTGCTAGCATTTGTTTCTCTCATAATCTATGTCTATGGATATTTTAATAGAGAATTCATAGTAACTGCTTCAAACATTATCTTTCCAGTATATGCTCTTCTACCGACTTTATCTGCTTACACTGCCATGAAGAATTACGGATTAAAGAGTATACTAGGCTACTCAATGTTTGCTTTCTTCTTAGGATTACTATTCTGGTTCTTAGGCGAGGTTGTCTGGGCAATTTACGTACTTATATACGGAATAGAAGTACCGTTTCCATCAGCAGCAGATTTATTCTATCTCCTAGGTTATCCACCATTATACCTTGGTTTAATCTCATATTTGAAAGTGTTTAAAGATGCATTTAATAGAATAGTAATCTCAATATCATCTATTGCAGGATTGATAGTAATAATAGTTGCAAGTGTATTGGTAGTCCCTGAAGCTTTACTTTCAAGTAGCAATCTTGTTGAAGGGATCTTATCTACTATCTATCCAATATTCGATTCACTATTAATCATCTTAGCCATAATGGGTGCAGTAACCTTCTTCGGGGGACGAATATGGGTACCATGGCTGCTTATCGCAGTAGGCTTCATCCTTCTCGGTATAGTAGATATCTCATATTACCACCAAAACCTACTAGGGTTAGTCTGGGAGGGCCATCCCCTTGAATTGATCTGGCTATGGGTATATCTACATCTTGCCATAGCATTTTACACACATACAAAGCAGGTCTAAGTATAACTATAGAATTAGATTCTAAGATTTTGAAACTCTTCATACAATAAAGGAGAAGCGTATACCGTGGAGAGGAATGAGTGAGAACTTGTAAGATCTGTTGAACCAAAATACTTAAATATTATATGAAACAAGTATAGCCAATTAATCGAGGAGTTAAGAATGGTAGAAAACTTGGTTAAGATAGGAGAACTTACACCACGTTCACGTGGTGTAAATCTTGTCGCGAAAGTGGTAAGTAAATCGCCTGAAAGAGTTGTTTCATCGCAGTATGACAGGACAGAACATCGACTAAGTGAAGTATTGATAGCTGACGAGACTGGAGCAATAAACCTAGTGTTGTGGGATGATAAAGTAGATAGAGTAAATGAAGGAGATGTAGTAAGAATCGTAAATGGGTTCATTAAACTCTTTAGAGGTAGGATGCAGTTAAATTTGGGAAGATTCGGAACTATAGAAACTTCTAGCATAGAGTTACACGAAGTAAATACAGAGAACAATTTATCTGAAAGACAGGTAGGATATGGGGAAAGACGGTCAAGACCATCGAGAACAACTGGATTTAGAAAACCCAGAACTAGGACTTAAAACGGATAAATAGTAGAACAGAAAGTCTGTCAAAAACTACTTGGAACTATAGTCTAGTCTTACAATAGTACAGGAGAAATACCTATGGTAAAAAGGAGTTTAAGCGAGGAATAACCTATAAATCCCACGGAGAAAACATATATTTGAGTCTAATTTTGACTGAACAAAAAGAGGAGAAGGAAAGAGAGGAAATTAAGACGTTCAACGAAGAATTTGAAGTAGTTATAGCTATTCCTGAAGCTAGGAAGCCTAAACTAGCCTTACCTGAAGATAAGGTGAAAGAATTAATAGAGTTGCTAGATAGTCTGGGATGGGATAAGAAGATTCTTCAACGTTACATTAATCATGCTCTTAGATTAAGGAAGTTGGAGAAAGAACATCATAAGACATATACTACACTAGTTAGAGATTACGAGAAAATAAGCAGAGAGGAAGTAAAAACTAGATATGCAATCCAGCAGCTAATAGAGAAGAGGAAGAAGATAGAGGAAGACTTAAAACTATACATGGAGCAGTACAACATCACATTAGAAACAACAAAGAAGATAATCTCTATTCTCGAAGAATTAAGAAAGAATGGTCTAGACTTTGAAGACCTAAACGGGGCCATAAAGTTCTTGAAGAATCTTAAAGACCAAAAATATGATACTGATAAGATAATCTCATATATCTCCAAATACGAAGACCTATCTCTAGAACTAGATAAAATAAATAGAGAGCTATTAGAAGCTAGGGAATCTCTCCGGAAAATAATTCAAGAGAGAGAAAACCTAGACAACATTCTTAAAGAAGAATACGGGCTTATTGATGGATTAAAAAATCTAAAGAATTATATTGAAAGATTATCTATTGAAAGAGATAGCATTCTTTCCGAGCTTTCCAGATACCGAGAGGAAGTAGAGAGGTTGAGGAGGGAAATGGAAGAATTGATAAACATAAAGTTTGATATAAATGAAGTGAATCGTTTACTTCAAGAGAGGAGGGATGAGCTAGAAGATTTAAAAAAGAAGGTTGAAGCATTGAAGCAAGAGCTATCGGAGCTTATCGGTGTTGAGGCATCCACTAAAGAAATACTCTCTAGACATAGAGAGCTTCTAGGAAAAGTAGAAATGTTAGAGAAAGATATTAAAAATAAAGAATCGCTTATTGACCTACTTGATGGGGATATGGCGGCAGCTTATTCTATACTGAAATTGTTACAAGACCCTGAAGGAGGAGCCATCGAGGATCTTGAATTACTTTCACAGCACATCCTAAAATTGATAAAGGTTAAGAAAGGTGAAGCGATAGCACAGAAGCCTCTCGAACCCTACTTCCTTGAAAGAGTTAGAAAGACGTTGATAGATCTTATCATGCCTTATCTTAAGAAGGACTTTGTTCCAAGGTGGGTTTTTGAAAGGGTAGAGAAGGAATTGAAACTATTAAGTGAGAAGAGGGTTGCACTTGAAGAAGAGATCGCTTCTCTCAGAAGAAGTGTTGAAGAGAAAAGTAGGATAGAAATATCTAGGCCAGCAGAAGATAAGAAGATTGAAGCTCAAAGCATTCTTACAGCTGTCTCCCCAGAGGGGGCTACAACAGAATTAAAGACTATAGCTGAAGGTAAGAGGGCTAGAATAACCTGTATCTACTGTAGGGAGCAAACTATCGTGAATTTACCATTTGAAAGCGAGCTTCAAGAATTATCTTCTAAGAACTTGAAGCTTAGATTTAAATGTGGAAAGTGCAATAAGACCTATGATATTCCAGCTGATATGATACTTAAAAAGATTAGAGGTGAATGAAGGATGAGAGAGTTCGAAAACCCGATTATAAAGATGCTTTCATGGAAGGTTAGGAAACTAACTATAGATGAAGTTGTACAAGTACTGGGTTCTCTATCCACTATAGAGAATAGAGTATTCACTTTAACAGACGTAGTTAACCTTCTTCCAAGAAATATCTCTGAGAACCGTCAGAAGAGGAGGTCTGTTGGAACGTTACTACAGAATCTTGCGGATCTAGGATACTTATCAAAGCCTAGTGAGAGGAAATGGGTTAAAAATGCTCCAACATTCAGCCATTATCTAAATCAATTCATTTTAGAGCTTTCTTCTTTGGAGAAGAGCTTCCAGCCTCAACGTCAGAGTGAGAAGGAGAGGATTGTAAAAGTCTTGGAGAAGCCTCGTCGACTCTTACGATAATAGAGCCTCTCCAATCTCCAGGGACTTCGATAAACTTCCATCCTCTATTCAGAAATCTAACAGCTAAGATTGGCTTAGCCTTAATCTCTACACCACATCTAGGACACTTAACTATAAACCTCCTGCAGAACTCTAAGAGTCTATTTACCTGGTCTTGATTAAGCATAACATATTTTTTCCTTGTAGATTTTACTTCTATAGCTAGGAGCTCTCCATTATCTGTAGCGATAATATCTGGTTTAGCCATCTTCCCAGTCCCACTACCAGGAGTTCTGACAGCATAGAATCCGTCACCTGCAGAGATAAACTTCTGAACAAGATAATACTCGCCCTCATAACCGACTCTAGCTTTATACTTTACAGAGCTAGGGGATTTCGGATGCTTAGGCAAACAATCCACCCCTCATTTAAGATTAAATTGAAGCTTTAAGCTTTTCATAAATCCCACAGAACAGACATCTTTCTGATGTACTTAGAGAATGCATTGATAGCTTACTGTATAAAGTGTTACTGCTTCATCTTCTTCATTACTATCAACTGTGAACGCCCTATCTTAACTTTCTCGATAACTCCATTCTTCTCCAATGCAGATAAGATCTCGCTTACCTTTGCTTTAGAGAATCCTGTTCTCTGAACTATCTGTTTCTGGAAAGCTGAACCCCCCATCTCTCTAAGTACGTCGATAACTTGGTCAGCATCTTTCACGCTAAACTTTCTCTCCTTCCTCCTACTACGGAGTATAACAGTAATTATGACTATCAATAATATCAGTATAATAGAAGAGTATGTTAAAATAGATTGCCAGGATGCTCCAGTCTCCCTACGCTCAGTAGTAACAGTGGCTGGGGAGGCTTTAGAGATTTCAGTCTCTCTAGTTAGAGCTTCCTCAATAACAGTCTTGAGAGAAGTCTTAATATGTGGTGTCTTATCTGGGAATAGCTTTTTCCCAAACCATGTAACTTCTCTATAATCTTTTTTATCAGGTGGTGGATAAACTTCAACAATTAAGTAGTTCTCTGGAATTATTATCGTTATAGAGTCCCCCTCATATAAGTAGAATCCTCCTATAAACACATCTCCAACAATTAGTTTTCCATCTTCAACTTCTGAGAAGTTAACCCATCTAAACGTATAGATTAATTTACCTAGTTTACCAGCCAGAGTGTCTATAACCTGTACTGATACGTTAAAGTCTTCAGCTCTCATAGGCCTATTAACGTATCTGGAAGCATCACTTACAATCTTCTGGATTCTCTGTGTGAAGTTTTCCAGCATCTCTTCCTTATATTTATCAAAGTTTTCTACGTAGCTCATGAAAGCCTGTAAGTCTTGTTCAGAGCTTATAAATATTGAGGATTCAATAATCCAAACTGCTGAACCATCTTCCAGCAGTTTAATTATGTAAGTATTGCTTTCAAAGTTGATAGAATATACTGGGGTAAGGATACTGGAGAAATAAGTCAGGCTGAGGATTATGATTAATAGATATGAAGTTTTAGACTTTTCCTTCTTCATCGGGAATCAATGCTTATGATTGATTTATTAGTGTTATTTTTATTTGTGAAGATGCTTTGAGTATTTCAGTACATCACGTTTTTTCTTCAGTGGTTTGTTGGCAGAATCGAGCTATTCTATCATTGATCTCATTCAACCAATTTGATAGTATCTCCATCTTCAT
>CAZKRR010000017.1:0-21432 GCA_964555135.1 uncultured Nitrososphaeria archaeon
CTTATAGATGAGATAATATGGGGTGGAACTTTTCTAGGATAAAATGGTGAGTCCACGAAGTAGTTTCAACAATAATGCTAAATTGGATTGCCCTCTTCCTAGTAAGATATTTAATTGAATATCATTATTATGAGCCTGGAAGAGCTGAGAGAGCTCTTCCTGCATTACAAACTGCACGGTACGATGTCTTAGGGGCTTCTCTAACAAGTATCATCTATGTTGCTATAGGATTTATCTTATTTACGTATTTTCTTTTGTGGAGGTCAACGATTGGATACGAGCTCAGACTTACAGGGAGTAACCCTGAAGCAGCACGATATGTTGGAGTAAGTTCTGTTAAGGTGGTATTTCTAAACTTCTTTATAGGTGGTCTCGCAGCAGGTCTAGCTGGTGCATCTCAGGTTCTCGGTAGACCTCCTGCATGGACTATATATAAAACATTAGGCAATGTAATCAATCTAGGATTTAATGGTATAGGAGTTGCATTGATAGGTAGAAACAATCCGGTTGGGATAATCTTCTCAGCAATATTTCTAGGCATCTTACTGTACGGTGCTCGATTTATGCAGTATCAAGGAATAGACCCAGACCTTACTGTAGCTATTAATGGGATTATAGTCGTATCCTTATCTCTGCCTGAGCTTTACATCTTAATAAAGAGATTCGTGGCAGGGGGAAGATAGATTGAAGAAGTTTAGGAGGTTAAGAATTTTTATGATTGGAACTCCCTTACTTGTCATAGTCCTGTATGTTTTAGGTTTCTTCGGCATTGAACCTATACATATACTTGAAACTTCTTTTATGGCCATGACACCACTGATATTAGCCGCTATAGGCGAGACCTTGAATGAAAGATCGGGAATCGTAAACATAGGGTTAGAGGGAATATTCTTGATAACATCTGTAACTGGGGTATATTTGGCTGAGGTAACAGGGAATGGGATAGGTGGGATAATACTAGGTGGAGCATTGATAGGTGCTTTAATAGGTTTCTTCTTTGGGCTTATCAGCACCTATGGGAGAGCTGCACAGGTGATCGCAGGGATGGGTTTAAATCTCATTGGGCTAGGTTTAGTACCATTCTTAATGATGGCCTTCTGGGCATTCCCAGGGATACATATCTTCGACCCTGACCTAAGAATTAAAACAATCGACATCATTATAGGAGATCATGTCTTTCGCTTAAGCCCTATAACTCTATTGGCAGTGATTTGCGTCATTCTCATAGACGTATTACTTTATCGTACTTTACTGGGAATAAGAATTCAAGCAGCAGGAGAGAAACCTGAAGCTTTAGATGTAGCAGGACTCAATGTAAACCTAACTAGATTGCTGGCTAGCACTACTTGAGGTGGACTAACTGGTATTGGTGGAGCATTCATGCCTTTAGGATGGTTTGGGGGATTAGTCAAAGAGATAACAGCAGGGAGAGGGTTCATAGCCTTAGCTGCTACAGTCTTCTCAGGCTTAGACCCAATACTTGCAGCTATCTCATCATTTATATTTGGTTTCTCAGAGGGGTTAGCATTTACATTCATGGTAACACCTGGTGTAAAAGAAGCTGTCCCATACTACTTTGTCAATATGATACCATACATAGTTACGATACTTGCTTTAGCCTTTATAGGTTCTAAGAGGTTTCCAAAAGCATTAGGAAAGCCATATATTAGAGAGTAGACTCGGTTAACTATTAGACCTCCTCTAACCTAACTCCAATAATCTTGGATAGATACTTCAACTCTTCCGTAATATCTTTCAATGTGATTACGTAATGATTGCCGATTGCTTCCTCAATGAACTGATCACACTTACCTAATTTGGTATACATCTTCATCTTAACCTGCGTTCTACACAGGTTACTCTGAATAGGACCGCTGCTTAGAATCCTTCCAACAGCGTACCTTATCACGTTATATATTGGGTCAAGTCTAGCTAATGTGACCCTCCTACCCTTTGGCAGGTAGCCTATTATCCCTACTCCTCTACCAGACTCGTAATGTGAGTCTAAATCAAATCTTCTAACAATGCTTAAAGGTATGGTGCAGTGTGCAATCATTAATGTGTTTCTTCTAATCCATGCTAGATTACCCATTACTGAGGGGGCATCAGCAAGCTTTGAAGCGATAATCATCGTTATTAAAGCTGGCAGGTCACCTTCACAACCAATTATTACATTTTTAGAATTAATTAAAGAAACAGCTAAACAAGAAGTCGTGTTAAGATCCTTAATGATATCAAAGCACCTAACTGTTACTGCGTCTAAATTAAACTTCTCAATTACATGCTTTAATGCCAAGTATGTCACTAACGACTTATATACTGCATCTTCAGAAACCCTTACATTTTTAGCCATATCCAATATCTTCCTAGATAGAGAGGATAACCTATTATCTGGTTCTCTTATCAGCTTATCATACTCTCCATACAAGTCGGTTAGACTGATATCTAAGAATGTTAATCCTTCAAAGAGGTTGCCTAATAATTCTTTGACTTTTACTCCACTGCTATGAACAAGCCATGGAGAAGGCTCCCCAATCAATCCAATCTTCATTTTCTTAAGCTCGTTAGCTATCCTCCAAGCTTTTATGAACTTGTTTACCTTCTTGCTAATCGGCCAATCAGTAATGATCCAAGCTTTCATAGAGTCTCTTATTTTCGAGAATGCCTCCAAAGCTGATGGAAGACTATTCATGGATGCATGAGGTAAGAGAAGAACATATTTAGCTTTTTCATGTATTAGTTGAATAAGATGTTCTGTCCCTCCAGTTAGAGGAGCTACAATAGCTAAAGCGTCGCCAGTAATATCATGGCTATTTATCTCGCTACAGTCTGTTATTAAGGGTAACGTTAAATCTACGGCTTTTTCCAACCTCTTATAATACATATCCAGGAGTTTCTTTACCAATCCAGGATCATGAAGAGGTGAAGCAACCGGTATGAGTAAGACTCTACCCATCATTGTCTCTTCCTAAGAATAGTATAAAAGAGTTGCCTGGTACAAAATGATAGCGTCCAGATAAACATTCTTATCAATCTCTCGTCTTTATAGTTTGATAGTATAGTGCGTAGAGTTTTGGGAAAGGTAGGATTCCCTTATTCCTTGAACGCAACCATCCAGACTTAGTTTATGGTGAATATAGTCGTCCCTTTTTTAAGGTATCTGAAGTATCTTTTAACACTATTAATGTACCGAGCTCTAATACTCGTACCTAGGCCTATGGAAACTTATTCCAAGGCTACTAAAAACTTATCTTCCCTACTTTTCTATCAAATTTAAAACAACTAGAAGTCATAGCCATAGTATCCATGCGGTCAAATACATGTTTACAAGCCTTTAAACATACCCTCTCTATTCAGATATTCTCTTGGAGAATTCCTAGACTATTTTAGATTGAGGGCCCTATTATATACTTCTAGGTACTTCTTCAATACAGTATCCCAATTATACTCTACCATTATCTTCTTGTATGCTTCTTCCACCATTTCATCTACAGGAATTTTCCCAATCAAGATGCTTCTAACTGCTTTAACTATTTCTCTAGAATCTGGCTCTACTAGGACGCCGTCTAAGCCCCCTCTAATAATCTCTATGTTTCCTCCTACCCTACTAGCTACTACGGGTATCTTTAAGGCCATGGCCTCTAGGAGGAATGTGCTTACACCTTCCTGCCTTGAAGGTAGTACTGCGGCATCTGAGCCTGCAAGTACCCTTAATGCTCTCCACCTCGGTAATGGTCCAAGAAAAGTAAGTAGCTTCTTCTCATGAGCTCTCTCAAAACACCTTCTTAATGGACCGTCTCCAGCAACAACTAGCCCTTCTAGACTATATCTAGCCGAAGCCTCGATTAGTAAGTCTACACCCTTCTCATAGGATAATCTGCCTAGGTAGACTATTTGCGGGTCACTTATTCTTTCAGAATCTCTCGGTAAATCTGATAAATCTATAGCATTAGGTATATGCTCAACTCTTAGACCGAGGTCCTTATAATACCTTGCAGCCTCCATAGATATCGTCGTCAAGATATCTACCTTCTTCAAGAATATCTTCTCGATAATTCCAGCTAGATATCCTAGGTATCGACCGTGAAGTAGTTTTACCTGCTTAGAGTATAATCCATGGAGTGTTAAGATTTTCCCACTACCTGAAGATAAGACAGCTGGAAGTGATGGCAGATTGTGTCCATGAACTATCTCGTATTCTTTTAACACTGTTTTCAAGTATGAGCAGAACCCGTAAAGTGGGTTAGCTAGATTCTTCAAACCAGGGATCTTCAGGTATTCTGCAGATAATATGTCTACACTAAAACCTGTACTATGGAGTTTTCTAGCAAGTACTCTAACATGCTGAGCTATCCCACCAACTCCAGAGATCCTGGGAGACAATAGTAGAATCTTCAACCTCCACTCTACTTCCCAGATAAATATAGCAAGTAAAAAATATAGGGGATGGAGTGAGCTTAGATCGGCTTAAACAGCTACTATCTCAAATCCATTATAGTAACTATAAGTCCTCTAGTAAACCTATGTCTTCAAGCTTCTTCTTGGCTTCTTCAGCTGCTTGGACTGATACTTTCTTAAAGAGAGGCTTAGGATAACCAACATCAACCCCTCTAAGCTTAAGAATTTCATAGCATAACTGTATAGATTGAGCAGACTCTATAACCCTCCTGGCTCTAACTATCTTGAAATAGAGGTGTAGGATTTCAGTTATCTTACCATCTTTTAAGTAGTTGTAGAGTTTCACGACGGCTTCAGGATAAATATTTGAGAGACCTGAAACACACCCATCTGCTCCAGCTATAATCGCTGGAAGCATTAAAGCCTCCGTACCTATAAGAAACCTGAAGTCTCTATTTGCCTTCTTTGCAGTATATATGTATTCATAGGATTTAAGAATATCATTTCCACTATCTTTCATACCTGAAATACCCATTTCTACAAGCTTCTCTAATAGAGAAACGGAAATATCATATCCCACCCTAGATGGAATATTATAGACGAAGACGGGTATGTTGACTTGAGAGATAAGCTGTTGAAAGAATGTTAAGATGGATTCTTCATCATAACGGTAATAGAATGGTGGAGTGGAAGCTACAGCATCAACTCCACTATCTTCAGCATGTTTTGCTAATTCAAGTGAATACTCTAAACTAGTTGAGCCAACATGGGCAATTACATCTAAGGGTTTATTCATAGAGCTCATTACGTACTCTACAACCTTCTCCCTCTCCTCGATAGTCAATGCCGGACCTAAACCAAAGGTACCACAGATAAATAATCCTTTAATATTCTTCTCAGACAGGAAGTCGATTAAATTCTTGATCCCCTCTCTATATATAGATCCATCGAATCTAAATGGTGTAATCATTGGACAGATTACACCAGTAAACTTCACGTTAAATATACTCTTCACGTAATGATGCATGGAGATCCAAAAATATATGTCTTATCTTTTCTAGTTTACCTTAAGGCTTAATATTTCGACTTAATAGTCAGATGAAGATGAATAATAGAAAGTTTAAAGTCGTGATAACTGATGGAGACTATCCAAATATGGAGCCTGAGAGGGAGACCCTATCAAGTATAGCTGAGTTGGTAAAATATGATTGTAGAAGTGAGGAAGATGTGATTAGATATGCTTGGGATGCTGATGGAGTCATAGTTCGCTAAGCGCCTATCACTAGAAAAGTTATAGAGAGTCTATCTAAACTGAAAGTAATCTCAAGGTATGGTATAGGAGTAGATAATATTGACGTTGAAGCTGCAACAGAAAGAGGTATAATTGTTGCAAACGTCATATATGATGTAGCATCTGTTGCTGAACATGCTATCGCTCTATTACTAGCATGCTGGAGGAAAGTCATAGAAGCTGACAAGAATATTAGAAGAGGTGTTTGGAGTTATCAGAAGCTAACACCTATTAAGTTATTGAAGTCGAGTATAGTCGGTATCATAGGTTTAGGTAGGATAGGGAGAGAAGTAGCTAAAAGACTTAGATGCTTCAATACACGGATAATTGCTTATGACCCCTATTTAGATGATAGAGTATTTAATGAGCTAGGTATAGAAAAAGTAGAATTAAACTATCTGTTAAGAGAGTCGGATGCAATCTTAATTCATACACCTTTAACAAGCGAGACATACCATTTAATAAACGAGGAGAAGCTAAGGTTAATGAAGCCTACAGCAATCATAGTAAACACCGCTAGAGGGGCAATAATAGACTGTGAGGCTTTGTATAGAGCTTTAAAAGAGAGGCGGATAGCTTCAGCCGCATTAGATGTAGTCGAAGGAGAACCGTTAAAACCTCAGGATAAACTCCTATCATTAGAAAACCTCCTAATTACACCTCATATGGCATGGTATAGTGAAGAAACAATATATGAGATCCGGAGGAAAGCTGCATTGAACGTCTTAAAAGTATTGATGGGAGAAACTCCAGAATCAATAGTCAATCCAGATGTATTGAAGAAAAGATAGAAAACAGCATCGATCGATTTTAATCTCTAAAATCTAAGTAGGAGTTTAACATTCTCTAAACTGGGTATTTTATGGTATATGTGTGGAGGTTTACAAGTTTTCCTGAAAAACAACTAGTCCAGAATATATGAAGATACTGTTATACTTGGATAATAATGGTCTGAAGACTTCTAGTGAACTAGCTAAGACATTCTATATTAAACCAAATACTATTAGGAAGATGCTCCAACATCCAAGACGGCTTCCTCCGTATTTTATATACTGGGCTATTAACCTGATAGCTTGCCGAGGTATCTTTTATGAAGGAAGAAGACTTCGCGGATAAATGGGATGAAAGAATAAGGACGGCAGCTTACCGTTTCTGTACAGATATATCTAGAAGGAAGTTAATAGTAAAGCAGGTGTCACACTTTAGTTTTTTGGAAATTGGTACATTCTGAGATAAGTGAGGAAAGCTTTATTACCGTTAGATTGATACGGTAGTAGTCTAGATGTTCTAGTCTTCTGCTCAATCTTTATATGTTTAGTTTTATGTCTGTTGTTTGCTGGGCTGCTATTTCTCTTTTTAATGCTTCTCTTTTCGCTGTTAATTCTGTTATTTCTCTCTGTAGGCTTCTCCTTATATCGTCTAGTTTACTTAATTCTTCTCTCATCTCTTTTATTCTATCTTCTAGGTATTCTATTTCTTTCTTCATTTCTTCATATTTCTTCAAGTCTGTAAGCATCTTCCATGTTATTACGAATTTGTACAGTTCATCTTCATTACCACTGAAGATTACCTGGAAGTTTGCCATTATCTTCCACCTTCATTTTACCTATCTATGTTTGATTATAAGTATTGCTTGTTTACTTTACTCTAGGTTTAGCTATTACTTCTCTTATAGTAAGATTGAAGAAATCGTTTGAATGGGATGGCTTGATTAGTAGAGCTGTATCTGCTCCTCTGCTTGTTCCTGCTATTGCTATAACATCTCTATCTATAGGTATGAGACCAGCATCTACAGCCATAACTGTTATCTCAACGCATACTTTAACACCTTCACCGAGCAATCGTAACGTTTCTGCAATTATGGTTAACATACCTATCGTGCCAAGCTTATTACGTATAGACCTCTCTACTCCAGAGAAGGCATGAGATGCCGTAAGTATCTTTCCACCCATCTTAAGTATTTCTTCTTCAAGCTCTTTCTTCATTTCTTGCATTCCAGGTTTCCTGAAGCCTGTATGATGCCTGACTACTACTACATTGAATCCCTTGAAGACTCGGCATGCCTTCAGCCCTGTCTCACCAGTAGTTGAAGCTACAACGATATCTCCTACACCTAGTTCTTGAGCTCTTCTATAAGCATGCCTTAGAGTTTCCTCAGTATTCTGTGTACCCGGCTCATCAAAATATATAACATCTACTCTCCTACCTACTCCACTCATACCAACTCAACCGTAGCTAAAGTTGTGTATCCTCTTACTTAGGGTTTGTTTTGATAAAATATATCGGTTGTGTTTAATTTAAGTATAATATTATTAAGTTGCTTGTCTAATACTCATCCTGAATGCCTTACAAGTTTACATTTGATTTAACGATTGTTCCAAGGAGATTCTTTAGAGAGTTAGCTTTAGTTATTGACTCAAGGAGGCTTCATAAGAAGACTGGAAGAGCTTTGAGAAGGTTAGTCGATAAGTTTAAGCTTTCTGAGATAGTGGGTTTAGATGTATCTGATGTTCTATTAGTTCTCGAAGACTTAGTAGAAATATATATTAAGAATCTGGCTTATAGAGAAGACTTCATTAAATCCAGAAAGAAAGTCTTATTCCTCCCTCATTGTGCTAGAAAATATGTTGATTATAGATGTAAAGCTGAGTTTGACCCTGACGTTCCTACCTATAGATGTGGAAGATGTTCTGATGATTGCCAGATAAATCAAGCTACGAGAATAGCTGGAGAGCTAGGCTACGATGTATATGTTGTTCCAGGTGGTTCATGTATCCCAAACATCATTAAACGTTTCGGATATGATGGTGTCGTCGGAGTAGCTTGCGGAGAAGAAATAAAACTAGCATCAACATATCTCGACCAAAAAGATATTCCGGCGCAAGCAGTACCTTTACTGAAGAATGGATGCTCCAATACACAGTTTAATCTCCAATCTCTCGAGAAGATCTTAAAGTTTCACGGTGAACATCGTGTGAGTAGCAGTGAGATTAACCTCTGTTAGAAGCCACAGTTGCTTAAAGACTTGGTTATAGAAGTCAGTTCTAGCATCTTCAGATACGCTTATCACTACATCATATAATCCGTACAGCTCATGTGCTTCCATTACTGATTTTATCGATTTAAGATGGTTCTCCCAAAATTTCGGTACGGAAGGTCTCTTAATCTTACCGAATATGTATGCGCACTTCTCAATCCGGTCACATTCTTCCCTCTCAAAACTTAACCCACCTTCTTTAACTATGAGTGTATTAGAGTCTTGGAGACCGTTTTCCTGTAGCATATCTAGGAAGGCATCTACTTGTGGGAAATTCTCAAATTCTATCTTACAGATTAAGTCGTATGTTCCATAGATTAAGTAAGCTTCTCTTACAATCTTTGAGCTCTTAACAGCATTTAAAGCTTGAACTAACCCACCTCTTGGACTAATAATACTTAGAACATACGCTCTCATTCTGAAAACCTACAAATAATAAATGTTCTTATTCTAATAAATACTTTACAATTATGAGGAAACTACGGATGATTACGAAAGCTCAATTAAACTACACTGTATGTTAGTTTGTCAACCAGCCTCCGCGAATGCTTCTACTTCCTCTTCTCTAGAATCGAGTATGATACGGATTAGGAAAGCTGGTTGAGGAAAATCTGTATTTATGTTTACGAAATTCTTTATAGTTACTGTCTACAAATTATAGAGTCGGCAATTGTTGAACGATTTTTAGGAAAAATTATTATAGTAAGAAGTATCCAATGTTCAGCAAAGCATGAGAACAGTGTTGCTTGATACTACATTGAGAGAAGGGGAACTATATAGACCATTAAGGTTATCTGTGAAGATTGCCATAGCTAAAGCTTTACTTGAAGTTGGATTAAAGAGGATTGAGTTAACTCTAGCTTATCCTCCTAGAACTTCCCCAGGGGATATTAAGAAGGTCTTGTCGATAGTGAATGATCATGGAGCTGAAGCAGTTATACACTGCCGTGCATGTAGAGAAGATGTAGAGAATGCAAGTAGATATGATCCTTGGGGTATAGCTGTCTACATGGCTTTAAGCAGAATTCATGTAAGACATAAGTTTGGAAAAGATAATCATGAAGAAATAACTAGAAGGCTTGTAGGAACAGTTGAATTATCAAGAGAAATGGGTTTCAAATACATTCGTGCAACCGTAGAAGATGCCTCAAGAATATACCTTGAGGAAAATATAGGTAAGCTAATTGAGATAATCAACATATTAAAAGATGCAGGCGCTACAATGATAAGTATACCAGATACATCAGGTCTATTAACACCCTCTATTTCAAGGGAATTCTTCAGGGAGCTGAAGAAGCATACTCAAGCTCCACTTTCAGCTCACTTCCACAATGATTATGGATATGCTTCTGCTAATACTGTTGAAGCTATACTTGCAGGAGCTGATGAAGCTCACGTAAGTATCCTAGGCTTAGGTGATAGAAACGGTATCGCTGATCTCTACGAAGTAACCGCCGCTTTGACCGACATACATAAACTAGAACTAGGTGTTAGGAGGGAGTCTTTGAGAAGCTTGTATGAAGTTTTCAGCAAATTAACTGGAATCAAAATTCCGGCTAGACATCCATTAAGCGATGAAGCTAGAACTATTAGAGCTGGAGTACATCAAGCTATGACTACTAAAGCTCCTGAAGGATATATACCTAGGATGAAGCTTAGATACGATTTCGATTCTCCGCTCTATGAAGTTACACCGTTCATTAGTAAAAAGCTTATAGAGAGAATACTTAATGGGTACTCCCTAGATTCCGAGAAGATTAAAGAATTAACCGAATACATAGGTGCAGAAGCTTCTAGACTAGGTGGAAGACTATCTATTGAGAAGTTACATCAAATATTCTCAGAAAATGGATTAAGCATACCCTATGAGAAACTAGGGCAATACTTTGGATATATACGTGCATATGTTTTACTGAAAGTTAAGAATGGTCAACCAATCAACTCACTAATCGAAGAGCTAGCTAGCTGGAAAGAAGTAGAACTAATCCAAGAAGTTTCTGGAGACTCTGATTTACTGTTAACGGTTAAGATGAATCCAGGAATCGAAGAAAATATACAGAGGATAAAGAAAGCTCTTGGCAACGCTGTAGATAGGATAAACCTTCTCATTATACGTTAACTAAGCTTCTCTATTAGCTCGAACAATTCTTCTTCTACATTATAGGTTCTCGCCCTCCATGATATATAGTCTCTATCAATAGTCTCAAATTTTATGTAGAGGATCTTTGCAGCTAGGTCGATCTCCCTTAGACTACTACGCTTAATAAGGAGGATGATGTAATCTTCGGGAGATAAGATCTTAACACTTATCATTGTTTTAGAGATTCTCTCCACCATCTTATCATCCCACCTGAGAGAGTCAGGCTCACTGCAGATTGTCAAGAAATTATTCATTTGAAGATCAAGTATTGTTAAGCAGCCACTTCTCTCTACGAGCTTTCCAAAGAATGACTCACTTAAAATAGCTGTAAGCCGGTGGAAATCTACTCCTTTTACTGCAAACTGTATATCTTTTGACCAATATGGTATTCAATAGAAATTCACTGCATAATCACTTATTAAAGCATGTGTTACCCCAGATTTTTCTAGTACCTCGGAAAAACGTCTTACGGTATACTGTATAGGTTTCATCCAAGGCATCATTCCATCAATGTACGATAGCATGTCAATGTTTCTATATGATCCTACTTCTCTCTTGATTCTACTGATCTCTTGCTCATCCAGCATACAGAATCATATTGTAGTAATGTATAATTTAAGAATTCTTAACGCTGCCACGCTAACTATGCTAATCCTTCTCTAAGCATGGTTAGTATATCTGCTAGGAGGATGAGCAGCCCATGCCGCGCAGAATGCCAGAGAGCTATTAACCATAATCTAAGCAATCTCTCGCTATGCTCCCTCCCAATTATAGTTGATGAGATTCGTTATACCTAGTACATGTTGCTATAAGCATACACCTACTTTAAGGTCTCATCCAGATATTCAAATATATCTTATCCTACTTTATCAGGTCTTGTACTGTAATGGATGTTCTTATCTCCTTTTGCCCTCATAAGCCCACAATCCATAGGGCTGGAGAAGTGACTCGAGATGTTAGAGTGGCTCTAACTCAGCCTCACAGCTACGTCTAGCTTTGAACTTCACGTCTCTAATTAATTCCAGTAGATTAGCTCAGTAGAGTCTACAAAGCTTTTAAAGAACTTGTCTTCAATTTAGAGACTTAACACTAACAATATTTTAACGGTTCAGAAAGTGAACATGTTAAGTTATGGTTTACGGCTAAGAGGTGATATGAGTATATGGAGATACCTGATCCAAGGTTGTCTAGACATTTTATAGAAGGTTATAGTATAAAGCTAGCATACTAATATATGATAGGATTAGTGAAGCTAGTAGGCTCTTCTCCCATCCGATCCCTCTTGAATGTGTAAGGGCTGAGGAGATCATTACTAATTGGGTTATATGCGCGATGATGAATATCAATTGGAGTAGTGGGATTATAGAGTTAATCTGGATATTTAGGTATTGGAGAAGTAGTAGGAATGCTAGATAGATGTCTATGGGTGTAAGTGAGGAGAGTGAGGCAACCAGTAGTCCACCAAACCCTCCACTATATGGTGAGAGGATCTCTCCGGATAGCAGGATGTATCCTAGCACTATTCCTAAACTTACAATAGAGGTTGTAAGGCTTCTACTACTTGGATCAAAAGAGACGTGGAGTAGAACCATCTTTAAAGGCATAATATAGAGTAGCATGACGTATGCTACTATGACTATTATTCCTAATGCTAAGTATCTTAGAGGCTTATTTGATATATTCTCCATTAATGGAGCCATAGATAATGTTCTCAGGATACTTGTAGATGGAGAGGTCTTGGATTCCGCACCCATGTCTCTCATCATCTTCTCTACTATAAGTAGGCCTTTCTCATTCAACACATATCTACCTCTTCTAGCCTGGCTTATCAAAGGCTTCAGGAATTCTAGATGATAGTATAGTGTTCCATAGCTTACATTTAGTAATAGCTTGAGCTGGGTAGCACTCATCTCTCCCCGAGTATATAGTAGAGTTAAGATCTCTCTTCTTAGAGGATTCTTCAAAAGACTATAAACTTGTTCTAAATCAATAGCCTCCCTAGGCTCCATTCTCCATGATATAATGTAATACTCCTTGATATATTTCTCCTAGGATTCTCCCGTCTCCTTGAAGAAAATACTAAAAGATGTCTAGAAGCCGGAGAGCCGTGAAGCTTTCGGCCTCCCTTATATAGTGTGTAGATAGTCTCCGATAAATCTCGAGAATGGAAAAATTATTAACTAATTTAATCTATTAGAAAATGAAGAATATGGCGAGGCCGCTTGCATTAATCTTATCAATTTTATTAATGACTTCTATAGGTTTAGTTACAGCTTCAAGCCAAGATAACTTCTCCAACTCTCTCATGTCTTCTGATAGAATACCTAGAAGCAGAGTAGAAAGCTTATTGGAAGAAGTTGAAGAACTCTTAGATGAAGCTAGAAAAATGATAGATCAAGCAGAAGACGCTGGCTTAAATGTTCAAATTTATAAAGAGATCCTTGAAGCAGCTCAGGCAAAATATCGGGAGGGTCTAGAACTATACAATAACGGAGATTATGATAAGGCATTCTCAACACTAATATATGTTAAGACAAGAGTCCAGATAATCATTAAAGCTTTACAGGGAGTTGTGGGAGAAAAGTCTTCAGTAAAACTTTCAATACAGGAGGTCAAGAATAAGCTTAAATCATTAGAAGATAAGTATGAAGAGCTAAAATCAACTGTAATACAGCAGACTGAACTGGGGTCGTTAGAAGACCAGCTCAAGCAAGCCCATGAACTAATTGCAAAGGCTAAAGAAATATTAGGTGTAAATTATCAAGCTGCATACTCTCTATTAATAAAAGCTGAAGGTATCTTAAAACAAGTTGAGGAAGCTGTTATAGTATCGTCCCATACTACTAGTAGAGTGACTAAAACTGAAGTCGAGGCATCACCTATTATTGTTCAACCTACTCCTAAGACTACAATAGCTGAATCTACCGTCAGCACTTTTACTTCTCTTCTACAACCTTCTCCAATAGAACTTGAAACCACTCAAATTGGTGAAGTTAATATAGAATTGGAGAAGAAGGATGGAGAATACAAAGTTGTCGTTGAGCATGTAGAGCGTTTAATTCAATATGAAAATGGTACAGTACTAATTAATAGGGAGAAGATAGTTACTGTAGGCGGTAAGACTATCGTTTCTATTAGTAAAGAATTAGTCTATAGTGAGAATGAGTCGAGGAATATAGGTCAGGTATCTGTAGAGCGGGAGCAGAACATAGTAGGTGCATGGTTGAAGGTCTCCATGAATGCTCCTCCCGAGATCTATAATCTTGATAAAGTTATAGAAGCACAGATAGTAGAGGCTGAGAAGAATAGAGTTAGGGTCAGGCTCAAAGCTCCAGATAATACTTCAGGCAGGCTCTTCATAATAGAATTATCCCCAGAACTTGTAGAGATAGAAAATATTTTGGGATTCAATCTAACGGTTAATAGTGAGATAGCTATTCTAGCTTCAAGCTTACTAGACCTTGCTTCCGGAATATATGACCAGCCAGCATACGTATTCGTAATCTCAGCGAAAGGAGTACAGATCCTCCTCTACATCCCACACTTCAGTGAGTATATAATCGAGATAAATGCAATAATACAGAGAATACTCGAAGTATTCAAAGAAAACCTTCAGAGAATCTTCACAATCCAGGTTGCTACATACGCAACAATAATAGCTACCATCATACTGATAGCATCTACAGCAATTATAATATACCAGAAAAGATATCTACATAGAATCAAGTGAGAAAGCAAGGCGGCGGCAGCCCCCAAAGATGGTAGGAGAAGCAGAAGCCTAGACGCATAAGATAATGTCCTGCACGTTACCACGCAGCAGCCCCGCCGCATCTTAGTGCTGCTCCCTCCCGGGCCTAACACGGTTCGATGCGTTAGGAAGCTGGAGCCCACTCCTACGAGTGGGGCAGCCCCTACGGAGCTCCACGTGGACGCGCACTCACTCACTTCTTATGCGTTGTACTTCTGCTTCTCCTACGCTCTTTCAGGTTATCTGGCCCCCGCATGTAGCCCGTCTCGGGTTACAGGGAAGGGCTAGCTCCCCGGCCCTACCTGCCGCCGCCAATTATTACTAGTAACTTCTTCACTTATAAGTGTTAATGTGAGTTCGTCTATTTACCGTTTTATATTTGTCTTTTTACATTGTTTGTGCTTTCCTGTCAGGTATAGCGTCTCGATAGTGTTTATTAGTTCTTAGAGTTTTGTTTCTGAGAGGAGTTCGATTGTATCAATCTTTTTCTTGATAGCCTGTTTTATTTATTGGCTTATGGTGGAAGCTTCCTTTGTTATTCTTTTCTCTATGAGGGTTGCTCCAAGCATAGATATGAAGATTCTGAAGATTGTTATTCCTACTATCATTAAGATTGCTCCTATTACCCTACCAGTAAACGTCACTGGAACTATATCGCCATAACTTATTGTCGTAACTGTTGCGAGAGCCCACCAGAAAGCATCACTTAAATTCTTAATCCTGCCATCAGGTATATCAGCTTCAAGAATACAGCTTAAGATCTCTCCAATAAACACGACTACTGTAGAGATAATGAGTAATAGAGCAACCTACTTCTCTCAATTATAGTGACCGCGTAGGAGAGAGTTTTAGCTGTACATGCGATTGCTATTATTAACCTCAGCATCCTTAGAAGTCCAAGCCCTCTAAAAAGAGCTCCAATAATTCTCTGAGTTTCTGGGAAGTAAAAGAGTGAAAAAGGTGTAAGCGCTATCAACTCATACCAGCTTCTTGCAATATTTTTCAAAAAGTGTAATGAGACTCTATGTTAATGCTAAGATTGCCATTACGACTTCTCTTCTAGATATCATGCTTATACAAGTTCACCATACACCTAAATATTTTTCCTTCAACACGATATGTAAAGCATCCTAGAGTAAGTAGCTCAAATATTATTTGATGAGTTTCAGACGATTCCGTTGAGTTATCTTCAGCATAATCTTCAAGAGGTTTAGAAGGTGTTCGGACTACTTCTACTAATCCAAGCTAGAGCCACTAGATTACATTAACATTAGTAGTTCTGTTAAATCTGCTTTATTCTTAAAAGAGAGTTTGATACTATAAGATCTGCATTGGTCTCTATAGTTGATATTTTGGTCCTCCTCAGCCACTAATACCTATTCCATCACTAGTCTAGCTTTGTCTTGATGGTTAATGTATATTTACTTGTTTTTTGATATTCTTGTTGATGGTTTACGTTGTTGTCTGCCCATTCTGCGGTATGGCTAGAGCATCATTCAAGGCTATAGGTGTTGAGTGCAGGTTCTGTGGGAGAGTATATGATGCTGAGCCAGTATTCTCTGGAGGATTGGAGGAGGCCAGGTCTACCGTCTCCAAACTCAACATGAAGAATACACAATCTTTTAGGAGAGCTAGGCTATCGAGGTATAGGTGGATAGCTACTGGGAGGAAGCCTAAAGTAGAGCTCTCAGCAGACATGGCCAAGATACTCTACACCCTCGAGGAGAGAGGCGAGATGACGGCTAGAGAACTATCATACATTCTAGGATTAAACTCCAGAAAAGTTAGAGAGATACTACAAACACTTAGAAAAACTGGGCTAGTCCAATCCATCATAAAACCTAAGAAAACTCTAGAATCATTCTCCGAAGGCAAAGATAATTAATATTATAATGACCGTATCCGACAGGCAGCGTCTAGATAGCGAGCATGTTAAAGATCGTAGTAGTAAAGTAGCAGGGTTAGGTTTTCAGCGTTTCAAAATATATTCTCCATGGCTTAAGTATAAGTATCAAAGTTTAGTATACCTAGTAGGATTAAGAGGTTCTTTAGATATCTGAATTAGAGAACAGAGAAATTCTATAACAATGTAAATATCCTAGCTACAATATTTGATCAATAGAAGACTGGTCATAAACAATAGCAACGATAAGAAGCCTACACATAATAATAAAACTAAGGAAAGGGTATTACCTGGTCGAAACAAAAGAGATTTATCTTTCCAAATTAGAAGCAGATAGAAAACGTGAAGGGAAGAACTCTCCATAAATAAACATGTGTGTTTTAATGTTTAACTCATCATGTATTTTTATTCTCTTCTTTTCAAGGATAAAGTATTAAGAGTCTGTCTGGCTTATCTTTCATATAAAAAATGGAGAGAGTGGAGGGTTTCATCTCCTAGATTTCCCAGCCCATCGCCCAAGACTTTTCCTCTTAGCCCAGAATCGTAGAAGGATTGTTTGAGGGCCTTCTTCTTAACAGGCTTAAAGCATCTGGATATGGTGTCTCCTTTCAGTTGTCTTGTTGCGTGCCTTTCTTAACGGGTGCTTGTACACTGGGGTAAGTCCATGCCAGTGCGGCTGCATCCGTTACACCTCTCCTAACCAAGTATTTCCTAGACATCTCGACTATCAACCGTCCATGCGGTCTCAAAACTTTATTGGGAGAGATGAAACCATCCGATATCAATTCTGATGTTATACCACTATCGAAGTCTCTTAGTCCAAGCGAGATGTTTATGAGTGTAACTACGTGTAGGAAGCTCAGCCTTCCAGCCTTCTCCTCAAACATTTTGAGCTTCTCCCTATAAACCTCCTCATCGAAGTCTCTACATCTTCTTATGGATGGGCAGTATTGAGCTGCAAACGTTCTCGCATTTCTACGGATAAAGTTGAGTAAGTCTATTGGATTCACCGTCTTCATAGACTTTTTTACCATTCTACGGTTGGCTGATATTATCCTACTGATACCTGATGCTAAAACTCTAGTAACAATGCTGCCTGCAGAAGTCAGGCTTACTTCTTCTCCTCCTTCCTTCTCGCCGATTCTCACGAGTCCCAGATCCTTGAGTATAGAGTGGATGAGCGGAACATATTTCGTAGCACCTGAATACTCCATGATTTTGCGACACACCCTCCTATTGCTGGTTATTGGGGAGAGTTTGAAGAGTATGTAAGCTAGACAGGCTGGACATAGTTCTGAAATAATGTGGGCCATGGCCCCTCTAAGATTTAGATGTGAAGCTATTTCTCGACCTGAAATATTCACTACTTCCCTACTCCAGAAATCTATAAATCTTCTCAATTCACGTTCTTTACCCTCAACAAGCTTATGCGCGAATACTATCCTCTGCTTCAAGACTTGTAAAGCATCGGCAACACCATCACCTACGTTAAACTTCATCACACATCTAACATGATAGCGGGGCTCCTCCAATCCATCAACCCATACCCTTCCAAGCTCAACAGCACTGAAATCTATTACGTATCCCGTCTCTCTCAAACAATCTGATAGAACATTGATAAAATGATCCAGCTCTACTAAACCTCTCCATTCCTGCGGTAGGAGATAAGTGGAAAATTGGATAATGCTATTATATACCAATAGAGAGTAGCTGAGCTTACTTTCGAGGACATCTAATCTAAACCAGGTCTTTATAATGAGTTCGCTGGGTAGGTCTGAGAACCTCAAGTCGGACATCGACTTCAGCTTGGAAAAGTCACATTCAATGGCGTAGAGACCTTCCTCAGCCTGCTTAGCACCGTACCATTCATTACCAATTCTAACTCTTAGCTGAGACCTATCTATCTTTACCTTCTTAAACAACCTGAGAAATAATTCCTTCGGAGAGAATTTTACGTTTAGAGAGATGGGTGAAAATGGAAAACAATGTATAATAATAAGGCAGACCATATTATAGATAGCCGCGGAAGAGAGTGGAGATAGGTCCCTCGCGGCGGGGGCATTTATCAGGGAGCGCTCGTGCTCCCACACATGGAGAGTGCTCGAACTCTCTACCTATCAGGCGCTCGAGCCTGAACAAGGAAAAACAAGGACAAGCTAGACTATAGGACAGTCGCTGAATAGAGCCGATGAGTCCAGGCCTGTATTAGGCTCGAAAGAGCCTGGCCCCTGAAGGGGGCCTCAAAACAGGCCTGGAGGAGGCTCCAAGACGGATAGAAGGTCACCATACAATAAGTTCGACGGCCGCCACCTTGAGGGGGATGGTGACGGCATACCAGGCCTTCTGAAACTCTACCTCTCCAAGAGATTCATAAGAATCATAGCGGTAGACATAAACGTTGACGACGTAACGATAGGAGTCTTCGAGGTCCGCCAACTCATTAAACCACTAAAATACATTAGGACTAAGAGGCCCATCGGAAAACTACTATTCATAAGGAAAGTAAACAGACTATCAATGAGAGTTCATAGACGCCCAGCCAGCTCATGGCTCAGATATGGAAGAAACATTGAGAACGACTGGATCAATAAAACCGTCGGATTGATAAAGAAACTTCTCAGAAATGCCGACGCCATAGTAATCGAAGACCTCACACCAAAGCAGCTCAGAAGGAAGCTGAAATCGAAGAACCCAGAGAAAACCATGCTCTTCCAAACCTGGCCTCTCAGGAAAATCATGAGAAGAATAAACGCTGTAGCAGCCAGAACAAACAAGCTACAAGTAATCCCACCACAATACACAAGCTCCATATGCCCAAGCTGCAACAACCTCATGCACCACGAAAACCGAAAATGGGAAAGACTACACTGTACAAAATGCGGATTCAGAGACGACAGAGACCACATAGCAATCAGAAACATCACTAGAACAGCACTACTCCTCAACGGATTCCACTACCTAGCCACATTCCTCGGACAACAACTAAAAAACTACAAACAAAGCCTAGACAAACTAACACCGACAATACAGCAAGCCCTCACCCAAGACCCCGAAACAGGGCCTACTACTCGGAGGGAAAGGGGAGGGAGCCCTCCCCAAGTACCCCCGGGTAACCCGGGCTCGGGGTTATACTTGGGTGAGGGCTCCTAATGAACCTTTCTCCATGAAGGGTAGTAGATGCCAGCCGACGCTCCAGCCGCCAACCCCCTGGTCGATGGCATAGGAGCTGCAGTCGAGAGGCCCGAGCTGCCGGAGCGGGAAAGTCTTGGGCAATGGGCTGGGAGATCTAGGAGATGGAAACGCTTGTCTAGACATCGCTGAACCCTCCACTCTCTTCATTTTTTTATCCGCTCTTAAATAAGAATGTTGCGGCTGGCTTGATCTTGTCTGCATCGTAATACTTTTCATGATAATACATTGGGAGAATAGCTTCTCTAGCCAACTTCCTAAAATTTAAAATCAATAAACTCAGTAAAAGTTAATGAGATCATAATAGCCACAGCAAAACGGATACATGATTACTCAGCTAGAAAGGTGTCCGACATTCATATTCACAAGATTTGAAAAATTTTACTTGGTTAACGAATGTGTTTTGGGGGAGCGGGTTTGGGAGAGAATGTTTGGGTTTGTTTTGCTCCGGCCGGGATTTGAACCCGGGTCTCGGGCTCGAGAGGCCCGCATACTTGGCCTGGCTATACTACCGGAGCATTTGGAGTCTTTTTTGAGGTGTCTCATTTCCATGGTCGCTATTAGGTTGGCTGGAGCGTTATTTAAGTTTACGTGATGTTTGTAGTTTTGTACTTTAATATCCAGTCTTAGAAGTATGTCGGGTGAGCTTGGAGGGATCGACTTTTTTACACTGATGGGGAGGGGCTGTAAATGATGCTGTGTAGGTCTTGCTGGGGCTTTACCTCAGTCTCATCCCAGCTGGCCTATCGACCTCATTAGTTCTGTAGTCTTCTTCAATATTTCTCTTGAATCTCTATATCTTGGTATACGTGTCTCACTGTTCTCATGTAGAATTGCATTTGTAATCATTATTAGATGTCTCTTAATCTTACGGCTATATTTCTTATTCCCTGCTATCCCTGCCTTTAGCCTTGAATGATCCAGGATAGTTGATAGTCTTCCTATGTGAGGTAGATTTTTTAGACTAGTAGTCCAGCTGATCCTGCTAGCCCGTTAGTATCATCCCTGTCCAGTCCTAGACTCTTAGCTATATCTATGAATTTTGGAATCAGTCTGGTAGCTTTATCAATGGTCTCTCTCCTAACATCTTCGATTATTTTCTCTAACATCTTGACGTTGCTTCCAGCATCAACATCGACCATGCTAGCTCTATGATTTTTGAAGATTCCTATAAAGTATCTGCCCCTCATCACAGCGGTCTCAGCTCAACATCAATGATGGTCAAATGTCTGAAATATCCGAGTATCCTTCTTAGTCGATGATAACTTAAAGAGTTTTCTTAGTGAGTATGCATCTCTCTTATCATTTTCTGGCATTTCGCTAACTTTAGTCTTCAATTCATCCTTGAATCTCCCCTAACCTTCTCCTACTTTCATGGCGAGTAGATTAATAGACATTCCTGCAGTTACTGATCAACTCTCTTGGCTGTTAATACATGTCTAGGGTTTCTTTATTCTTTACCCTTATTATAGGGTTGTTTTGTAATTGTTCTTAAAAACTATTTTACATTCTTAGATTTGGTGTCTGGAGTAATGTTCTGAAGAATGTGTATGATACGTCTCCTAGGAGGATGTAGTATAGGAAGCCGGCTGTGATGAATATTAGGAGAGGTATGCCTGGTGTAGCCCATACGTCATCTCTATCTATCTCTGAAAGCTCCAGGGAGAATAATCCAAACTTGAATCTTCTAGTATGGTCTGCCTCTTCCATCAAGAACCAGAACTTC
>CAZKRR010000018.1:0-21239 GCA_964555135.1 uncultured Nitrososphaeria archaeon
TTGGCAGCACTTGGTATTGCAGGAGCATATGATAGAGCTATAACTGTCTTCTCACCTCAGGGTAGACTCTATCAAGTAGAGTATGCTCTTGAAACTGTTAGATCAGGTTCTACAGCTATAGCTATACTATGTATAGAAGGTGTTGTCTTGACCGTAGAAGAGAGAATGCATACTAAACTTCAGAATCCTAATTTTTCCTGGAAGCTTTTCCAGATAGATGAACATATTGGTGCAGCAGCTGCTGGACTAAATTCTGATGCACGTGTACTAGTAGATAACGCTAGAGTCTATGCTCAAGTTATAAGACTATCATATGATGAAGAGCCTACAGTTGAAGCAGTAGCTAAACGTATAGGAGATATAATGCAGCTATATACACAGCATGCAGGCGTTAGACCATTTGGAACAGCATTACTATTTGGTGGAGTGGATAAGACGGGTCCGAGAATCTTCTATACAGAACCAAGTGGGCTTGTTCTAGAGTACGATGCTTGGGCGATAGGTAGGGGCGCAGATAAAGTTAAAGAATTCCTAGAGAAGAATTATCAAAAGAATATTAGTTTAGAAGAGTCTATACAATTGGCTTTAGAAGCATTAGTAAACTCTGTTGATAAGATTGAGGAGGGATGGACAGCCCGCCTAGTAACTATACCTGTTAAGACTAGAAAGTATACTTCAATGCCTTCTGAAGAACTTCAAGCAAGGCTTGAACCATTGATTAGAAATAAAAAGAGCTAAAGGCAGAACATTAATAAACATCCTGGATATATCATCTCTAGGCAGAGTAAAAGAATTAAGCGTGTAATAAGCTGGGAGGATAAATAGGTTGTCTAAAAGCTATACAGTGGCGAGGATTGAAAAGAAGGGTGTAATGTTCGAGATACTTGTAGATCCTGACCGTGCTCTTAAATATAGGCTTGGAGAAAATATACCTGTTTCAAAGATTGTCGTCTATGAAGAGGTTTACAAAGATTCCCGTAAAGGAAGTAGAGCAAGTGAGGAGGAACTAAGGAAAGCCTTCGGTACAACAGAGTTCTTAAAGATAGCAGAGACAATACTAAAAGAGGGAACAATACAAGTTACTGCAGAGCAGAGAAGGAGGCTGATAGAAGAAAAGAAGAAATCGATTGTAGATTTCATCTCTAAGAATGCAGTCGACCCTAGGACTAATCTTCCCCACCCTCCCCAGAGGATAGAGATGGCCATGGAGGAAGTGGGGGTAACAATAGATCCTTTTCAAGATGCTAAAGAACAAGCATTAAAGATTATAGAGAAGCTTAGGACAATACTTCCACTTAAGATAGGTGTGATAAAACTCCAGATAAGGCTTCCAGGCGATGTAGTTGGGAAATCTTATGGATTGATTAAGAATATGGGGAAGATTATTAAGGAAGAATGGAGGAAAGACGGTAGCTGGGTTAGCATGGTAGAGGTTCCAACAGGTCTGCATTTAGACTTAATAGATAGGTTAACGAGGATAGCGGGTGGAAGAATCGAAGTAAACCCGTTAGAGGGGTAGAAGCATGCCTTTATATTTTTCAGAGAGGGAGATTGTCTTACCTGGTCAGCTACTTTCAGATGATAGTAAGAGAAGTGGTGAGGGAACATACGTTTTAGGAAGCAAGGTCTATGCTTCAACAGTAGGTTTTGCAACAGTCAAGAATGATAGAGTATGCGTTATACCCTTTAAGGGTTCATATAATCCCCAGCCTGGAGATAAAGTTATAGGGATAGTTATAGATGTTAAACCAAATGGATTCGAGGTGAGTTTAGGGAGACACCTAACAGCAACTATAAGGATGCCTGATAAGAAAGAAGTTCAAGCGCTAAATTTGAAGGTTGGCGAAGTCGTCTATGCATTCGTGAAAGAGAGCGGGCTTAGAGGAGTATTCCTAGAGACTGGTGAAAAGATTAAGAAGATTACTTCAGGCTTACTGGTAAGTTTGCATCCATCAAAAATTCCTAGATTAATTGGTAGAAGAGGATCTATGATTAACATGATCAAGAAGGAGACTGGATGCGATATGCTAGTGGGGAGAAACGGATTCATAGTTATTAAGGGTCCATCTCCTACGAACGAGTTTGCAGCAGTTTCTGCGATAAAACTGATCGAGAAGGAAGCGCATTCACAGGGATTAACAGAGAGAGTTGAAAACTTGATTAGAAGTATTCTTGTAGGTGGAGCGGGGAATGAGTAGTGAAAAATTGAAATTAGTAAGTGAAGAGGGTATTAGAATTGATGGTAGAAGACTGGAAGAGCTTAGACCCCTAAAGATAGAGATAGGTGTGCTAGATAAAAGCGACGGCTCAGCATATGTTGAGCTGGGTAAAACTAAGATTTTCGCTGCAGTCTTCGGCCCGAGAGAAGTACATCCTAAACATTTAGCTTTACCAGACCGTGCAATACTAAACTGTAGATACCATATGACTTCTTTTAGCGTGGATGAGAGAAAGCCTCTAGGAATGACTAGAAGGGAGATAGAGTTATCTAAGGTTATAAGAGAAGCACTTGAAAGCGTAGTCTTCCTTGAAGAATTCCCTCGTACAAGCATTGATGTATATGTTGAAGTCATACAAGCTGATGGTGGAACGAGAACAGCTGGTCTGACAGCTGCATCTCTCGCTCTCGCTGAAGCAGGTATACCTATGGCTGATCTAGTAGCTGCAGTAGCTGTCGGAAAAGTTGAAGGCCACTTAGTTCTCGATTTATGTGACATAGAAGATAAGTATGGGGAAGCAGATATGCCTATTGCTATGGCCCCTCGGCTTAACTCTATAGTCTTACTCCAATTAAATGGGAGACTCACGAAGGAAGAATTCAGGAAAGCTCTAGAACTTGCAAAGAAGGGGATAATGGAGATTTATCAAAAACAGAGGGATGCTCTTAGGAAAAAGTACAGTGAAGCATCTTTAATGGAGGTTTAACATGGCATGTCCATATCTCAGATTAAGAAGAGCCTAACAGCTAGAATCGTTCAAGAAAAGATATACAACCTACTTACGCAGGGCAAGAGACTTGATGGTAGGTCTCCAACAGACATTAGACCGATAAACATTATTACTGGACTCGTAGAGAAAGCAGATGGCTCTGCACTCGTCTCAATGGGTGGGACAAAGATACTAGTCGGAATAAAGACAGAAGTAGGTTCACCATATTCTGATAGACCGAGAGAAGGTTCTTTCACGGTAAATGCTGAGCTTCTACCGCTTGCCTCGATAAGCTTTGAGCCTGGTCCGCCTGATGAACGTGGGGTTGAGCTTGCAAGAGTAGTCGACCGTAGTATCAGGGAAAGCAAATGTATAGATTTAGAGAAGCTATGCTTGATAGAGGGAGAAAAAGCATACATCCTCTTCATAGATATCTACGTACTTGATTATGATGGGAACTACTACGATCCCTCAACTATCTCTGTTCTTGCTGCTCTAGCTACTGCAAGAATCCCAAGGCATGAAGTCGTAAACGGTAAAGTGCTGAAGACAGGAGAATACTTTAATCTCCAACTTCAATCCTTACCATTCACTGTTACATTCGGGATAATTAAAGAGAAGTTTTTAGTTGACCCACAAATTGAAGAAGAATTAGCTCTAGATGTCTCATTGATCATCGGTGTAGATGAGAAAGATAACATAGTATCTATACAGAAGAACTCTCCGGGACTAATACCTGAAAGCCTACTAGAACAGATGATAGAAACAGCATCGGAGAAGAGCAAATTCATTAGACAGAAATTTTGCGAAGCATTAAACATCCGAAAATAGAATAGGCAAAAATAAGCAACACTATTGTTTGACTTAAATTCTTCATATGAACCTTAATGTACAATTGAATCTTTCTCCAAATTTGGCGTGTATTCATCTAGAAAGTTTATATAAGCCTAAGCTTTCGAAATAGTTTGAGGAGCTGCCTATTATGTATGCTATACTTGTAGTTATAATAGGGATAATCCTCTATGGTCTTGCGTATAGATACTATGTTAAATGGTTTGATAAAAATGTAATGATGGTCGATCCAAAAAGGACGACGCCCGCACATGTGTACATGGACGGTATTGAATTCTTTCCATCAAATAAGTATGTTCTATTTGGTTTCCAATGGAAGAGTATAGCTGCCCTAGGCCCTGTCCTAGGACCAATCCTAGCAATTCAGTGGGGCTGGCTTCCAGCATTCCTCTGGATACTTTTCGGAACGATATTTATTGGATGGCTACAGGATTATGGGAGCATGATGGTTTCTGTAAGGTCTGAAGGCGCATCCTTTGGCCCTGTAACCTACGAACTGATCTCACCGAGAGCTAGAACGATACTACTCTGGTACATTCTATGGTACATTGTACTAGTACTGTCATCTTTCACCAACGTTGTTGGCGGACTACTTAATACTGTTCCACAATCTCCTCTACCAGTTTTAATAACGACTGTGATCGGAGTGCTTGCAGGATACTTAACATATAAACTCAAGGTCAATATTGTTATTACCACAGTAATCGCTGTAATCTTAATGTATATCGGTGTCTACCTCGGTCTACTAATACCGGTTAAGATCGATTTAGGTATCTGGACGATTGATTTTTGGATGTGGATGGTTCTGCTCTTCTGCTTCTTTGGAGCTGTCTTACCTATATGGGTCTTTATACAGCCTATAAACTATTTATCTTTCTACCTAGTCTACTTTGGTCTAGTAGGCATAATCATAGGAATGTTTTCGGGAATCTCCTATGCTGCTCCAACTGTGACAACATTCTATGACCCTGCCATAACTTTTTCAGGACCACTATGGCCGATACTATTTGTAACAATAGCCTGTGGAGCGATATCAGGATGGCATAGCTTGATAGGCTCATCAATAACATCTAAGCAGCTTGATAATGAAGCTGAAGGTAGCATGGTTGCTGGAGGTGCAATGATAGCTGAAGGTATCATGGCCTTGGTTGCTCTCACGACAGCCGCGATACTGTCGCCTGACGTAGCAATAGGCAATATTAAGGCTGGGAAGACTGCTGCAAACTTTGTCACGGGCGGCTCAACGCTTCTTAACGTATGGGGTGTTCCAATAGACTTTGCAAAAGCCTACACGAGTATAATGCTAGTTATATTAGCCATAACGATAATGCATATTGGACTTAGAATAACACGTCTGGTCCTCTCAGAGCTAGGCGGACCTGTTCTAGGTGGTATACTAAGGAATAAATATGTTAGCGCGCTCATAGTAATGATTATCGTCTATATTGTGACGAGCCCGAAGACTGGAGCAGCCTTCGCTTATATCTGGCCTACATTTGGTGGAGCAAACCAGCTTATGGCTGGGCTGGCTTTAATGATAGTAACCCTATGGCTTCTAAGAGAGAAGAGGCGGACTATCTTCACAAGCATCCCAATGGTCTTCATGATCGTTACAACGATCTCAGCGCTAATATATCTTGCATATAGTGGAATAACTGGCTATATTGCTGCACCTGCAAAAGTAGGTCTTGGGATTGCGGCTACTATAAACGTTGTCCTAATAGTGCTAGCTCTACTAATGGTCTACGAAGGATACAAGGCGTATACTAGAATAAAGGCTAAATAGCTTTATACCCCTCCTACTTTTTTATGTTTATGCAGGAATTCTATGTGCTGATTGCCATAATAATCATTTTAGCAATTCTGTTCGTTGTTGGTTTAAGAGCGAATAACAATGCAATGATAAAGTATGCAGAACAGATTAGGAACCTCTCGTTACCATTTTGCAAATTCGTTGGCTTCAGAAGATATGGTAGAGGTTTTAAGGCGTTATGTATTCCTAAAGAAGGTGGATTATTCAGCAGAATAGATGTAACCTTATCTCTCACCTGGAGGGAGAACCCACTCTACTACCTATTATCTCCACTCACAAAAGATAAAGACCATATATTAGTTTGGGGGTCGCTTACAAAAAGATGTCCAATCAATATAGAGATATGTAAGGAGGGTTATCTTAGCCAGCTTAAGCTTGATAGTAATCTTGAGAAAATCGAATTAAGCCAGCTTGGCATGATAGTTATTACCGACAACTTAGATAAAACAAGAAAATTCCTAGATAAGATAGAGGAAAGCTTATTATCTTCTAAAGATTGCATAGACTCTATCTCAATTAAAGAAAGTGAAGGTTGGGTCAAGATTGTAGCCAGAATACTAGGTGACTCCTCTATTAAGAATGTCTTTAACCTGCTTATGCGGTCAAGTCAAGTGATAAAAGAATCCATCTAAACTAAGTTGAATCCTCCGTCAGCAAGTGCATCGGCAACCTTGTCTACCATGTCTAGGCCTATAACTTCTGTCTCGTACAATGGTATGTATGCTCTCACCAAGTTTGGAAACTTTTCATTGATCATTTTCAGGTAGCCATCCTGCTCTTTCAACTTATTTACAACGTATGATGATAACTTTTCGTCTCTGAGTAACGTTTTTGGTAGTACACCGTTTACAATTACTCCTCCAATCGGTATATCGAATGCTTTCACCCATGTTATGAATCTTTCTATAACAGCTATAGGAAGTGCGAGAGGCAACGTTACAAAAAAGAAAGCAGTCTTTTCTCTGTCTGTCAGGATCTTCTTTGCTTCTTCTGTACGTCTTCTAGTTTCAAGAGCACTTTGAAGGACAGGGTCCTTCTTTATTTCCTCGATAACCTTCTCCTTCCTAAAGGAAAGTTTAACTTTTAATGAAAGTGCTTCTTCCCTGCTCTTGATCAATCTTTTAAGCCATAGATCGTAGACTTTAGATAGACCGAGAAGCCTATAAGTATGTGCTACAGGAGCCGTATCAAATACGTATACATCGAACTCGTCTTCAAGGATCAAGTTCACCATATCATCGAACATTGCTGCTTCTTCAAAGGCTGGGTTGGTTGTAGCTATATCTAAGAAGGGGTCAGGGTCTACTGGTATGTCTGCAGACTTTATGAATGTAAGTAGCTTCTCCTTCATGTCGGCTTTATACTTTTCAATAGTCTTTGATATATCGAATTCAATAGCGTAAAGATTTTCAGTAAGCTTCTGGACCCCCCTCCCCCATATATCTATCTTGAAAATGCTTGACAGGCTATGAACAGGGTTTGTTGATGAGATTATAGTTTTCTTACCTCTTGCTGCGAAATATTGTGCAGCACCAGCAGCTACTACAGTCTTTCCTACTCCACCCTTACCGCCGAAAAACAGATATCTAAGGTTTGGTTTTGAAGATATAAATTCATTAAAATTCATTCAAGCCCCCCATATAATATGCTCGCTATCTTCTCTATCATCTCTAGACCTTTAGGTTCTCTATCAAGCATTGGTACTGTTCCAAGGATCATTTCACTGAACAGCTCTCTAATCTTCTTCATATTGTTCTGCTGCATTATAATTCTGTTCTTGAGGAATTCTGGTGTAGATGGGTCATTTAGAAGCTCAACTGGATAAACTTGATTTATTATTACACCACTTATAGGAATACCGAATTCTCTGAACATTCTTATTGCTTTCTGGGTATCCAATATGGCCATCTCTTCAGGTATCAGGACGTAAAAGAATGCAGTGTGCTCGGAGTCCCTCATTATAGTACTGACAAAATCTAGCCTTGACCTAATGAAGTTTAGCTCATTCAATATTGCATCCTCTTGAGCTAGGCTGCCTTTACCACTCATGACTGCTGCTACTTCACCATATTCCGAGGCTTTTTTCCTTGTCTCAACAACCTTATCGACCCAGGCATCTAATATCTGGCTCATGCCAAGAAATCTTATCGCATGTCCATGCGGCATCATATCGAAAATGTAAACATCGTATTTTTCGCTAGTCATCAGCTCGACCATTGCATCGAATGTAGCTGATTCAGCCATGGCTGGCTCAGCTGATGCAGATGCTATATACTCTTCAATTTCAGGGGGTACTTCACCATACATCTCAACTATCTTCCTCTTTATTAATTCCTGGTATTCTTCAATATATTTATCAGCATCGATTTCTAGAGCATACAGGTTTGGAGCTATCTCGACTTCGCCTTTTCCAAAGATATTTCTTTCAAAAATGTCTGTAAGGCTTGCCTGGGGGTCTGTTGAAAATACGACAACTCTTTTATCCCTCTTAGATAGCCAGTAGGATGTTGCAGCTGAAAGCGTGGTCTTACCTAGACCACCTTTACCTCCGAAGATGATGTATTTTATGTTGGGATGCATTTCAAAGTATTCTCTTATATCCATGACTTTCAACCTACTATTAGGTCTGTGACATCTCTCTCCCTTAAAAGAGTCCTCTTCCAAGTCTTAATATGAGGTACTGCATAGGGTAAGAGTCTAAGAGTATAATAAGGCGGTAGTATCGGTAATCCAAGCATGTCTCCAAGAGTTATGAGCATAAACAGGTTTTCAAGATGCATCCTAGTCTTTAATGCGTAAGAAACCATTCCATGCGCAGCCATCCCGTAAACCAGGCTCTTAGCAGCTTTAATCACTTCCCTCTCCTTCCTCTCTCTTCTCTTCTCACCTTCCTTCATTCAATACTCACTAAACAATTAATACTGTCATTATTATATAAGAGTTTTCAATCAATTTTAATAATTTAATCAACTTATCTCTATATCTTCATCTTTTCTAATATATCCTTTTCACGTAGAATTTCTTTATCAAATTGAGTTAGTCTTTCTATCCAATAGGGTAGGAGTCTCAGTTTATAATAGTTTGAGATAAAGAAACCGTATCTATCTCCAAAAACGACGGCTCCGAGAATACATTCATGCTGGAACATCTTATGTTCAAGCTCAAGAGCATACTCATACGTAGTCGCACCATAAACGAAATCTTTAATTAACTTCTTAAATTTTCTAAATTGGCTACTTATCAACTCACAAATATGTGAAACTACTAGCATATTATGTTTTCCCAGGCTAACAATTATCAGGCTTATCTGCCAGCATAATGGATGGAGTGATATACCATGGATTAAACGATACTTGTTTAGCGATAAACATCTTAAATCCTATACATTGAAGTTACGTATATATTAAGGTTTTGAAATGATTTTGGAGAGCTTTTATGAGGGTTGGACGTGTACAGGGTAATCCTGCTAAGAGGTTTATGGCTAGGTACGGCTCTACACTTAGGAAGAAGGTAGCTGAGATAGAACGGGAGCAGAGAGCACTACATATATGTCCAAGCTGTGGTGCACCAAAAGTTAAGAGAGTATCAGTAGGGATCTGGCATTGTGCTAAATGTGGCTACAAATTTGCAGGTGGAGCATGGACTTTATCTTCAAAGAAATGAATGTATAGTAATTTCATCGAGTAGACATGGAAGACTAACTACTCTTCGAGTAATGCGTCGTCATGATTTATTGACTTGAATAATCATGCAAATAGAGTTTTATGTAAAGATTTTTATTATATGTGGAAGCACTCAGTTACTAGATGGAGAAGTATCCGATTGGAGGAGATACAGATACGAATTCGCTAGTGAGAGCTCATTGCAACTATCAAAGAAATAGAGCTACAGTAGAGATAACGATAAATGTTCCACCTGTCGAAAGAGATATACTCCATAGATCCATTTCGATAGAAGCAAGAGATATACCTTCTAGAAGAACAAGAGTCCGAGTTTTAGCTGTTAATGAAGGATTAAAACTAATAATCCATGCAGATGATATAGTATCCTTGAGAGCCGCATTAAATTCATTCTTAAGATTTATAGATTCATCATTGAGATCCATTAAGATTATCTCGGATCTGGAAGATTCGTCATCTACTAAGTAGGTTTTTTCCTAAATCATGTGTTATCAGCTTGTATGTGTACCCATCTATTAATGCTTTCAAGCTTGCTTCAAGAATATTCCTAGAGTAAGCTGTACATGCCCAGCTTTTTTCTCCATCTGTAAACTCTACGAAGACTCTCACAGCTGCACCTGTACCGCTCGCTGCATCTACTACTGAAACTTTATAGTTTACAAGCTTGACTTTCTCCAAATATGGGAGTCTTCTTAATATTGCATCTCTGAGGGCTAGGTCTAAGGCATGTACTGGTCCTACACCGTTACCGACTCCATGAACTATGTCTCCATTTAATTGCAATGTAACTATTGCCTCAACTCTATCTGTAGGTCCTTTTTCTACCAGGGTTCTCCACGAAATAATCTTCAATCTATCTATATTATATCCTAGAGATTTTAGAATAATTAGACGTATGCTTCCAGTAGCATTATCGAACTTGTATCCTTCAGCTTCCATACTCTTGATCTCTTGCAATGACTTAGTTACAGCAGGGTTATCTTTAGAAAGTTTGACTCCCATCTCTAATGCTTCTTGTAGTATAGCTGCTCTTCCCGCTTGGTCTGAAACAATATATTTTGTTAGATTCCCTACTAAGCTAGGATCTATATGCTCATACGCTTTCTTCTCTTTTAATACAGCATCTATATGTACTCCACCCTTATGGCTGAAAGCATATTCTCCAACGTATGGATGATATGGTGAGAGAGGTATGCCAGACGCTTCAGCAACATATGTTGCAACATTTCTAAGCTTCTTTAACTTCTCTTCAGGAGGCACCCTGGTTTTCAAAGCATCATAATTCATTTTGAGTATTAGGGTTGGAAGAATCTGAACAAGGTCGGCATTCCCGCATCTCTCGCCTAAACCATTTATAGTCCCTTGAATATGGCGTGCACCAGCCTCTACTGCTGCTAGAGTATTTGCGACAGCTAACCCAGAATCATTATGGGTATGTATCCCGATCTTGCTCTTAACTTTGCCCTTTATATCTTGGACTATCTTCATTATGGTATCGAAAGTATTACCGCCATTTGTATCAGCTAGGACTATCGCTTCCGCTTTAGCTTCTTCAGCAGCTTTTAAGACTTTCACCGCATACTCAGGATTATCAAGATAACCATCAAAGAAGTGTTCTGCATCAAAGATTACTCTTAACCCATGTTCTCTAAGATAACTTATACTATCACAAACAAGTTCTAGATTGTTCTCGAAACTGCATTTTAAGATCTTCTCAACATGTAGAGACCATGACTTTCCAAATAATACAGCTACAGAGACATCTGATTCCAAGATAGAGTTTAGTGAGTGGTCAAGAATGATCGGTGCACCAACCCTAGCAGTACTCCCAAAAGCAGCTATCTTGGAATGCTTAAGAGATAAATCTTTAACCTTCTTAAAGAATTCGCTATCCTTGGGATTAGAAGCTGGCCATCCACCCTCAATATAATCTACACCAAGGTCATCCAACTTTTCAACAATCTTAAGCTTCTCTTCTAAGGTGAAAGATACACCTGTAGTTTGTGCGCCGTCTCTAAGAGTCGTATCGAGAACTTCGATATAATCGATTCAGCTCCCCCCACTTAGGTGTTTACGAAACCTATTCTAATCCTCTTATATAATCTTTTCTAGAGTTCACCTGGTCACCAAGCTGAGTTTAAAAAGTATTCGATAGTGTTGTCATCCTAAAACTGTTATTAAAACTATATATTTACATGTAAAAGTGGCGATTAAACCCTACATTGTGTAGATCAAATCTATATTAATTGTTCATCTTCTAAGTATAGTGGTGATGATTTAAACGCTTACTAATTGTAACTTCTCTGAATTCTGATTCCACAAGACCATTAGCTTTTCTAAGCTTAACTACGTATTAACTCGGGGGAAGTCTTAAATTATCTCTATTTTTAATATTGTAGGAGGGAGATAGCATTGGCGGCTAGAGAGGGGGAGCTGCCTCCCAGCTTACAGCAGCAGATTATAAGGTTACAGCAGCTTCAACAGACTCTAAATATAATCTTAGTTGAGAGGCAGAGGCTTGAATCGGAACTACTTGAAGTTAAGAATGCACTGCAAGAATTAGAGAGAGTTACAGATGCTGCTATAGTATACAAAGCTGTAGGATCAGTATTAGTGCAGTCTTCTCGTGAAAAACTTCTGCAAGAATTAAATGAGAAGAAGGAGCTTGCAGAGACTAGATTAAAGATTCTAGAAAAACAGGAGCAGAGAACTAGAAGCCAGCTTGATACATTACAGAAAGAGATACAGTCAGTACTTGCAGAGAAGAAGTTATCATAAAAAATGAGAGATGCATCATTTATCTCCCTTCTCAGTAGGGAATTAAGTCAACTAGCTAGCCTAAGAGTAAATATCTTGACCCATGCTGGTGGCGATCCAGACTCAATCTGTTCAGCATATTGTTTAAAGAAAATATTAGAGGAGACTTTTAATGTTGGTAATGTATGGATAAGTGTTCCAGATTCCCCTACAGCGCACACTAAAGCTTTAGTAGAATATTTCCAGATTGAGGTGGGCCATGATGTTAGGGCTGCTGATACATACATAATAGCTGATGTTGGCTCACCTGAACAATTAAATGAATATATTGAAGTTATCTTTAGGGGGGATAAGCAGGTTATTGTTATAGATCACCACTCAAATACTATTAACCGCTATCCCTCCACAGCCAAAGTATATTCTAGTGAGCATTACCAGTCTACATCAGAGATTATATATGATTTAGCTGAATACGTTGGCTTCCAGCTAGGTCTAGTTGAAGCAGAAGCGATTCTATTAGGTATGTATTATGACACTGCAAGGCTCTCAATAGCAGACTCGGAGACTTCCCATAAGATATGTAGGCTCATCAATAAAGGAATTATTTTAAGTAATATCTTGGCTAAACTAGAGCAAAGAATAGACATTTCAGAGAGGATTGCAAGATTAAAAGGGGCAGCGAGAATGAAGATCTACAGATTTAGAGACTGGTTGGTAGTAGTTACAATTGTCGGGGGATTTCAGAGCTCTGTAGCTCGTTCTCTTATTAATCTTGGTGCACATCTTGCGATAGCTATTGGTGAGGTAGATAAATCAAGAGTGACAGCCTCGATACGTGCATCTCAAGAATTTGTAGAACAAACTAAGATAAACATAGGTGTAGATTTAGCTGAAAGATTAGGGGTTAAGCTGGGAGGGCATGGAGGCGGTCACTCCTCGGCTGCTCATCTCGAATGTAAAACAACTGCAAGTGAATTAGCTACTCACTTCATAGATGAATTAACAAACAGGTTAAATATTAAGCCTGAGGTGTTAGGGGTCTGATAGCTGTAAAGACTAGTAACCTATGGTTTAAGTATATTGGTAGCAGTGAATGGGCTTTGAGAGAAGTTAATCTAGAGATAAATGAAGGTGAATTTGTTGTACTTGCAGGTAGGAGTGGAGGCGGTAAATCAACTCTCTTAAGATGTTTTAATGGCTTGATACCACATTTCTACGATGGTGAAATGATTGGAAAAGTAGAAGTATGCGGTCTTGATACTCGCCAGCATCCACCATACATTCTATCCCAGTATGCTGGTATGGTCTTCCAGAACCCTGATAACCAATTATTTGCTTTAACAGTAGAAGCTGATATAGCATTTGCTTTAGAAAATCTATCATTTCCTAGAGATGAAATTAAGGAGAGAGTTGACCAAGCTTTGAAAATTATGGGTATAGAAGAGCTAAGAGATAAGTCTACATTAGAGTTGTCGGGAGGTCAGAAACAGAAGGTTGCAATAGCCTCCATCCTAGCTATGCATCCAGAGATACTCTTGCTAGATGAACCTACAAGCTCTCTAGACCCATTCTCAGCTAAACAATTAATAGATACAATAATCGACTTAAATCAAAAACACAGAATAACCATACTTATCGCAGAGCACCGCCTTGAAATGCTCCTACCATACGCATCACGCATAATCGTAATAGATGATGGAAGAATAGTTCTAGACGGTAGCCCTAGAGAGATATTTGAGAAACACGATGTAATACCTTATGGAGTATCAGTCCCAAGGATAGTTAAGGTTGTGACACATTTAAAGAAAACCTTGAACAGCTCTCTTATTCCATGGACACCCCTCTCGGTTGAAGAATTCGTTGATATTATACGTCGGTGGGAGGAAAAATGATAATCTTCGAGAACGTAGAATATGTTTATCCTAACGGCTTCAAAGCACTAAATGGAATTAATCTTGAAGTAAATTCCGGAGAGGTGGTTGCTTTAATGGGTGAGAATGGTGCAGGCAAGACAACCTTGTTAAAACACTTAAATGGATTACTGAAGCCTACCTCTGGAAGAGTTCTCATAGATGGGGTAGACACTAGACATTCAACAGTGGCCTCACTCTCAAGGAAAGTTGGAATAGTTTTCCAGAATGCTGAAGATATGTTTTTCTCTCCAACGATCCAAGAAGAAATAGCGTTTGCGTTAAATAATTTCCACTTCTCAGGAGATGTTATAAAGAAGAGGGTTGCCTGGGCTCTGAAATTCATGGAGCTTGAAGAATATAGAGGGAAGTCCCCCTTCCTACTTAGTGGGGGAGAGAAGAAGAGGCTAGCTCTAGCAATAATTCTTGCATGGTCTCCAGATATTGTTGCTTTGGATGAACCTACAGTAGGTCAAGATATACTCCAGAAGGAGAAGATGATGCAAATCATAAGACAGGCCAACCAGCAGGGTAAGACAATAATTATATCTTCACATGATGTTGAGTTTGTCGCAGAACTTAAACCAAGAATAATACTGATGAGTAAAGGTAGAATAATTAGAGATGGTCCATCTGAAGAAGTTTTAACCGATATCCCCATACTCCAAGAATGTAGATTACTACCCCCCCAGGTAGTCTCATTAACATCTAAGCTCGATTTCCTAGGATTAAAGCCTAAGCTAGCTAGACCTGAAGAAATAGCTAGCGAAATTGCAAGAAGAGTGAGACATCTTGTCAACTATTCTTAGAGGACTCCAATTTTATCCTGGAAAGACCGTAATCCATAAACTTGATCCTAGAGTTAAGCTAGTGATATCTCTTCTACTCATGGCCACTGCAGCATTGTATCTAGAAGTAACAATAATAACCATAGTGGTAGTTATCGAGGCTTTACTATCGATGGTAGCGAAAGTTTTTAGTAGATGGGCTAAAACAGTTTATGGAGCAGCTCCACTAATAATCCTCGTCTTCATAGCAAACTTCTTATTCAAACTCTCTATGCCTGGTCAATCCATCAGCTTCCAGAGCATATATGAATCTCTCCAATTAGCTTACAGGCTCGTAGCCTTC
The DNA here is from genome assembly GCA_964555135.1 of uncultured Nitrososphaeria archaeon. Lineage (GTDB taxonomy): Archaea > Thermoproteota > Nitrososphaeria_A > Caldarchaeales > Wolframiiraptoraceae > Geocrenenecus. The sequence goes on from CAZKRR010000018.1 coordinate 15,072, forward strand.
CTAGCATCATTCTCAATCTTCTTCCTGACAACAACCCCTGAAGAGCTTGGAATGGCTTTAACAAAAATGAAGGTACCCTACATGTATACTTTCGCATTTATTTCAGCCATCAGATTTACACCAATACTTGCAGAAGAGCTTCAATCAATAGTAGATGCACAGAAAAGTAGAGGGCTAGAGCTTGAGAAGGGAAACATAATAACTAGGTTGAGAAGATACATCCCGATACTTGTCCCATTAATGGTTAATGTCCTAAGAAGATCATACGAACTGGCAGAAGCAATAGAAGTAAAATGCTTTGGAGCAAAAAAGAATAGAACATACCTTAAAGAACTAAAAATGACAACTAAAGACTGGATAACACTGTCAGCTTCCATCATACTATTTACTGTGGCGATTTATATTAGATACTTTTCAAGAATAAGTATCCTGTAACCGGTTATATGCTTACTTTCTAGGAGAATAATGATATATTCCAGGTTAAGATTCATCTCCACATATTCGTAATCTATCCAATCTTCTCCGAGATTCTAGATGGTGTGGACTTCCCGTAATTTTGTCTAGATTCTAGCTCTACTTTTCCACAAAAAGAACAACAGCCCTACGAAGCTGTTTAGAACCTTACACAATGAGTATATATTAGATTGTAGTGGAGTATTTTTTCTTAGGTTAGAGTCTTGAAGGAATTGAGAATTCTTAAGCCTGGTATGGTTATAGTTGATAGAAGAGAAGAAAAGTCTGCGGTCCCATCTTTATTGATAAAACGTGGTCTAAGTGTTAGGTTTGATATGCTTGAAGTTGGAGATTATACTCTGCCCGGAGATATATTGATTGAGAGGAAGACAGTTAATGATTTTATATCTTCAATCCTTGATGGAAGATTGTTTGACCAAGCATTAAACCTCTCTAAAGCATCCAATAACCCAACATTCATAATCGAGGGAGATATTAAGAATGGTTTAATGTATTTTGAGAATGTAAATGCTTTCTGGGGAGCATTAGCAAGTCTAACATATGATTTCAAGCAGACTGTTTTCTTTACAAATTCTCCTGAAGAAACCGCTACATTAATAACTGTAATATCTAAGAGAAAGAGAGGAAAAGAAGAAGACGTATGGGTTAAACCTAGGAAGAAGAAAGCAGCACTAAATGAATTACAGATCCTTGTCTTAACATCTATTCCAGGAGTAGGCCTTACGACCGCTAAGAGATTACTAAAAAATCTTGGAAGCTTAAGAGAAGTATTCAATGCTGAACCAAACGTTTTGTCAACAGCAGGTAAGATACCTGCTGAGAAGAGCTTAAAGATATACGAATTGATAAACGCTAAGTATAAGGAGGATAGAAACGGACAACAGTCTAAGATTGATAAATTCTAGGATTCTCCTAGTAAAAAGACGGATTATATAAGGCAGGATGAATTTATCTGCTCTCTAATAGTCTTCTAACTTGTCTTCCAACTATCTCGAGAGGATGATTTGAGACTTCATCCATCTTCTCTCTTAAGATTTCTCTAGCTCTTGGATTTCCTGTCCACATCTTCTCGAAGGTTCCGTCTCTAATCATCTTTAGCGCCTTCAACATATTTTGCTTAACATGTTCATCAACTATCTGTGGACCGACTATTAATCCACCATACTTAGCGGTATCTGATACAGATTTAAGCATCTCCATCAATCCACCTCTATATATTAAGTCTACTATCAGCTTCAGCTCATTACAGACTTCAAAATATGCTAGTTCAGGCTGATACCCATTCTCTACAAGTACTTCGAAGCCCTTCTTTATCAACTCCATTACACCACCAACGAGGACAGCTTGTTCTCCTAGAAGGTCTGTCTCTGTCTCTTCTTGGAAGGTTGTCTCTATTACTCCTCTTCTAGCCGCACCTATTGACTTCGCAATAGCTAACGCCTTCTCTAGAGCTTTTCCAGAGAAGTCTCTTCCAACAGCAACTAATGCAGGGACGCCGTCACCCTTCAGATACATTTCACGTAGTATTGGACCTGGCCCCTTAGGGGCAATCATAATGACATCTATCCCGCTTGGTGGATCTATAAGCTTGAAGTGGAAATTGTATCCATGTGAGAATCCAAGTGTTTTCTCAGGCCTCATGTATGGCTCAATAGACTCTTTGTAGACTTTTGGCTGCTCAGTATCTGGTATAAGGAGATGTATTATGTCTGCTTCTTCTGCTGCCTCTTCTATAGTCTTAACCTTAACGTTATCTTGTGATGCTCTTCTCCATGATTCTCCTCCCTGTCTCACTCCAACTATAATGTTCAGACCTGAATCTTTCATGTTAAGGGCTTGAGCTCTACCTTGACTACCATACCCGATTACTGCGATAACTTTATCATCTAAGACACTCATATCTATTTCATTATCTCTCCATATCTTCGCCATTACGATCTACCCCCTCATACCACTATAAATTTCTTCTTTACCTAGTTCTCTCCACCAAACTTTCAGGATCTCAACATAGTTTTCATAGATCGTGGCGAGTCTTTGAGCATTCTTCTCATTAGATTTTATCTCAACGTAGAATAATGCTTTACCATCTTCCCCAGTCAAACTATAATATAGTCTAACAAGCTGGAATAGTTTAGGTGAACGCCTCACTGTACCAGCAATCTTCTCAATTATATTAGGTTGATCTATTACTAATCCCCAAATAAGAAATCTTTTTTCAAAAATTTCACTGCTCATTTCCTAGGATACCCTCCTGGAATTATTATATCCTTATAGCTTCTACCTGGAGGTACGAAGGGTAGGACATCGGCTTCAGGGTTAATTATTACATCAACTATTAGAGGGGTATTGTTTCTAATTGCATTAGAGACTGCTCTCTCAACTTCTTCGGGGGTTTCGGCTCTTACACCTTCTACACCGTATGCTTCTGCAAGCTTAACAAAATCAGGCGTCTCTGCAAGCTGGACGGCCATGTATCTTCTATTGTAGAAGATTCTCTGCCACTGAGCAACCATACCAAGCATTCTATTATCAAGTATAACTACCATAACAGGTATATTTTCTGTAGCTACTACAGCTAGATTATTCTCATTCATGAGGAAGCTTCCATCACCCGCTATATCCATCACAGGGCATTCTGGCCTCGCTACTTTTGCGCCTATAGCAGCTGGGAACCCGAAGCCCATTGTTCCAAGACCTCCAGATGTAATGAATGTGTCCGGCTCAAGTATTGTCCAAAATAGTGACGACCACATTTGATTCTGACCAACCTCAGTAGTTACAATAGTATTTGGAGGTGCAGCCCTCCTCAAAGCTTTAAACAATAAAGCTATCTCAGAACTACCAATGACTCCTTTTTCACCTATTACCTCTTCCCACTTACCTTTAATCTGACTTATCTTATCTATCCATGCATTCTTATCATCCTTAGCAAGGACTTTAGGTAAGGCTTCAAGAATTGCTTTAATAGCTTCATCAGCTGAAGCTATTAATCCAAGATAAACTTCTCTATTCTTCCCTATCTCTGAAGGATCAACGTCTATATGTATTATCTTAGCTTGTTGACCGAATTCATCAACCTTACATGTTGTTCTATCTGATAATCTTGCTCCAATAATTAATATCAAGTCTGAGTTCATTATAACTTCATGAGCTACTGGGTTTCCATGCATACCTATACATCTTAGAGATAACGGATGTGTTTCAGGCATCACGCCTTTACCCATAAGAGTAGTTGCAACAGGTATAAGCAATGTCTCAGCTAACCGTATTAGAAGCTTTTCAGCTCTAGCCCATTTAATCCCTCCACCAGCCAATATTACTGGTCTCTCAGATTGAAGTAGTTCTTGAACAATCCTCTTAACTGTAAGAGGGTCGGGTGGTGGGGGAGAAACAATCTTTACTAGCATAGAATTTTTCTCAAGGTTTGCTTGGCCAGATCCTACTTGGACATCTCTGGGGAGATCTATGACTACTGGGCCTGGTCTTCCCGTTATAGCTACTTTGAAAGCTGTCATCACAGCATTCGATATCTCGCTTACAGACCTTACTTGATAGCTCCATTTAGTAATCGGCGTTGTTAACCCAACAATGTCTGTTTCTTGGAATGCCCCCCTCCCCATCACAGGTGTAGCTACCTGACCCGTGAAAGCCACGATAGGAGATGAATCCATGTAAGCACTCGCAATCCCTGTTATTAGGTTTGTCGAGCCCGGTCCTGAGGTAGCCATGCATACTCCTGGTTTCTTAATTGCTCTAGCGTATCCATCAGCCATATGAGCTGCATGCTGTTCATGTCTAGTTAAGATATGTCTTATCCCTGAATCTCTTAATTCATCATAAACTGGCATTATAGCTCCTCCTGGGATCCCGAAGATTACTTCAACCTTAATCTTCCTTAAAGTCTCAACCAATACTTTTGCGCCAGAAGTTTCAATCATTCTTTACCTCCTCCTTTTCAAGTAATTGATTTAAAGCATTAATCAATGCTTGTGCAAAAGCTATAGAGTGAGAATGATGAATACCTTTCCCGACAACTTCCTCATTATTATTTGTACATAGTATCGCTTCAGATTCAGATACTGACTTCATGCTTGGAGCCAACCAGATTCTATAATCACTTAGACTTGACCTATAAGCTCTCTCCAATGATGTATGGTAAATGTCCGTTAAAGCTTCTATTTCATTCCTTCCAAAACCTGCTAAGACGCAGCCCTCCCCTAAGATATCTAGATATAGTAATGCGATCGTGCCAGCTTCTGTAGAATGTAAACATGTGTTCTTAATGACTGCTTTCCTATCAATATTGCATCTATTAGTAACACTCATCAACATCTCTAGAAATTGTATCTCGCTAATTTTATGCCCAAAGTCTCCTCTATTCTTTATCTCTCTCAGAATTATTTCCGCTCGGTCATCGTTTAGTCTAACTCCGAATCGTCTAGCCAGCTCTATGACTGAATGTTTTCCCGAGTGTTTGCCTAGTACTATCCTCCTTTTTCTACCTACTCTCTCAGGCTCTATCGGCTCATATGTTTGAGGTGATGATATGACTCCATGAACGTGAATCCCACTCTCATGGCTAAAAGCATTCTCGCCAACTATAGCTTTATTCTTTGGAACTATAATTCCAGTTAACTTTTCAACAAGTCTTGAGATTCCATATATTTTTTCAAGCTTAACGTTTGTTTTAACCCCATATAGTGTGTGTAATGCTACTACGACTTCTTCTAGTGAGGCATTACCTGCCCTCTCACCTATGCCATTTATTGTTGCATGTATTATTTCTGCACCAGACTCAACAGCTGTTAAAGAGTTCGCTACAGCTAAACCCATATCATCGTGGCAATGTATAGCAATCGGAGCCTTTAGACTCTTCTTGACCGTGGAGACTATTATCCTGATAACAGAAGGGACCGCGAATCCAACTGTATCTGGAATATCAATACTGTCTGCACCTGCTTCCTCAACTGCTTTAAAAACTCTAACCAGGTAGTCGAGATCTGTTCTAGTGGCATCTTCAGCTGAGAAATGGACTGTTACATTATGGTCTTTAGCATATTCCACCATTCTAGTAGCTTTTTCAATTACTTCTTCTCTACTCATTTTTAACTTATGCCTTAAGTGAATATCTGAGGTGGCGATGAAAATATGTACCCAGTCCGCTTCACATTCAATTGCTTTATCAATATCTAGTTTGTTAGCACGAGCTAAAACACATGTTTTTGAATTTAGATCTTCTTTTATAATCTCCTTTATAGCTTCTTCTTCACCTTTAGAAACTATTGGAAATCCTAATTCGATTACATCTACGCCTAATTCATCAAGAGCTTTCGCAATCTCTAGCTTGTTATCTTTAGTTAATGCTACTCCAGGTGTTTGCTCACCATCTCTAAGAGTTGTATCAAAAATCTGGACTCTTTCAGGGAGAATATGGTCTCTGGAGATAATGCTTCTCCAAGCCATATAGATCACCTAAAGGAGAATAATCCACAAGACGATGCAAACGAGGATATTTACTCTTACTATGGTATCAATCAAACTATTTGAAGTAGTTAAGAATATCGAATTTGGAGCAATATTCTCACCACACTCTTGTTGATAGAATCCTACCCTCAATACTATTTAAATTTTTAGGCAAAAGGTTGGATAGTGTCCAAATAAGCATTTTTATCTACTTCCTGTCTTGATTGTTTG
>CAZKRR010000019.1:0-20614 GCA_964555135.1 uncultured Nitrososphaeria archaeon
ACATCCTTGACCCTCTTCTCTGATATCTTGACATCGCTTCCAACATCAACGCCAACTATGCTGGCATTTTGAACTCTTTGGAGGTTTCTATAGAACATTTCTTCTTCCATCAACAGCGGCCTCAACTCAACATCAACAATAGTCAGAAGCCTAAAGTATCTATGAGTATTATTCTTAATCAATGATAACTCACAACCTATATAGTTTATATGCTTACGGATAAGGAAGAAATGTTAACACTGTAATCCTAAATTACCATTCTTGATGCCTCGATAGTAATTAACTACTCCCAACTTTTGCTTCCTCGAACTCATCAGTCACTTCTGGCGTAGAATCTGTGGTGGATTCATCGCTAATGCTATTGCACCATATAGAACAATATCATCGCCTAACGGTGTTATCCTTATTTCTGGGACTCTATTTATAGTATGTTCTTTAATCTGGCTAATTATTGGTTCTAGGATGAGGCCGGGGTTATGGAGTGCTATGGCTCCTCCAATAGTAATTAATTCCGGGTCATAAGATGTATTGATGTTTGCAAATCCTACTGCATTGACTCTCCCTATCTCCCCGACTATCTTTAAAGCATACTCATCTCCTTCTCTAGCTAATTGGAATAAGTTCTCCGTAGTTAAATTGTCACCTTTGATTAATTCTCGGATTCTCCCACCGAGGAATTCGCTTGGACATGTCTCCACTAGATATTTCACGAATGACGGGATATTCTTTCCAGAACAGTATGCTTCCCAGTGCCCTCTACCTCCGCATCCACATACCAATCTACCATCTATGTCTACTACGATGTGGCCTATCTCAACAGCATTCCCATCTTTCCCTATGAGGAGGTTTCCATCAACTATAGCTCCTCCACCTATACCTGAACTTAATGTTACGTAGAAGAGATTGTCGGATTCTCTACCCAGACCGAAGACCTTCTCACCTAGGACAGCCGTAGTACAATCATTCAATATGTAGACTGGGAGCTTGAATTCTTCTCCCAGAGATTCTCCTAGATAGACTTCTCCTACTGGAAGGTTTGCAGGATTAAGTAGTACCCCTCTTCTATAATCTAGGGGTCCGATAGAGCCTACCCCTATTGCTTGAACTCTATCTAACTCTCTCCCTCCAACCCTTCTTATAAGACTAGAGACTTGTTCAATCAACTTCTCTCCAGAGCTGTCTCTAACGGTATTTTCTCTAATCTTCCTATGAATCCTGTTGGTAGAATCAGCTAATGCAACCCTTACATTCGTAGCTCCTAGATCTACTCCAACGAAAAACCGTAATCCTCTCAATGCCTGACTTGAATTACTGAATACTATAGGATAAAGTTTTGATTATTTTAAATTAAAACGTAAAACTAGTGGACTATACTGGTTACCATTTAGACTCTTCTCCCTCTTCTTCCACCTTTCTTCCTAACTGAATCATGTGGTATAGGTGTAACGTCTTCTATTCTACCAATCATTACGCCTGACCTAGCTATAGCCCTGATAGCTGCTTGTGTTCCAGGACCGGGTGTTCTAGCTTTAACCCCTCCAGGTGCGCGTACCCTAATATGTACAGCATTTATCCCCTTAGCTTTAGCAATCTCCATAACATATGATGCTGCTCTAGTAGCAGCATAAGGTGTTGGCTCAAGTCTACCTGCGTCTACAAACATTCCACCTGAAGCTCTAGCAATAGTTTCGGCACCTGTTAAATCTGTAACATGAACTATGATATTATTGTAGCTTGCATATATGTGGACTATACCCCACTTTAGAGTCTTCCTAGATGGTGGAGCAACAGTAGATGTTACTGTAGCCTGCTTTGTATCATCTGTACTTTTCGACGCCTCTTTTCCACTATCACTCATCAGTTTATCCAAGCTTGCCCCCGAAATATAAATATGTCCCCGAAGGGTAAGCGAATCCCCTCAAAAAGACTCATTAAAACTTGAGGATGCAGCCGATCTGATTATGACCGACGCTGCTTTACAATTTTAACCCTTAATGGTATATCCGCATTATACAGGTTTAACAATTACCCGTTAACTAAGAATCTTTTTGACCATATTATCGATTAAAAGAGAGTTGAAAGCTGTAAATCTTTGAGTGTCGAGTGCTAATATATAATATAGTCTGAAACAATTAAAAGAGAAAAATATTTCAAAGCAAGCCACGGGTACTCAAGCGGATGTGAAGCTGGATGTAATGTTTGACGTGTTGAACAATGTTTATCAAGAGGTTGTACGAACTATGTACAGGTTATACATATAGAGGTTGAGAGTAGAGGTTTGGAGAGGAAGTATTTGAAGGAGTCTGTCTGCCCGGAATGCGGGAGCGACATCTTGGTTACAGATCCTGATACGGGAGAGGTCTCATGCCCAAGTTGCGGGTACGTGGTGGTCGAGAGGGGGCTTGACAGTGGGCCCGACTGGGCCAGGGATGAAGAAGGGGTAGATAGGAGGAGGGCTGGGCCACCCTTGTCGATAATGTTTCCCGATTACGGCCTCTCAACAACGATAGACCAAGTAGATGTAGATGCTACTGGTAGGAGGCTTCCAAAAGAGGTTAGAGAAGAACTGCTTAGGCTTAAGAAGCTGGATTCAACAAGTATGGTTGACCTGGCTGAAGCTAGAAACCTCCAGCATGCAGCATACATACTACAGATCTATGTGGATAAGCTGTCTCTGGGGAGGCAGGTTGCAGAGACCGCGATGGATATCTATAGGAGAGCTTTCAAGAAGGGTCTCGTAAAGGGCAGGAGTATCCGATCTATCGTAGCCGGGTCGCTGTATGCTGCATGCAGGTTGATGAACATTCCCAGAAGCCTTGAAGATTTTGAGAGAGCATACCCAATGGTTAGGAGGAAGACCGTTGCACAGTCTTATAGGCTCTTAGTAAAGAATCTTGGATTAAAGGCTCCTAACCAAGACCCATCGATATTCGTTACGAAGATCGCCTCAAGGCTTTGCTTAAGCCAGAAGACAGTCCAGGAAGCGTTAAGGATACTTGATGAAGTTAGGATGAAGGGTTTGGTCGTAGGCAAAGACCCCGTAGGGGTGGCCGCTGCAGCATTGTACATCGCCTGCGATGGGGTTGAAGTAACTCAGAAAGACCTAGCCAGAGCATCCGGTGTTACAGAGGTAACCGTGAGGCATAGGTGTAAGGAGCTCAGAGACGCTCTATCTCAAGAGGTCTCACCCGCAGCCTAGCCCCAATCATGGCCAAATAATGTAGGTGACGCAACAATCTCCATGTATGCATCCCAACCATCCTATAGTCGTTGGCGGATAGCTGAAGCGAAAAGCAATTATACAGGCATGTACATGGTATAGCCGAGAGAATGTCGGTGAAGATTCCATACTGCATCATATGTGGTAGGGTTGGTGTAGACGTTGGTAAGATTGTAGGAAAAGATGTAGCATTATGCCTAGACTGCGCAAGACTTCTATCGCCTAAAGTCCAGGCATTGGTTGAGGCTACCCCTACTAAGCGTCCAGCTAAGGCTGAGAAGGTAACGCCTGAGAAGTTCAAGGAGCATGTAGCAACTTCGGTTGAGAAGAGAGGTTCACTAAACATACTTGATGCTGCTAAGAGGTATGGTGTATCAGCAGAGAAAGCTAGAGAGATAGCTAAGGCTTTAGCTCATGAGAAGGGATGGCAGATAGAGGAAGCAAAAAAGAAGCTGTTACTCAAGAAGCCTGCGTAGGATAGGGACAACATAAACTATTCCCGTGCCATGTAGGATAGCGGTATTCACAACTTCTTTCTTATCTCAAGACTCCTTCCTGAGCTATCCTAGACTGTAAATACTATAGGGAAGTCCCACATACTATCAGGATGGACGGGGCTGATAGGTGGTAAATGGTATGGATGTGTTGGATCCGTTTGTCCACATCGCTGTGAGAGCGCTCCTGCTCGGGCTCATCAAGATGATTAAGAAAGCGTAGGTGGGCTTGAGTTGCAAGTCTCCTATACTCCGGGAACGTTTAAATAACCTAGCCGAGGCTCTTGTAATGATGAGTGGAAGGGCTGTATTAATACTCACGGTTACTCTGATTCTCATTCTCGCATCGATAAACATCTATACGTACGTCTTATTCAGCCATGAGAATCTAGAGTTGAGGAACAGGCTGTTGAGGAAGGAGGACGACTACTATAATCTTGCTCAAAGCCATGACGCACTACAGAAAATGTACCAGAAACTACAAGAAGACTATAGTAGGTTGGTTGACGAGAATAAGAATCTATCACTAACCCTCTCTGAGATGGAGTTCAATTACAATCGTCTATATATTAGTTATAGGGATGTTCTGGAAGCTAACAGAAACTTGACCAGAGCGTTGGAGATAATTGCGAATAAGCTCGTGGTACCGCCAAACTATACATTGATGGGATACTACGATTTCGAAGACAGGTTCATATTCGCCTACAACGAGGAGATGAAGAAGTATGTATACAGCATTACTAATGGATGGGATGGAAGCTGGGAAGACTTCCTCTCAGACCTATACAAGATATACGAGAGGTGGAGGAGCGACTTTACTTACGAGTCCCCATCACCAGCCCAGGAGAATCTAACATTCATAATGGTTGGTACATGGTGGAATCCTGAGACGCTTATGGGTGATAGATACCTTAAGGAAGTGAGAAACGTAGATGTGGTGAACACGTCTGTAATAGGCGCCCAGATAAGCTTCATCTATAAGAGAGGCGTATGCTGGGACTATGCGACAGTGCTAGTATCACTATACTATGCCTACTATGACATGGTGGGAGAAGAGCTGCCTACAGGATACTTATCTCTAGGGTTGAGGGATAGGGGTGGTCATCATGGATGCGTACTGATTAAGGAGAGAGACGATAGGATCGCCATAATAGACTGGGACCCGATAACTGTGGAGGAGGGGAAGATAATTTTCTTACCGTTCAAGGAAGCAAAGAAGCTACATGAGAGATACTGGAACTCAAGCATAAGCTATGACGGAGTCCAGTGGAGGACGCGTTCAGACCCCTTTGTCGTAAGCAACTTCTCATCGGAGGAAGAGTTCTACAAGTGGCTTATAGAGGAATTCAACTAACATCGATGAACTACGTAGGGATAGTTGAAGACCGGAGTTGGAAGAGTCGAAGCATCACTAGAGACATTTGGGAGATAAGCCCACTTTCAGGGCGGTCTATAAGAGATATATTGATGTGGCAACATTTACAGTTGGATGCCTGTGAGCTATTCCAGCGGTAGAAGGTTTGAGTGGTCTGTCAGGAGCGTCCTCGAATCATATGGTTGGGTTACTGTTAGAGCTGCAAGGTCCAGGCCCGTGGACCTCGTAGCATTAAAAGATGGAAGGATACTATTGATAGAATGTAAGTATAACACAAGGATGTCCAGTGAGCGTATAGATTATCTAAAGAAGCTTGCGGAGAAGGCTGGTGCAAAACCTCTACTAGCAGTCAAGAAGAAGTACGAGAGAAGCATAACATTCATAGACACGAATACTGGAGGCGAAGTGAACATTGAAGAAGCCTAGAAGGTCTAGGAATAGTAAAGAAACAAAGAAGAGGAGAAAAGAAAAGATTAGCGGAGAATACGTAAAGGTTGTTGATAGCGGTCCTAACAGATGCGTTCTATGCGGTAGAAGGTTCAAGAGCAATGATGTTAAAGTAATGATTGGTGGCCACTTTAGATATGCTCACATGGAATGCGCAACCAGTTATTCCTTCAGCATGATGGATTGAGTGATGCTAGATGAGGTATGTTGTAGTTGCTGAGAAGCCAAGCGTAGCTAGGAGGATTAGAGAAGCATTACAGAGCAGAGATATAATGGTCACGTCTGTTAGAGGGCATCTAATGGATTCGGAGTTTCCCGAAGGCTATGGGTGGGGAGAGTGCAGGCCTAGGGAGCTGTTTAAGGTCAGAGAATTCATAGAGGATGTTAGAGACAAGAAATCGCTGGCAGAGTTGAGGAAGATATTCAAGTTCTGTGATAGGCTTGTTATAGCTACTGACAACGACTCTGAAGGCGAGCTCATAGGGATGGAGATACTGAAGATATGGAGGAAGATCAACGGCGACAGACGGTACGTGAGGATGAGGTTCAACTCTACAGATTATAATGAGCTTAGAAGAGCTTGGAGGAGCCTAGAAGAAACCCTTAACTGGAGATGGGTCTCGAAGGCATTGTTTAGGCAGAGGTTCGACCTGGTGACCGGGGCAGCATTCACGAGGCTGCTTACAGGATACGCTAGAAAGGTTGATGGGTACGATGGGCTGGTGAGCTGGGGTTCATGTCAGTCTCCCACACTATGGTTCATAGTCCAACGTGAGAGGGAGAGGCGGTCATTCAAGCCCAGAAGATTCTGGACCATAAAAGCAGTACTTGAAAACTCTGGGGGTCAGAGGTTCGAGGCTGAGAGCAACAGGTTCTGGAGCAGGGATGAAGCTGAGAAGATGTACAATGAAGCATTGAAGGCTACCTATGGATTAGTAGAAGGCTTCGAGGAAGAATATGAGAATGTTTCTAGACCGACACCTCTCAGGACTGATGATATGCTTAGAGATTTGGCCAAGATTACCGGATTGCCAGCAGCCAGGATACTTGATATAGCTGAAGACCTTTACGGTGAAGGATACATATCCTACCCGAGGACTGATACAAACAGGTATAAGCCTGACTTCGATTACTCTCAGCCCCTAAAAGCTTCATGCAAAGGCTTAGGGTTGAGAGTGGAGGTGGTATTCAACCCCAGGCAGGGCAGGCTTGATGATGGAGCACATACACCCATATATCCTGTCAAGCCATATCTTGGAGAAGATGTTAGGAAGACCGTATGGGAGTACGTTGCCAGGAGGTTTCTTGCGAATGGCTTCTACGAGGATGCTGTAAGATGCCTTAGGAGAGCGGATGTTAAAGTTGGCCCTGCCGTCTTGAAGGCTTCGGGCTCACATACTATAGAGTCTGGATTCTATGCTGTATATCCATACTTCAAGCCCGAGGACAATCCTATACCAAGTTTGAGGAAGGGTGAGGAGCTTAGAGTAGTCTCGTTAAAGCTTCATGAAGGCTCCACCAGGCCTCCTGAAAGGCTCACGGAACCTGAATTACTGAAGATTCTGGAAGAGAATGGTATTGGTACAGATGCCACGAGAGCATCATTCCCAAAACTAATTCTTGAGAGGGGTTACGCTGTGAAGGAAGGTAAAACGTTTAAACCGACGGAACTGGGTGTGAGGCTCATCGAGCTTCTAGAGAGTATCGACGAGAAGCTTGTCACTCCGGATACTAGGAGGATGGTTGAAGAAATTATGGCCATGATAGAGTCTGGAGGGATAAGCTATGATGAGGCGTTGGAGAAAGCTTTAAGAGAATATGAAGAACTATTTATCAAGCTTGAGGATTCACTTTCAGGCAGGTCTAGAAGCCTTTTATCTGGGACTAACCAATTATGAAGCAGTATGAATGTGGATGAACTCACATACATAAAGCTTAGGAGAGAGATGAGGGATAGGCTTAGAAGCCTTGGAAGGAAGGGTGAATCATACGACCAGATAATAAACAAGCTTATAGAATTCTATCTTGAGAGGTGCAATGTCAATGCCTGATGAGAAACTACAAGAATTTCTTAGAAATGGGAAGGACTGGGAGCGTAGAGCTACAACGGTGCCTGGAATATTCGTCTTGAGACTTCCAGCAGACAGTAGGAGGCCTGCATCTCTAGCAGTAGAGCTGAACCCGGTGGACGAGCTTGGGAAGCCGACCAAGAAGAGAGGGCTAGTACTAAGGAGTAGTGGTGAGCTTGAAGAATTCAGGAAGCTTATAAACGATGAGAAGCTAACAACATTAATCGGTAAGATAGATGAGGTAAACCCTAGGAAGAATGCTGCTAGGAGGAAGAGAGAGGCAGAGGAAGAGGTATTCGAGATCTAGGCGGTAAGGCTTGTCTACGTGGGCTGTTCCAAGCGACAACAGGCCCGGCGTAAGATACCTAGTTAGGAGAATATCTGAAGACTACTATACATGTACGTGCCCACACTACACTTACAGGAGGCAGGAGTGTAAACACATAAAGCTCATAAAGGAGCTTGTGAAAGCTAAGCAGTTAATAGCGATGCATAAAGACATGAGAGCTGGGGTTCACTCTACAGAACAGATAGGGGCTGACCAGAATATATCAACATTCCCATCGCCTATACTTGGAAACCCGCTGATTAGATGGGATAGAGTAGAGGTTAGAGAGTATCAGGTCAGGATTGCCGAGTCGTCTCTTAGTAGAAATACGCTGGTCGTCCTGCCTACGGCTCTAGGCAAGACCATTATAGCTGGATACGTTGCAGCATACTACCTATACAATTATCCATGGAAGAAGGTATTGATGATGGCTCCGACGAGACCGCTAGTCCACCAACACTACCAGCGAGTACTAGAGCTATTGAAGGTTAAGCCTTCTGAAGCAAAGATACTTACGGGGCAGCTTGAGCCAGAGTATAGGCTATACTGGTGGAGCGACCCAAACATCAAGATATACTTCGCAACACCAGAGGTCGTGAGGAACGACCTTGAGCTAGGCTTAAGCCTTAGAGATTTCAGCCTGATCATATTCGATGAAGCCCATAGAGCTAGGAAAGAATATGCATATACCAGAGTAGCAGAGTCATATATGACCCAGAGCCCATGCCCAGTGATACTTGCATTAACAGCTTCTCCTGGAGGTCAGGAGAAGAAGGTTAGAGAGATACTACAGAAGCTATACATAGAGCATATAGAGTATCGTAGCGAGATAGACCCGGACGTTAAACCATACATACATGGTGTTGAGACCGAGCATAAGGTTGTGGAACCGCCTCGCAGCTATGGAGAATACGTCAAGATACTGAGGGAAATGCTTAACGAGCAGTTGTCCAAGCTTATGATGGCTGGGCTGATAAGGAAAGACCCAGAGTATGTGTTCAGGAGGGACCTTCTAGAGATAGGAGATATGTTGAGGTATGAGATAGGCGTGAACATGCTTGATGAGGAACGTGGAAGAATCTGGGGCCTACTAGTACACCAGAGCATGGCCTTAATAATATACCATGCCATAGACTTACTGCTCAGCCAGGGACAGTACGCATTCAGAAACTTCTTGGAGAAGGTCTCGCAGGAGAAGAGGAAGCAGAGCCATAGAAGGTTGGCAAAAGACCCTAGGTGGAGAGAACTTCTAGATAGGATGAGGAACGAGAAGCTTGAAGAACATCCAAAGATACCAGTATTGATAGATGTTGTGAGAGAGCAGCTGAGGAAAGCTCCGGAGAGCAGGATAATAGTATTCACACAGTATAGGGACAGCGCCCAGCACATAGCAGAAGTCCTCAAGGAGAACGGGCTTAGAGCTGAGATATTCGTTGGGCAGGGTAGAAAGGGTAAGAGGAGGGGGCTTGACAGATCTCCAACACTAACACAGAAGCAGCAGCTGGGCATACTTGAGAAGTTCAGGAAAGGAGACTTAAGCATTCTCGTATCAACGAGTATAGGCGAGGAGGGCCTAGACATACCACAGGTAGAGCTCGTAGTATTCTATGAGCCCGTGCCAAGCGAGGTTAGATTCATCCAGAGGAGGGGTAGGACTGGCAGGGTCAAGGTAGGTAAATGCGTAATACTGTTAGCGGACAAGACCTTAGACATGGCATACCTGACCGGGGCTACAGCACGCTTAAAGAAGATGAGATCAGTCATGGATAGGCTTGACAAGACACTCAGAGAGGTAAAGCATAGAGTATGGCCTGAGCCGAGACCAATCCAGACAGAATATGTAGAAGAAGCCGATAGAGAGTTTGAAGAAATCGAAGGCATAAAGGCTGAACAGGCTACCAGGATAGAGAAAGAAGAAGTAAAACCTGTAGAGATGGGATCTTTAGAGAAACCTGTAGAGCCGCCTATAGAAGTATTCTATGAGCAGACCGAGAAGGTAGAAGTAGTCGAAGAAGCCGAGCCTCTAGGGATATCGATAATCGAGCCAGAGGAAGAACGTCTAAGATATAGGAGTTTCCAGACGATAGTCAAGGGAGTGGCGAAATACATTTACAGACGTGTTCTTAAGGCTGGTGAGAAGGGAATCTCGATACCATTACTGATGGAAGACCTAGAGTATGAAGGCGTAGATCTAGGGACAGCTAGGGGAGCTATCAGGAAGCTTACGCAGTCCGGTGCTGTAATGGAAGAAGATGGTAAGCTATATCCTGCTGGGAGGAAGATAATTGAGAAGAAGAGGGTTGGTATGTATAATGGTGAAGCGAAAGTCTACAGAGTATATGTTGAGAAGATATATCAGGGGGTGGCGGTGGTGGTCGTGAATGATGGCTTCAGAGCGTCTGTACCGCTGGACTTCTATGATGCCCCTTCAGCATCTAGAAGCGTATGGAAGAAGGGTAAGGAGCTGAAAGTACTAGGAGCGTTAGTGAGGCTGGATGGAAAACTACATCTAAGAGTATATGACATACTGGAGGAGATGGACTGAAGCTTAAGAGAGCTTGAAACAATCAGGGCTTATATGGACTCTAAGACTGCGGGGCTCGAGGAAGAGCTTGTAGAAGACTTGAAGAGGAGTGATGCGGATACAAATATACTCTTGCTAAAAGAGGGAAGAGCACGTCTTTAGGCACTCATTCAACGCTCTTCTTACAAGTACTTTTGACATCTCGATTCTATATTCTGCGGATGCTCTTACATCAGAGATTGGTTTAATATCCTTTACTACTTCTCTTGATGCTTCTTCTATAAGCTTGCTTGTTGCTTGACGTTCTCTTAGGTATTCTTCTACGCTCTTAGCTCTAACAGGTGTAGGTGCTACGCTTCCTAGAGCTACGATTACGTCTTCTATCTTACTATCATCAATCTTTAAGCCTACAGCAACACATACAATACTTAGAATATGACTATGCCTCTTCCCAAGCTTAATAAAGCTATATCTCCAACCACTATCTTTCTTGGGTATTACTATCTCTGTTAAGATTTCATCTTTCTCGATGAGTGTTTCACCAGCTCCTTTAAAGAATTCCTCGACCTTGACTTTCCTTCCTCTATCTATATTTTGGAGTTTTAGTTTTGCTTCTAAGACTATTAATGGTGGAACGGTGTCAGCAGCGGGAGAAGCATTACATATATTTCCACCGATTGTTGCAGTATTTCTAACTTGCCAGACTGCAAAGTTATTTACAGCCATCCATAGAGGCTGAGCATAAACCTTGATGATCTCGCTGTTCTTCAATTCTTCTATTGTTGTTGAAGCACCTATCCTAACATATTCGCTTTCATCCTGAATGTACCTCAACTCACTTATTCTAGAGATATCTATTAGTTTCCTTGCTTCCACCTTCTTCGACCTTAATTGTATAACTAAATCTGTCCCTCCAGCAATTATCTTTGAATCTGGATTATTTCTCAAAAATCTTAATGCTTCATTAAGTGTTTCGAATCTATAGTATTCTATTTTGGGAATCATTCCTCCCACTTCTTAGATAATTCTTTAACGAGTTTCTCAGAAGTATACGGTATCTCTGAAGGCTTTACTCCTACAGCATGTTTAATAGCATTTGTTACAGCTGCAGGTATTGGTATCAACGCCATTTCTGCTAATCCTTTTGCTCCAAATGGACCAAATCTAAAGTAGTCTTCTACAAATACGGGTTCTTCTATTTCTGGGAGATCTGCGATAGTTGGTATAAGGTAATCTGTAAAGTTTGGGTTAAGTATTCTACCATCTTCCAGCTTGATCTCCTCCATTAAGGTATATCCTATCCCCTGGATTACTGCTCCATGTATCTGGGTGGTTGCAAGCTTTGGATTAATTATTTTGCCTGCACATATAGCTGGCCACACTCTAATTACTCTTGTTAATCCCGTCTCTACATCAACCTCGACTTCTACTGCAACAACCATGTAGCTAAAAACTATATATGCGAATCCTCTACCTTTATCTTCATCAAACCTACCCTTAGGCATATAGAAGTATCCGGTAGCAGCCATGTCTTCACCCTCAGCATAACATCTCTTAACAGCCTCCTCCCATGTAATCCTCTTCTCAGGTCTACCTCTACTATAGACCCACCCATTCCTTAATTCGACTTCGACAGGACTACATTCCAGTATTCTTGAAGCAACCCTTTGTACCCTCTTCCTAATCTTCGTTGCAGCTATAAGTACTGCCGTACCACCTAGACTCAGACCTCTTGATCCATGAGTAGCTCCAGTATCAGGTGCATCAGTTAACCCACCAACCAAGTTTATCTTCTCTAATGGTATCCCTAATGCTTCTGCAGCTATCTGAGCTAATCCTGTATGTGTTCCCTGCCCAATCTCGACTATGCCAGTGAAAACCGTGACACTCCCATCTTTCGCAACGTTTACATATGCGTTACACCAGTCTGGGACACCTCTACTAGTACTTATCCCATGCCATGCACATGCAAGACCTATCCCTCTAGCTTTTCCATCAACTATCTTGCCGTAATCTTTCCTCTTCTCGAACCAGCTACATTTCTCCGCAACCCTGGCTAGAGCCTCACCTACACCCACACTATCTTCCAACAATTGATCAGTTGAAGTCCTACTACCAGGTCTTAGGACATTCTTTAATCTAAACTCTAGAGGATCTAACCCTATCTTCTCAGCTAATTCATCCATCTGCCTCTCAGCAGCAAACTGTATCTGTGGGTTTCCGAAGCCTCTAAAACTTCCTTGATAAACTTTGTTTGTATAAACAAGTACGCCTCTAGCGTCAACATTAGGGACATCATAGGGTCCTGTAGAATGAACAGTAGCTCTCCAAAGAGTGAATGGGCCACGATTAGCATATGCGCCTGCATCAAATATTATGTCAACATCTACTACAGTAAGTTTTCCATTTTTACTTGCACCACTCCTGTACCTTATGTATGCGGGGTCACGTTTACAATGACTTGTAAAACTATCTTCTCTAGTATATGTCAGCAAGACTGGTCTCCGGACTTTATGTGCTGCTATAGCTGCTTGCGCGCCTACTATCGGCATCATATCATCTTTTCCACCGAAGCCTCCACCTATAACAGGCTGGATAACTCTAATCTTACTTTGAGGTACTCCCAAAACTCTTGAGATTATTGATTGAGCGAGGTGTGGATACTGACCTGGGAGGATTATCGTCATTCCATCGTCCATTGGTATTGCAAGTGCCCCTTCAGTCTCAAGATACGCATGTTCTTGGTATCCTGTTCTGTATGTATTTTCAATAACGTAATCTGATTCTTGGAGTGCTTTTAAAGCATCTCCTTTCTTCACCCTCGTCTTTAATACTATATTGCTTCCATGCTCTTCATGGACTAGAACTTCATCCTTCAATGCTTCAAGAGGATCAAATACGGCATCTAATGGCTTAATTTCTACTTCAACTAGTTCTCTTAATTCTTCAGCTGATCGTGGTCTAGATGCAACTAGGAGAGCTACGGGCTCCCCATGGAATCTCACCTTTTTCTCAGCCAAGGCTGGCTGGTCAGGGATGTAATATCCTACTTGATTCATTCCAGGGATGTCTCTAGATGTTACGAGTGCTATGTAGTCAGGATGTTCTACAGCTCCACCAGGTCTCACGGAGACCAATACGCCGTGGGGGATACTGCTCTTAACTATCCGTGCATAAGCTAATCCATCAACTAAGAAATCTTCAACATACTTTGCTTTACCGAGAACCTTCTCTAAAGCATCTATTCTTCTAACTTCGCTCCCAACATATATGAACTCCCTGGCTTTAAGCCATTCTTCAAGAATAGAATATTCATCTTTTTGAGTTTCTAGAAATGTTATCGAAGACATCTAGAACAGAATTCGGCCCGAAGCTAATAAATATTATCTAAACCCATTTCCAAAGCATCAGATGCCTTCAGCTTAGAAATTAAAGCATCAGTATGCTAGAGATTCATCCCCCTTCTAAAAGCGGCAACAGCTTTCTCCGCTCTTCCACCTAAAACTATTCTTATAGCTTCTTCAATCTTCTCTGATGGAAGAAAAGCATCTAGTGAAACAAGTTTACCTAGCAATATCATGTTTGCTGATTTTCTGGCATTCAGCATCTCAGACTCTCTTCTAGCCTGAACAATGTACAAGTGTCTTGTTCTTTCTTCCAATCTTCTTAAGAGTTCTTCAATTCTTGGATAATCTTCTTTTCCAACTAGATTAAATATTGTTGGAATAGGGTTTGGGTCTAAAACGATCTTAGTGTGAGAACCAATGTATTTTAGTGCTCGGACAGCTTCTAAAGGCTCTAAACCTATTAAAGCATCTGCACACCCCTTTTTTATTAATGGGCTTCGAGTAATCCTCCCTATCTTAAGATAACTTTGAACACTTCCACCTCTCTGCGCCATCCCAAGTGTTTCACCAGTCTTTACACTTAAACCTGATAAAGTAGCTGCAGTCGCTATCACTCTTGATAGTGTTAATCCTCCCTGACCACCAACCCCAGCTATAACAATCGAGTATTCACTATACATCAATATTCACCGTACCTGTCTTCTTAATCAGTATAGCATCATAAGGGCATGCCTGCATACATAGAGTACAACCAACACATTCGCTTTCAATAATGTCTACTCTACCTTCTAGAAGAGATAAAGCTGGGCAGCCTGTAAGCCTCACACATGCTAAACAATTTGTACACTTTTCTGGGTCTACCCAGCAGACTTGTTTGACTCCAGCCCGCTTCTCTAATATGGCGCACGACCGTTTAGATATGATAACTTTTACTCCTGGTTGATGGAGGAATTCTCTAACTTTTTCTGAGACACTCTTGTAGTTGTATGGGTCAACAACTGCGATCTTCTCAACCCCTAAACCTCTAACTACTTTTTCTAAATCCAATTTCTTCATTCTTCTGCCGCTAATGCTTAATTCATATTCTGGTGTAGCTTGATGCCCTGTCATGGCCACAGTAAGATTATCCATAATGACTACCAGTAGGTCTACGTCTTTATGGACTGCTTCTATAAGAGAGGTTATCCCTGAATGGTAGAAGGTACTATCACCTATGACTGCTACTACAGGTTTAGGATATCCCGCGGCTTTTAGCCCAACAGCCATGGAAATACTTGCACCCATACTGTGCTCTGTCCAGATAGCTTCGAAGGGAGGGTTTAACCCGAGAGCATAGCATCCAATATCCCCCATTACTGGTATCTCACCCCACTTGTATCCTGCCTTTGAAATACCCATTCTCAATCCCATGTATGTTCCAATATGCGGGCATCCAGGGCAGAGAGGTGAAGGCCGCATAGGTAAGATGGCTTCATCTACTTTAAGGTCTCGGCCAAGTATTGCAGATTCTACATCATCAAGAGTTAGTTCACCTACTTTTGGAAGCAATTCATGTCTTCCAAGAATCTTAACCTGTAATCCCTCATCATATGCTAGAGATTTCAACTTCATTTCAAGATAAGGGTCTATTTCTTCAACTACGACTACTCTATTAACTTTTCTTAAGAATTCTACTACGATCTTCCTGGGCATTGGATGGATTAAGCCGAGCTTTAATATCCTGTAACCATCCAGTAAGTTATTCTTTTCTAGTACTTCCATAACGTAATTATATGCCGCACCCGAGCATACTATTCCAAGTTCACCTAGACCTTCGACTCTATTCAATCTGAATTCTTCAGCTAGAGATTCTATTCTATCTAATGCTTCTAATACTTCTCTATGCCTCTCTCTATTCCAAGCCATCACAGCTCTAAGGTATCTTTTAGGATTCTTGGAGAAAGACGGCGTATAACTTGGCTCCATAAACTCTTTTACTTTTACGTCACTTACAGTATGATTTACTCTAGTAGTTGTCCTCATGATGACTGGTAGCTTAATCTTTTCACTCAATTCGTATCCTAAAATAGTATATTCGTAAGCTTCTTGAGGGTCTGAAGGTTCTATTACTGGAAGCTTAGCTAATTCACCATACCACCTACTGTCTTGCTCGGTCTGAGTAGTATGTGGTCCAGGATCATCTGCAACAAGTATTAACATCCCAGCCTCAACACCCGAGTAAGCTGAAGATAATAAAGGGTCGGATGCAACGTTTAATCCTGGAGCTTTCATTGTAACAAGCGAGCGTGCACCTGCTAGAGATGCTCCGAGACAGATCTCCAGAGCGACCCTCTCATTCACCGCCCACTCGACGTATGGTCTGTTAGTCTTCCCGGATGCGATGAGTTCTAGCAAAGTATCAATAACCTCACTAGATGGTGTTCCAGGATATCCTGAAGCTACGGCTACACCTGCAGTAAGAGCACCATAAGCAATCGCCTCATTTCCCATTAAAACAAGATTTTGTTGATGATGCATATACTGTAGATATGTTTTGTCAACTTCTTAATAAATCAGAATTTGTTACAAGATATGTGCTAACTATAATCTGTAAGAATCTTTTATAGTTACTGAAGATGTATCCAACTGAATTATTGGCTTAGTAATACTTGAGGGATAAACATTCATCTAAATAAGTATGTAATGTTATGTCTCGATGATACTACCCTATTTTAATCCCACAATTTGGGCAGAACTTAGAAGACGAAGGTATGTCTAGATTACAGTTTGGACACTTAATTAATGATTCTAATGGATTCCCACAGTTTGAACAGAATTTTGCTCCAGGTATGTTCAGGAATCCACATTTCGAACATCTTATTTCACTTGTTTCTATTAGAGGAGCACCACAATTATTACAGAATCTTGAGCCTTGAGGATTCTGTCTACCACATTTCGGGCAGGCTACCTGTGGTTGGGATGGTGGGGCTTGGAATATAGGTGGGATAATAGCTATACCAGCTCCGATAGCTGCGCCCTCACTTTTCGAGAGACTTTCAGCAGCCTTCTGAACAGTCTGCATCCTCAAAACTTCTTCAGCGCTTACTCCAGTCTTTAGGAAGAATATCCTATCTCTCCACTCAGGAGCAGTATCAATACCTTCAAACTTAACATCTATTAATTCAAGACCTATTCTCCTGAAAGCATCGTATAAAAGATTTTTAGCTAGAAAGCTTGTCTCGTCTAGTTTCCCATAAACATCTACAAGCGAATATTGGCTTAAGTTATCTATTAACTTCTCATTAAAATATCCTCTTAAGAATTCTTGAAGCTTATCAGTTGTATATGCTCCCTGACCTCCAACAACCTCATTTACGAATAGATTTGGCTCCTCAACCCTGAACCAGAAGCTACCGTAAAACTTTAATGGTGCAAGTTCCCTTGTTTGACCCTGACCCCCAAATCTTCCTTGAAATTGTTTGAGACTTACAAATATTATCGTTGCTTTGAATGGGGTTTTATCAAATCCAGCTATCCTAGAGAGGATAGACGTTAGTAGTGGGAGATTAGCCGTTGTTAAAACATGTCTCCCAGCCCTAAAAACGTCATATGCTTTTCCATCTCTGAAGAAGATTGCTGCTTCATACTCATGTACTATTAAATTATCCCCCCAATTTATTTCTTCAACGGGGTATCTCCATACAATGTCGTATTCTCCTACTCCAACCCACTCAATTACCTTGGGCATCGAGCTATCCACTCCATATGAGATTATGTCTTTTTAAGCATTTCTAATTAATCAGTTAACCCCCTAAGTATCTTAATTCTTTTATTGATGATTTCTTCAAGCTCTTTTGTCTTCTCTAGCATCTCGTCTATAGATTTCATCCATTCCTCTCTGACTTCAAGACCCTCAAATCTTTTAGCACTATCTCTCATCTCTACGGATTTCTCAATCAACATAAGGTCATGTTCAAGGACTTCATCCAATTTATCCTCTCTAACTCTAACTGCATCGAATAGTCCAGCATAACCTGCCGGAGCTTTCTCAATCCTTTCAACCACTCTATCTAACCTAGACAGCAGCATGTCTATCCTTGATATATCTATATCCTCAATCTTCTTTGAATTAGCTAAGTCAGCCAACTTTAACCTGATATCATTCTTTGCCTCTCTCAACTTATTCGCCGACTCCATTCTGATGAGTCTATCACTTTCTCTTCTAATCTCCCCCTCTTTATAACCTCTATATCCCGGAACGTAGCTAAGGATCTTCTCCATCAAAGTCATTTCCTGCCTAATCTTCCCTACATAATTCTTCCTGTTCATTTTCTAACCCTCCCCCTAATGACTAGTCCAAGTATGACTACAATAATAACTAGTATGCCTAAGACTACAAGAGGGTTAATCAATCTATAGAATGCTGAAGACACCGCAACCCCTAACATTATCACCCCCCATATAAAGTAGAATACGGAGTCCTTATCTGAAAGTACACCATAAACTAGCGTATATGCGCCGAGGAGTCCAAAAATCCATGAGAGAGTATTAACTATATCGAATTCTATGAATCCAGCTCCGTAAACGATCAAGGCTATGCCAACAGATGAAGCGAGGATAGCTAGTGCCCCCACCCCATATCTAATCATAAATCTATACTTTGACGAATTATTGATAAGTCTTTCCTACCCCAGGAATTTTTTAATATACGCTGTGAATAGCGAGGGCTCCTCTTGAGTCATCTTAACCTCTGAAGATTTTACCTTCTTTGTAAGGCTTCTCGTAAGTAATGGTATAGATGAACCGATTGCAGGGATCATTGAGAATATAAGTGGTAAGGGGTTCCATAACATAAAAGATAGAGATAGCCCTAGAAAGGCGCCAAGCATTAGAAGTGTTAAGCTAACTGTTATTTGTAAAGTTTTCGTCTGAAGCTTAATAGGATACTCTGCAGAAATAACTTTCCCATCTACCCCATCAATATATGCTGTATACTTCCCTCTATTGTATGAATACTCGATATAGTATATCGGGTAATGAATTAATCCACGAAAATCGATCTTTAACTCTTCTAATTTAATTTCACTAACATTCTTACATTCTCTTGAAAGCTCATCTTTAAGCATCCTATAGAGCATATTCTCTACATAATTTCTCGCATCCAACTCAGAAAATTCAGGGCTATGATAAACCCCCATATTCATAATCTCCTCTCTAAAGAACTTCTTCCCCCTAACTGAGAAGGGGTAGTCTTCTAGAATATCTCTAAAAAGTCTGGAAGCCACCACACCTCTGTAAATTGCTTCTTCAGCTTCTGTCCACCCTTTCCCACCGCATCTACCAATCAATCTACCATGTAAATAGTAAAAATATACAGGAACATAGTGGAGCTGTCTAACGTGTAGAGACGATGAAGAAGCTATATCCGAAGGAATACCGAATTGTCTCCTAAGAAAATTTAACAGTACAGCATATGGTTCAACATTCATTACTGGAAAATAGTAATGGTCTCCTTTAGCTCTCTCCCCAAAGACTAATCCACAGTATGGGCAAGTAAAAGTCTTTACACTTTGAGGAACTTGGAGCTTGGCACTGCAGCCTGGGCATTCTACTTCCATGATTTCTCAACTCTTACATCTGAAATAAATCTTTTTGCAGACCCATAACCTAGAAAGGTTACTATGAAAAGTAGAAACAATATTGCTAGTGAGACGTTATCTGAATTGTTAAATAACAACGATGATAATGCTGAGCCTATGAATACTCCCATAATGATAGATGTAAACATTCCAGCGATATATAGTATGCGCCTACCCATCGTGACAGGTTCAAAAAAGATGAGTGGAGTGCCAGCCCATCCTTCATGATAAGCACTATAGAGGCTTCCACCATACTCGTACACAATCTCCCAAAGAGGAAGAAGAATCAACTTAGGCTTCTCCATTCTCTTAATTTCTGCTTTAAAGAATTCTATCTCATCCGCTATCTGCTCCCATCTTCTTCTAATGGAATCTATTGCTTCTTCCCTCAGAGCAATCTCAGACTCTTTCTTATCAAATTCTATATTAAGAACAGATAATTTATTCGATCTCCACCATGACTCGTCAAGCTTATCGATTTCAACTACTGGTAAATCGTGATTAAAGTATGCTTTAATCAATTCTCTCAAAGCTATATTCTTCACTTGTCTCCTACCAATAACATCTATGTCTACTTCTTCTGAGAATCTTTCTCTTCTCCTAATAACTTCTACTTTCTTGCCTCTATATTGTTTCTTAGTGTAAACTATTTCTCCATCAATTATCGCTCTTGAGACCCAGAAAGGAATATACCATCCTTGGATAGAGTTGATCCTTACTTTATCTGCAAGCTTTTTTAAATCTACATCTCGCCTAACTCTACTCCAAAACTCCTGTAAGACTTCCTCAACACTGACGGATGGTGTAATGTAAACATCTTTTACATCTATTATTCCACTTATGAGGTTTAATCCACCACAGTATTCACAAATTGATATAATGTTTTCAGGGCTAATCTTTAGTATTGAGCCGCAGATATTACATCTATACTCAATGAATTCTTCAGACATTATTCCATTAATGAAAAACATCGTATCCTATATATGTTTTTGAAAGTATCTTGCAGTATCTGAATACACTCTGGAGACGATGAGAGTTATCAGGATTCCTTTTGAGATTAGTAATAGTTATGCCGTTTCTAATCCCGGGATTTTCAGTTTTTCTTCTAGTTTTCTAAAGAAAAAAGTCGCTATAGTAGCCATGAAAGCATAGATTAACGCTGTAGTTGAGAATATCTCAATAGGTCTAAGCT
>CAZKRR010000020.1:0-19581 GCA_964555135.1 uncultured Nitrososphaeria archaeon
ATGGTTTACATCCAATAACTTCAAGACATCTTGCAAACTCCTTGGCAAACTCAAACTCTTTACATTTTAAACGTATGTTATAATTGTATTTAGTTGCCCATGTACTTCCATCACCTGCGATAACGCCGATGATGTATGCCAGCTCTTCCGATGGTTTAATGTTCTTCGGTAGGAGCTTAGTACTCCGTCTAGAATTACAAATTCCTTTAAGCCAAGAGTAAACAGTATATATTGAAAGTTTAATGCCATAACTTCTTTCAACTTCTCGTATTATCTCTTTATATGTCAGTTTTTGTCGTCGTAATTAAAGTACTTCATCATAGATTTTTATTCTAAGCTCTAATGGTAAATATTTCATTCCTCCACCACCTCAGAAACATTAAACCCAACAATGACTTCCCTAACGTCTCTGTATAGTTGTTCAGCTATTCTTCCAAGATATCTCAAAGAAAACACTCTGAACCTATCAAGCTCCGATAGAAACTCTCTGACCCTAGCAATCTTCAATTGATACGGTAGTTTTGTGCATAACATAGTTAGTAGATAGTATAGATTATTCAAGAGGTTTCTGAGGTCTTCGTCTAATCCATAGTCTTCAAAAACAGTTTTATACCTGTCATAGATCTCGAATACCTGTTGCCTCCAAAGTCTCATCTGACTTATATCATGAGCCTCAAGTGGTACCTTAATCATCTATGTCACCATTAGAGAGAATAGTAGTGGTAGGATGATCCATACCATGGAAAGAATAGGTCTATAAGTCCCGCTAGTATGTTTTCTGATGATTGCTTTCAAGAGTCTAGATAAGTGCATGTTACGGATGGTAAGGTTACAGGGCATTATTGTGATAAATACATGGCATATTTAGCCTTAAAAGAAGACTCATTAAATAATAATGGATTGTATAGGGTTTAGAGAGGAGAGTTTGAGAGAGAGGTTCTACAAAGAGAGAGTGGAGAGGCAACATTAGAGAGGCTTGCATATCTATTAGATAAAAATGTTAAACAGGTTTTATTAATGGTGGAGATTGAAGATATCATTGTTGTTAGGAGAAAGTATAGCCTGTTCAGAGACGATTATATTGTTTTACTAACATTAGAGTGATGAACCAGATCCATATTAGAAAAACCTAGAATGTAAGTTAGTGTCTCCATAAAGTCGTAGTATGCTGGAAGACCACGCTCTTGGCAGAAGTATGCCGTATATCTATCACTCTGCTCTAAGAGTCTATCGGGTAGGAGTTGGCTTGCATCATGAGCTATTAGCTATTAAGCAGTCTCTCCATTTCTCCAAACTTTAACCTCTACCCTTAGTTACATGACAGTGAGAATCGGCTAGCATTCGGTAGAGTTAGGTCAGAAGTTGTTTTAAACTTTGCACCATATATTTATTTAATAATTGGTGTACTATAGGTTATAATTACTCATTTGTTAAATAATCCCTTTCTATCAAGATTGATTTAGGGAAGAGGCTTGTACGAATTTGCGGTTGTAGGCAGGGGGATTGCTGGGCTATCTACAGCTATCAGGTTGAGAGAATATGGTTACGATGTTGTATTGCTTGGTGACGAGAAGAGTGCATCAGCTATATGCTCAGGTATTATAACATTACAACTTGAAGACGTTAAAGACATCCTGCTCGTTAAAGAAAGCATCAAGATAATAAATGACCTTATAAAAGATTATAGCATAGATGAAGCTGGAGTGACCTGTAGGGGTTTCATATCTATTGAAGACTCTATTGAAGCTGAAGAGAGTGCAGAATTATTAAAGAAAGCAGATGTAATGTTTAAACAATTTGATGCTAAAGATGCATCACTGAATTGGCCATGGTTAAAAATCTCAGAAGATGAGATAGTAACTTATACTATTGATGATTTATCTGTAGAGGCAGACCAGTTTATCAAGTTTCTAATTAAGGTGGCTAGAGAGAAAGGTGCGGATCTGGAGAAGGATTGGGTTAAAGAGATAGTTTTCGGAGAGAAGCATAAGCTATTACTCCAACAAATTGGAGAGGTTGAAGCAGATGTAGTTATCCTATGTTTAGGAGCTTGGACTAAAGATTTCCTCTCAAAGAACGGGATAGTAATCCCAGTCATTATACTGCGTGCTCCCGCTTATAGATTTAAAATTGATGAAGAAATAATATCTTTCTCAGATGAAGTTTATGAAAGCTATTGGAGGCCAGGAGTAAACAGAACAATAGTCGGCGGTGGATACCCTGCAGAGATGGCAAACGACCCCTCATTGTTCTTCCAGAAACCACCTAAGCGATTCCGAAACGATACAGAGAGACTTCTAAGATTAAGACTAAATGGTAGGATAGAGTTTATCGAGGAATGGAGTGGCCCCATCAGCATCACACCAGACCTAGACCCAATACTAGATAACTTGCCGGGATATGAAAATGTTTTCTTCCTTGATGGATTGAGAGGGTATGGGCTAATGAGAGGCGTTGCACTAGGATATCTTCTCGCAGATATTGCATCTGGAAGAAAAGACTTAGACAGTGTTGAAGGATATAGACTTTCGAGATTCTCCAATCTATTCTAGTACTTTCCTCAGTACTTCCAAGCTTTCTGCGAGATGGTCTGTATCGCATGAAAATGAGAATCTTATGTATTCTGAGCTTGCAGGTCCGAACTCTGACCCAGGTGTACTTCCAAGCCCGAACCTCAGTAGATAGTTTGTCATTGCCCAATCGCTTCTTCTGCCCTCGCTATCCCTCCAATCCTCGCTTATTCTACACCATATGTAGAATGTTCCTCTAGGTTTAAAGGGTTTAAGAGATCTCAGCTTACTAGTTGTTTCATATATCATGTCTCTCCGATGCTGGTATTCTCTCCTCATTTCTTCGATGTAGTCTTTCGGTCCATTGAATGCTGCTAAAGCTCCGTACTGTGCAACAGAGTTCACACCATTTATAGTACATCTAAGAAGCTTCTTCCCCCTCTCAATTATCTTATCTATGTTTGTTACTATGTATCCTATTCTCAGGCCGCTCATTGCGAAGCTCTTAGATGCAGAGAATATGGTTATGCATCTATCTTCAGCTCCAGGCAGAGAACCTACACTAACATGCCTCAACCCATCGTAGATTATATGCTCATATGCTTCATCACTAACAATATATAGATTCCGTTTCACAGCTATATCTACTATTTCTTTAAGAATCTTTTCTGAGAATACTGCCCCTGTTGGGTTATGTGGTGTAAGTATGAAGATCGCCTTCGTCCTAGACGTTATTAGCGATTCCACATCAGCTGGATCATATACGAAGTCATTCTCAGGCTTCAGAATGCATCTTACAGGAACTCCACCCGCAAGCCTTACGTTATCTGCTATCTCCGTCCATACTGGGTCTGGAATTATAACTTCGTCTCCAAGTACTAGTAAAGCTCTAAACGTTACGTATAATCCATGCATAGCTCCATTAGTTACGAGAACATGATCATGGTCCTTTATTGGTATCTTGTTTTCTTCTACAACTTTCCTATGTATCGCTTGTCTGAGAGGCATTATACCGGTAGATTCTGTATAGTGAGTGTATCCATTCATTAATGCATCTATCATAGCATCTCTAACGTGTGGAGGAATATTAAATGATGGATCTCCAGACTCAAGTCTGTAGACCTTCTTTCCCTCCCTACGCATCTTTAAGAGAGAATCTCTTATTGCAACTATTCCTCCAAAAGAGATTTGGTCGACTACCGACTCCATGTCCGTTGTCTATCTTCAGCATCATTTTATTAATTAACTTTTTTCCCACAAACTCCTTTCTTTGCCGACTAATAGACCTAAGAAAGAGATAGTTTAAGTCATTTTGACGGAAAAAATTTAAAGTAAATTGAAAAATATCCCGACACTATTTCATATGCGGCGAAACTCGTCTCTAGGCTACATGGGCTTTCTCTCTTAGAATCATGATAAGATACTAGAAGCTCATTCAATATACAAACCTATAGTAACAATAACGTCCAAAACGATTCATCTAAGATAAAGAACTCAGAGATGAGTTCTATTACTAGGTGTCTTCAAGCCAGTTGCCGGTTTAAGAGAAAATACTCATCAAAAAATGTTAATACAGCCATGATATTAAGTATAGATGACACTGCTGCTATTAAAATAAAGGGTTCTGAGCTAAGTGGAGATAAGTGGTAGATCATTATCTCTACTTAGCTCTTGCTTCTTAATTATTTTATTGAGGACTCTTTGGGGAACCCTTCTCCTCGCATCTGAATGTTTAATACTGCTACAACATCTCTGTCCAATACGAGTTTACATTTTCTGCACTTCATGAGTCTGACTCTATAGGTAGCCCCAGCCTAGCCATTTAAGATTCTTTAAGTCTCTAGCCATCGCCGTAGTCAGCTTATACATGAATTCTCTAGACCTGTTTCCCTCACGCCTTGAATATCTTCGTAGTAATCATTTGGATGTTTTAGCCTTATCTTTTGATAGCTTCTGGATTCTCTGACGCTTAACTTCATAGACCCTGTGGATGTAGTAGAGCCTCCTCAAGTCATATCGCTTTATCCCCGCATCCACGAGTGCCGTTATATTCATTATGTTCACATCGAACGAAGTCCATCTATCTACTTTAAGCTCAACTTTCTTCTTAACTGTGATTATGAGTTTCTTTTCTGTTAAGATTAATCCTCCTAACCTATTAAAGTCCTTTGGGGATCCAATGATATTTTCTTAAATCAACTTCTAATATCTCTTGTTCGACTCAATGCTTATCTTTATGATTCCGTCTCTGAAGCTGAATAGTGTATTCTTAACGTAGACAGTCTTCCTAGTTATCTCCGGAAGCTCCTCAGCTCTCCCATTATTGTATAGTGTTATCCATTCCTTAACTAATCCGATAACTGAGTTTATAGCTGAGTCTACATAATGTTTAGAAAACTTCCCTACTCTTGAATTCTAGATGAGCTTTTCTATCGAATTTAGTATGATAGAGATGACCCTTAAAGCCTTTCTCTCAACTTCGAAATACGAGTTTACGAGGTCTTTCGGAGCCTCAATCGAGATTCTGTAGCTCTCAACTGCTTCCACAATCTCTCAACCTCACT
Source organism: uncultured Nitrososphaeria archaeon (assembly GCA_964555135.1). Lineage (GTDB taxonomy): Archaea > Thermoproteota > Nitrososphaeria_A > Caldarchaeales > Wolframiiraptoraceae > Geocrenenecus. Next base: position 5,075 of record CAZKRR010000020.1, read on the forward strand.
CTTGGAGTATCCGAGCTTGCCAGTTGGAAGTTTGACCGCTTTAATAATCTCTTTCTTCCGCCACCTCCACAGAGTCTTCACAGAGATTCCAAACCTCTTAGAAACCTCAGAGGGACGTAAGAGTTCTTCATCCATCAAATAGACCATAGAGACAACTTAATATTTAAAACTACCTATTTTGAAACTGCTACCTACGGCAACCAAACCACTTTAGCTAGGCGAAGAAGCCAGTACCGGAGAAAGTCTAGCCCAACTTCCATCATTTAAAACTCCTAACACTGTCAAGCCACACTGTGTTTTTATGAAAGGGTGTTCGGAAACCTTTCTGAGGCTTCACATTGGGGTATCCTAGATAGATGAAGCCAAGCAGATATTCTCGGTCACTTAAGCTGAAGAACTCCCTAACCCTCTTTCCATAAGCTGCTTCCCCCTCAAATTTGCACCCAACCCTAGAACGTGTGCTGCTAGAAGCATATTCCGAGCGGCTGCAGAGGTGGCGACGCTCTCTTCCGACTCGACTGTCTTAAGATATAAATAATGTTTATACGCAATTTTAGGAGTTATTTAGAGTTCAAGCAGATAACTGGGCGTAGTACCGCAGTTTATAATTTACTGCATGTTCAGTGAGTATCCTTCCATCACCGCCTAATATCTTGAAATAGAATGCATCGTATATCCAATCTTTCTTTTCATGAAGCATATAGTGGAGAGGTCCTAGTCTTACCAGCTTTATCGAATCCTACTAGAATGCTTGTTTATCGAACGATCATTTCAACTGAGACGTCTTCAGGGATCTGGATCCTCATTATAGCTCTCATAACTCTCTGGTCTGTAATATCTAGGTCTATAAGCCTCCTATATATTCTGAGCTCATGTTTCCTCCAAGTCTTTGTTCCCTCACCACATGGAGACTTTCTAACAGGTACGAGAAGTCTCTTCCTTGGAAGAGGTATTGGACCAGAAATCTTCGTGCCTGTCTTAACAGCTATATCCTTGATTTCAGAGCAGACTCTCTCAATCTTCTCAAGGTCTATGCTCGTCAGCTTAATCCTCACTTTCGTCGGCATTTCCAAGCAGAAAACCTGCCCAGCGTATTAATAAACTTCAACTGACCGGAGTAGTCTACCAGTATTAGAATAGAAGTTTTACTATTCATGCGGAACACAGTCTATCTTTAAAGCTCCATAAAGATGAGTGCTTCATAAATGAAAATACATTTTAACTACTCCTTACCCTATTTTGCTAGAGAATGTGTAAGTATTCTAGTACTCGCAGAATACCTGGAGGCTTTTGACTACTACTCTTACTTGGAGGTGTTTCTATTTATGGAGGTTAAGTTTTATAGAAAGGACTCTGTAACCCTCTATAGGTTTAAGAAGCTGATTAAAGAGCTTGAGTCAAAGGAGGGTAGAGGTACAGAGCTTATCTCAATATATATTCCACCTGGTAAGCCTATCTCGGATGTTATCGGTTATCTTAGGCAAGAATATTCTACTGCGGCAAACATCAAATCCAAGACTACGAGGAAGAATGTTCAAGACGCTATTGAGAGTGCAATTCAGAGATTGAAGTTGTTTAACAGAGCTGGTCCAACAGGGCTGATAGTATTTAGTGGAGCAGTACCCCAGAATGGTCCGGGAAAAGAGAAGATAGAAGTCTACCATATTATTCCTCCAGAACCTATAGACATCTTCCTCTATCGGTGTGATAGCAGATTCTATCTTGAACCTCTTAAAGACCTCCTCAAGGAAAGAGATGTATATGGAGTCTTGGTAATAGATAATGAAGAAGCAGCTGTAGCAGTTATAAAAGGTAGGAGAATAGTTGAGATGAAGAAATTTACCTCAGGTGTTCCAGGTAAGCATAGAGCTGGAGGACAGTCAGCTCGTAGATTCGAGAGATTGAGAGAGATGAGTCTGAACGAGTATTATAAGAGGGTTGGAGAACACGCTAACCAGATCTTTCTCCAGTATCCTGAGATTAATGGAGTAATACTTGCAGGTCCAGGGCCGACCAAGGAGATATTCGCTGAAGGTGATTATCTTCACTACACCCTAAAGGATAAACTACACATTGTAGATACATCGTACTCTGGAGGAGAAGGTGTAAGAGAAGCAATCCAGAGAGCTAGGGATATCTTGAAGGAGCTTAGAATGATTGAAGAACAAGACTTAGTAAGGAAATTCATGAGTGAGCTTTCTTCAGATAATCCCGCGGTAGTCTATGGTGAGAAAGAAGTTATGCAAGCATTAAAATCTAGAACCATAGATACACTCCTAGTCTCCGAAGACCTTGAGAGAGTTCAAGTCGAAGTAAAATGTGGAAGCTGTGAAGAAACATATACGTACATTCTAGATGAATCTGAGCTTACTTCTAAGGTTCCTGAAATAATTTCTAAACCATGCCAAAAGTGTGGAACTCAAGCTCTACAGTTCATAAATCAGAAATCTATGGTTGACTTCTGGATAGAAGAAGGAGAGAAGGCACAAGCAAAAGTAGAATTAATATCTTCAAGCCACGAGGAAGGAGAGATGTTGAAGAAGGCTTTTGGAGGAGTAGCTGGACTGCTGAAGGGACACTAGCTAGTTTTCTCAACTGTTTCTCTAGCGTAGACGCTGAAGATCGGTCTGAACCCGAATCTTTCATAGAATGAAACAGCTATAGTATTCAGGGAGGGGAAGCTTACAGTTATGAAGCTTACTTTATGTCTAAGCTTCTCAATAGCGTATTCAAGCATCTTCTTACCTATACCCATCCTCCTATACTGTGGAAGAATATAGAATTCCTGTATCTGACCTTCAAGAGGTGGGTCGTAGAAGACTCTATTAATGTATCCCGCTTTCAAAACTCCTACAATCCTGCCTCCATGTTCCGCTACTATGACGAGTGAGTCTTCAGAACCTATTGCTTTCCTCATGTACTCTCTACAGGAATCCTCAAGTTTTCCAGATATCTTAAGTAATGGATCAAATTCTTCATTCAATCTTTTAAGTCTAGCTACCAAGATAGCAACTTCATCTAAATCTTTCTCGGTTGCTTCTCTAAAAACTACTTCTGCCATAATCTCCCTCCCTCAATATTGATGTATCTTCTTAATAAAGTGTCATTTGAATATTCTTCCATGATTCTATACTCCTCTAGGTGGTTAGGTTAATTAGTGAGCCTGCAGACCTCCACGCTATATATTCTCTCCTTGGCAAAATACCGCAAGATAATCAATTAAGTCTGAGAGATGGTGGCTGAAGGTGGTAGGAGGGAGATCGTTGATAAAGCTGCTCAAATTATCCTAGGGTTCATGGATATAGATGATAGTTTAGGGTTGGAGATAGATGATGTTGAGGGGCTGGCAGGATTAGCTGGACTACTAGTCTAAAAAACTCTACATCACTGGGGAAGTCTATCAACTACCCTGGATTATACAAGGCTAAAGGCAGGAATGGTGGGGGGATAAGAAGTATAACCGTAAAGTTCAGAGATACCTAGTAATGCTTGTGAATACGATTTTATTGAAGAGCAGCCAGAGACGTACATTAAGATACAAAGATTTAAGAGAAATGCTGAAGAAGACTAAAGACCTAATGAAGTCGATAGGACTCACCGAGGATGGGGCTGAGGTGTAAGCCCTGGCAAGACCCGCACCTGAGAGATTGTCATCCTCGGCGAGTCATTTGGCTCGAAGCGAGGATCAGGTTTGGTTGTCTGTGGGTGGCTAGGGCTATCAAACCAGCCCATCCTCCAAATTTTTCAAAGTTTTGTTAAGGATGTTTTATATAAGATGTATCTTTAAGGTGGACGAACATGAATGAGGTTGCTCCACAAATCTATCCTATAGTCTTAATTTTAGACCTGTGGGAAAACTTCCTAGATGCTTAAGCAGCTTAGATTACTGATATACTTGTTTTCCACAAGATTTAATATATGCTTCAAGGATACTCATTTAAGACTTGTATAAAATGTACTACAGTGTTAGAGGGGTTATCCTTGAAAAGGGTTTCGGAACATATCTACTTGCTTGATACATGTGCCTTGGAGCTCGCAGAGTTTGTAGCTGCTTACTTAGTAGTTGGGAGTGAAGGCTCTGCGCTAGTAGATATAGGATATGCCTCATCTCTACCAAGAGTTTTCGAAGGATTAAGGGAAGCAGGGTTAAAGCCTACAGATATAAATTATGTTATCCCCACTCACCTCCACCTAGACCATGCTGGAGGTGCATCCAAATTTATTAAAAACTCTAAGAAGAGCATAATACTATGTCATCCGAGAGCTGTAAAACATTTCTTAGACCCAAGTAAGCTCAATGCTAGCGTAAGAGAGTTCTATGGAGATTTAATCTACTTCTTCGGTTTGGTTGAGCCTATCCCGCTTGAGAATATAAGAAGTGTCGAAGAATATGAGAGGATAGAGATGGGAGATACGTCTTTACGATTTATCTATGCTCCTGGACATGCACCTCACCAAATCGTAGTATATGTGGAAGAAGACCAGGCATTAATTACTGGAGATGCAGTATCTATTGATTGCCCATCTTTTCCATTGAGAATTCCAACAACTCCGCCTCCAAGCTATAATCACTTAGAAGCAATAGAAACCTTAATGAAACTATCGAAACTCAAGGCTAAGATTATTCTGAGACCGCACTTCGGAGAGATAGCGTGGTCTCCAGACTACTTTAATGAAGAGATAGCCCTACTAGAGAACTGGAAGAAGAATGTTGAAGAACATGTAAAGAAAGGATCAGCCATGGATGATGCAGTAGAAGAGATAGTAAATCAATATTCTCAAAAATTAAAGAATAAGATAGCATCAATCCCGTTCTACCTATATATAACCATAAAGCTATCATATCTAGGCATGGAAAAATACCTAAAAGAACAACGTTAAATTTTTGGCATACCATATCCATAATTTGTACATGATAACTGTGGTTGGTTCTGGACGTGTAGGTATCTCTGCAGCTATACATATTGCGTTAAAAGAATTGGACGATGTAACCCTGATAGATATTGTTGAAGGATTACCTCAAGGAGAAGCATTAGACTTATCGCATATGTGTGGAATACTTGGGATAGACGTGGATGTCCGAGGCTCAAATGATTATAAAGATATGGAGGGTTCGGATATAGTTGTTGTGCCAGCCGGGTTTATCCGTAAAGCTGATATGACTAGAATGGACCTACTCTTCAAGAACTACGAGGTATTAAAGCTTGTCTCCGAGAAGATTAAGGAGCATGCTCCAAAATCTAAAGTAGTCGTTGTAACGAATCCTTTAGACGTTATGACTTACGTAGCATACAAGGTTACAGGATTTGAAAGGAATAGAGTAATGGGTTTCAGCGGCCCACTGGATACTGGGAGATTCAAGACGCTGATAAAGAGAGAACTTGGCGTCTCATACAAATCCATTGATGCTCCGATAATCGGAGAACATGGGGAGACGATGGTTCTACTCCCTAGACACACCTATGTTTGTGGTAAGCCACTTGTAGAGCTTCTCCCCAAAGAGAAGATAGATAAGATAGTTGAAGAAACGAGGAAGATGGGTGCACAAGTAATAAAGTTGAAGGGTTGGTCTGCATCTCATGCTCCAGGCGCTGGAGTCGCAATAATGGTTGAATCAATAATAAAAGACCAGAAGAGAGTTATACCGACCTCAGTATATCTCCAAGGAGAGTATGGTGTATCAGATGTATGTCTCGTTGTCCCAGTAGTTCTAGGAAAGAATGGTGTAGAAAACATAATTGAGCTTCCATTAAATAATGAAGAAAAGAATGCGTTCATGAAGAGTGCAGAGACGGTTAAGAATGCTATAGCTCAGCTAAAGCTTTAATCGAGGATAAACTTTCTAGGTTTAGGGATCATAAAAGACGGCATACTTTCTTCATACTTTTTTATTTTTTCTATATACTTCAGGGTCATCTCTATCTCGTCTAACCCTTGGAGGAATCTCCCTCTTACCACTTTGTCTATCTCGAAACTTAATATCTTATCTCTGAATTTAATGGTATTTTCTTCTAAATCTATCCTGAGTATAAGGTCTTCTTTCTCTGCTAATTCTTGAAGAATTTTTACTTGTTCTTCGGGTAGCTTTATACATAGAAGCATATTCTTAATAGAGTTAACGTAGAATATGTCTCCGAATGATGGAGCTATAACACATTTTATCCCGAAGTCTTTGAGAGCCCAGACAGCATTCTCTCTAGAAGATCCTATCCCAAAGTTTTTTCCAGCTATAAGTATGGATGCATCCCCATATCTTGGATTATTTAATATGAAGTCTTCTCTCAGACTTCCATTCTCATTATATCTCCAACGGTAGAAGCAGTATCTTCCCAGACCCTTCTTACCAAGTATCTTTAAGAACTCAGCTGGAATAATCTGGTCAGTATCCACATTCTCTAACTTTAAAGGAGCTGCCTTACCCTCAATGACTCTAATAGGCTCTGGCATGCTCTAGCACCTCTTCTCTACTAGGAAGGTCTAGTTCTCTAACGTCTATAAATCTACCATAGACTGCTGCTGCAGCAGCCATGATCGGGCTTACTAGATGGGTTCTACCACCTGGACCCTGCCTATTCTCAAAATTCCTATTAGATGTGCTAGCACATCTCTCTCCAGGTCCGAGTCTATCTTCATTCATGGCTATACACATACTGCATCCAGGGTTTCTCCACTCGAACCCTGCATCTATAAATATTCTATGGAGACCAAGCCTCTCAGCACTTCTCTTAACAAGCTGTGATCCTGGAACAACTAGTGCTCTCACATTATACGCAACCCTTCTGCCTAGCGCGGCTCTCGCGGCATCCACCAAGTCTGTTAATCTACCATTAGTGCATGAACCTATAAAGACTACATCTACGTTAATATCTGCGATCTTGATGCCAGGATGCAGCCCCATATATTTTAAAGCTCTCTCAACAGCTTGCTTCTCTTCGGGGTCATCAAATTCTCTTGGGTCGGGTACTTCTTCCGTAACCCCTACAGTCATAGCAGGGTTAGTCCCCCATGTAACTTGGGGCTCCAGCTTATCTAGATGAAATCTGATAATCCTGTGGTAGTCTGCATCTAAGTCGCTAACAATACTTCTCCAATATTCTAATGCTTGACTCAATTCATTGTCGCTTGGAGCATATGGTCTACCCTTAACATAATTGAACACCTTCTCATCTGGAGATATTATAGCTGTTCTTGCTCCACCCTCTACGGCCATGTTACATAATGTCATACGTTCTTCTACATTCATTTCTCTAACGACTGGGCCATCATACTCTATTATATGTCCTATTCCACCACCTGTACCGATATTCCTGATAACCCATAGAATTACGTCTTTAGCTGTAACATTTTCAGACAGCTTCCCCTCTAAGTTGACGAGCATCTTCTTAGGCTTCCTAAGCCATAGTGTCTGGGTTGCTAAGACATGCTCCCCCTCACTTGTACCTATTCCGAATGCTAGTGCCCCCAGCGCTCCATGAGTGGATGTATGGCTATCTCCACATACAAGCGTTATTCCTGGGATAGTTAGACCGAGTTCCGGCCCAATTACGTGTACTATCCCCTGGTAGGGGCTGTATAGGTCGAATAATGCTAATCCAAAGTCTCTAGCATTCTTCTCAAGCGCTGCTATCTGTTTTGCTGATAATTCATCTCTTATCGGTTTAAGCCTATCGGTTGTGGGAACATTATGATCCATTACAGCGAATGTTAGGTCTGGTCTACGTACTCTCCTACTCTTCTCTCTAAGCTCTTCAAAAGCCATAAAAGAAGTAACTTCATGAGTTAAATGCCTATCAATGTAGATTAATGTCTCACCATCTTCTTTCTCATACAAGGTATGGAGCTCCCATATCTTATCAAAGATGCTCTTACCCGCCAATCTTAACCTCCCTAAATCCTTAAAAATTCATATTTAGACTTTTAGGATCCACATGCACGGTTCATCGGAATAGATGAATCTTGGGGTAAGTGAGTCGAATATACGGTAATTGTGATTGAATATCTTAAATGCTTATATCGAGTATAGACACTAATTATAGCGTGATGTATTATGGATTTTAAGTTAACTGAAGAACAGTTGGAGATCAAGAAAGCTGTAAGAGAATTCTGTGAGAAAGAGTTTAAGCCAGAGCTAGCCTTGGAGCTAGATGAGAAAGAAGAATTTCCAATGGAGCTCTACAAGAAAGCTGCAAGCCTAGGGTTCGTGGGTTTATCCTTCCCAGAAGATTATGGAGGCCAGGGGTACGGGTATCTAGAAGCATGCATAGTCGTGGAGGAGATGTGTAGAGCTGATTCATCTCTTGGGATAGCGACGATGATAGGTACATTTGGAAGCGAGCTAATACTACGTCATGGAACAGAAGAACAAAAAGAAAAATATATCCCAAAAGTTGTAAGAGGGGAGTATATATCGGCTGCAGCTTTTACCGAGCCTGCTAGAGGGAGTGATTTAACCAAGCTGGATACTGTAGCTGTAAAATATGGTGGAGAATGGTGGATTAATGGAACTAAGACTTTTATAACCAATGCTCCTATCGCAGACTTGATTATAGTCTTGTGCCAAACAGACACGAAAGTTAGACCAACATACCGTGGACAAACACTATTCGTAATAGATAAAGGAACTCCTGGGCTTGATGTAACTAAGCAGAAACATAAACTGGGGATTAGATGTACAATGACGGGGGAGGTCTCTCTTAGGGACGTTAAAGTAACAGATTGGAATATTGTTGGAGAATTAAATAGGGGATTCTATCACTCAATGGAGTTCTTCGACCGTAGTAGAGTGATAGTTGCAGCTCAAGCTGTAGGGACAGCTCAAGGTGCATTGGAGATAGCATTTAAGTATGCTAAGACTAGGGAAGCATTCGGTCAACCGATAATACAGTTTGAAGATGTAGGTTGTAGATTAGCTGAAGCAGCAACTAAGATTGAGGCTGCTCGCCTCTTAACCTATAAAGCTGCATGGTTGATAGATCAGGGACAGATGGATCCTATGGCTACATCTATGGCTAAGCTCTATGCTAGTAGAGTAGCTGTAGAAACAGCTGACTTAGCAATACAAGTATTAGGAGGATATGGATACATGGGGGAATATAGGGTTGAGAAATACTTTAGGGATGCTAAGATTACGGAAATATATGAAGGGACTTCAGAGATACAGAGGCTGACAACTTTGAAGTATCTACTCACTAAACTCTAAAATAGTCTGGTGATGAAAGATATGTGTGAGGTGGTGTAGATGTCAAAAGCTTATGAAACAATCAGGATTGAGAGAGAAGACCGCATTGCCTGGATAGTCCTAAATAGACCGCATAGATTAAATGCTTTAAATAGTGTTATGATGGAGGAGCTCCTAGATGCCTTAACCACAATTGATAATGATCCAGGCGTAAGATGCGTAATAATAACAGGCGAAGGAGATAGAGCATTTAGTGCAGGAGCAGATATAACTGCTTTCCCCAAGGCTACGCCGGTCATGGCAGAAGAACTATCAAGGAAAGGTCAGAAAGTCTTCTCAACAATAGAAGAACTGTCTAAACCAGTTATAGCAGCAATAAATGGTTATGCATTAGGTGGAGGACTGGAGCTAGCTTTAGCATGTGATTTTAGGATAGCTTCAGAGCATGCTGAACTCGGAAGCCCAGAGATAAATCTTGGAATAATCCCTGGCTGGGGAGGTACACAGAAGCTTGTAAGAATAATCGGTTTAAGAAATGCTAAGAGGTTGGTAATGCTTGGAGAGAGATTGAAAGCTGAAGAAGCACTCCAGTTAGGCTTGGTAGACAAGGTTGTACCATTCGAGAAGCTTAGAGAAGAAGCAAAATCTCTAGCTCAGAAGCTATGTAATGGTCCTCCGATAGGATTAAAATATGCAAAGTATGCATTAAACTTCGGTAGCCAAGTACCACTTGAAGTAGGGCTAAGGCTTGAAGCGGCTCTCATGGCTCTACTATTCTCAACGAATGATGTTAAGAGGGGGATAGAAGCATTCATGTCAAGGTCTAAACCTGAATTTAAGGGAGACTAGATGTGAGCACAGATGAGGAGGGTTGCGATAGTAGGCGTAGGTCACAGTAGGTTTGGAGAAAGACAAGATGTTAATGTTAGAGAACTTGCGTTCGAATCTGTTAAGAATGCATTAGAAGAAGCAGGGCTGACACCAAGGGAGATACCATATGTATCTGTTGGGACTATAGGAGTATGGTATGAAGAGCCTCTTCCAGCAGTAGCTATAGCTGAATATTGTGGATTAACAGGTGCAAGCCTCATAAGAGTGGAGGCTGCATGTGCAACTGGTAGTGCAGCAGTCCACTCAGCATATACTGCGGTTGCAAGCGGATACGTTGACACTGCTCTAGTAATAGGCGTTGAGAAGATGAGAGAAGTTGATACTTTTACTGCTGTTGAATTGATGGGGAGAGCAGGCTCATATTTATGGGAGTTCGAGAACTTTGGTTTAACCTTTCCAGGCTATTATGCTTTATACGCTACAGCTTACATGAATAGGTTTGGAGCCTCAGAGGAGGACCTCGCATTAGTTGCAGTAAAGAATCATAGATATGGAGCGATGAACCCTCTAGCACATATACAGAGAGAGATAACAGTAGAAGACGTATTATCTTCATATGTAGTTGCATGGCCTCTTAAGCTATATGATTGCTGTCCTATAACGGATGGTAGTGCAGCAGTAGTCTTAGCATCAGAGGAAAAAGTAAAAGAATTAAAGGTAGATACACCAGCATGGATAGCCGGTATAGGGTCTTCATCTGGAACTGGTACCCTATCGTATAGGAGCGACTTCATAGGATTGGATGCAGCCGTAAAAGCTTCAAGAATAGCTTACAAGATGGCTGGACTAGAACCTAGAGATATCGATGTAGCAGAGGTTCATGATTGCTTCACTATTGCCGAGCTTATGGCATATGAGGACTTAGGATTCTGCGGTAGAGGAGAGGGATTCAAGATGGTTAGAGAAGGTCAAACAGAGATAGGTGGAAAAATACCCGTAAATATTGACGGTGGATTGAAAGCCAAGGGTCACCCAATAGGGGCTACAGGAGTCTCAATGATGGTTGAATTAACAAAACAACTAAGAGAAGAAGTCAAGCCAACCAGCCGTCAAGCACCTATGAAAAACTATGTAGCACTAGCTCATAACATAGGAGGAGTTGGTTCATATGCCTACGTAACTATATTGAGGAGGACTAAATAAAAATTGGGGGAGGGGAACAGCCTCTCCATCTTTCTTTTTATAGTAAAGCCGATAACCTTAGCGAATCTTTGTCTCGAGTTTGCCTTAATGTATAGAAGATACTTATCGCCATCTCTGAAGTAAGTTTTACCATTTTTCTTGCAGTAGAACGGTGTGCCTTTCCTTATACTTAGGTGTGGACCGCTAGCTTCTATTCTTATTTTTAGTAGGAGTTGTTTAACATAGTTTAGTAGTTGTAGGTCTGAGTTACAAAGGTATATATATCCATATGCCTTACTTACATGTCCTTCTGCATCAAAGAATCCGCGAAGAAATGATATAATGGTCTTTTCATTATACTCGATATATTTTCTCAGCCTTTCTAGGTCTAGTGGTTTCTTACAGAGGTCATATAGTGCTGAAGAATTTGCTTTAACCTCATAATAGCGTCCATATCTTAATCTAATCATCGGTTTACATTTACCTACTATTTCTAGACATCTCTTAAACTCCATGGCAAACTCAACATCCTTTGTTGTGAGAGCGATTATACGTTGTCGTCCCCAAGCTTGAGTATACCCATCTCCCGCAACCACGCCGAGAATGTATGCTAATTCTTTGGATGCTTTGATCTCTCCAGGTAATAGGTTAAATCTTCTTCTAGGGTCTCTTCCTTTAAGCCAATACTCTACATGGGAACGTGAAAGTATGATGCCATACCTCCTTTCGATTTCTCTTATTATCCTTCTATGTGACAGTCTAAGTTTTCGGAGTCTATGAACTTCATTATAGAGTTTTATCCTGACCTCTAATGGTCTGTATTTCATCCCTTTTCTAGACATCTTCTTCACCCACCTTAGATACGAACACCCCACCAATAACTTCCCTGACATCTCTGTATAGCTGTTCAGCAATCCTTCTAAGATACCTCGAAGAATATACCCTGAACCTGTCGAGGTCTTCCATGAACTCTCTAGTTCTAGCGATCTTTACCTGATACGGTAGCTTAATGGATAAAATATTCAATAGATAGTCTAGGTTATCCAAGAGGTTTCTAAGGTCTCGGTCTAACCTATGGTCTCCGAAGACTTTTCTATGCCTCTCATATATCCCGGATATCCCCAGCCTCCAAAGCCTCGCTTGTCCAGCATCATCGAATCCTAACGGTTTAGCAGCAAACATACATGTGATATGTAAGCATATGGATTTATCTCTTCTACACTATCCTGAAAATAGAGTAAGAGATAAGACTAGGTAGTGAAGATGGATTATCTAATGCCTGTTGTATTTAGGGCGTGTATGCATGACTGCCTACCTCATCCAAGGTATTGGACCTCTCAGCTGGGGGTGTGAGGTTTAGTCTACACCACCCCCAGCCCACTCCCACACCTCAAACTACATCTACCATGAACTATTACTTCTAGGAACTATTACTTCTAGCCTGCCTCCACACTTAGACATGCCAGTCGCTGGGGAGGGGTTCAGGGCTTAGCAGGTCATGTAGAGTAGTATTGTATCTTAGAGGGGTAACATATAGTAGAACATTACTATATGATGAATATGTTAGGATACATATACCTAGAGACGTAGCATCCATGATATTTGATGGCTCTAGAGATAGATATATCGATTTATGGCTTATGGTTAGGAAGACAGATGGGTATGTAGAGATATTCGAGCATGGTCAGAGGAGTATAGATGACTGTATTCTTGAGCTAAGCTTCATGAACCCTATAGTTGGCTTGAAGAGCCTGAGATACCGTAAGGGGTATAGGTACTGCTCATCATTTAGAGAAGCATTCTTGATAGACTCTAAGTATTGTCTTAGATGTGGTTCTAGGCTTAGAAGTAAGCCTAAGAGAGTGTATAGAGTAAGAGTATACCAATGTAATTAGGTCTAGAATGTTTATGGTTAGTTTTCTACTGAGTAGTGATTGATGGTTATGGGGGGAGGAGGTTTACAGGGTTGAGTCTATAGATGGAAAGGTTGAGTGCCCAATATGCCATACAATCATAGACTCTGAAGACCATGATGGCTATGAGCTTGTAGAAGTTGATGGTTCATGCTGTAGAGACATATTCTCAGTTACTATAAAATGCTTGAAGTGTGGAGCAGTATTAGAAGTATTATAGACGACGGATTACCAGAACCTCTAGATGACTATATAGATAGTGTAGAAGTTCAATGTGAATATTATGGTCTAAGTAGTTTAAAAAGTGGAGGAAAGCTTACCCTACATCCAGGAGCAATATACCTATACTTTAAAGATGGAATACTGAAGGTTCTAGCAGACATAGACCACGTATACCATAGATGCGAGAAGGGGTTGAAAGACAATATAAGATTCCTCTATAAGACGTTTAATGACCTTAAGTCTATAGGTTATGATGTAGCTATCGTTGGTAAAGCTTACGATGACGACCTGATCCTGTTAACTTTTATTTAAGCTCTTCTTATTTATAAGTTTTTAATCTTTTGAACTCATCTCTAAACTATTTAAGCTTGCTTGGGATAGTTTTCTTTATGGAGTTTTGTGAGCTTATTGATGGTGAATGGTAGGTTATTAAGCCTCTTCTTCCTCCTAAGGCTAGGGTTGGTAGGCCTAAAGCTGATGATAAGATAGTCTTTAACGGTATACTATATGTTCTTACTACTGGTTGTAGGTGGATGGATATGCCTACTAGGTATGGCTCATATAAGACTGCTTGGAAGAAGCTTAAGAGATGGCAGGATGAAGATGTATGGGATAGGATATTCAAGGTGTTGGTATCTATGAGAAGTTATGTTAGAGTTGCTGTAGATAGCTCAACTGTAGAGGCTAGGAAAGAGAGGACTGGTAGGATGTGATGGATTCAAGCATTAGAAAGGCTCAAAGATACATGTAGTCGTAGATGAGCCTTCAATACCTCTAAACATTATTATAGGGCCTGGGAACGAGCATGACTCTAAGAAGCTTGTTAAGAAGCTTGTAGAAGGATTAGATAGGAAGCCTAGAGAGCTATACGCAGACTCAGCATAGGATACAGAAGGTATAAGGAGATATCTAGAATCCATGGGGATAGAAGCTAACATACCTGTAAACACTATGGATGGTAGGAAGCCTAAATCATATAATATAAGCATCTATAGAAGGATGAGGTCTGCTGTAGAGAGATTCTTTGGATGGCTAAAATCATTCAGGAGGATAATTATAAGGTATGAGAAGCTTGCATCAACATACAAAGCCCTAGTAACAATAGCATCAATAATCATACACCTATGATACAGAATTTAGAGATGAGTTCTTTAGGTAATGGGCTGGAGAAGCTATTATCC
>CAZKRR010000021.1:0-19566 GCA_964555135.1 uncultured Nitrososphaeria archaeon
TTGGCTCTCCATACTTCCTAACCACGTGAAGGATTAATTCTCCAATTCTTTCGTCACCTCTCGCTATTACAGCCTGCAGATATGCTTGTCTTATCCCATCCGTGTTCAGCATCCTACTGAGCTCCTTTTTCAAGAGCTTGAGCTTTCTCCTTAAGATTTTCAGGTCTTCAAGCTCCTCACCCTCCATCGGTGTATGAGGCTTTGGGACAAATGGGTTTGCACTCACCTTTACCTTGAATCCCATGTTCTTTATGTCTTTGACCAGCTTAACTGTCTTCTCAACATCTCTCATGGTCTCTCCTGGGAGCCCAAACATTATATAGAGCTTTATACATGAGACCCCATGTTTCTTCAATAGTGTACACGTCTGAAGTAGGGTCTCATCTGAAAAGTTTTTCCCTATCCTGTATCTAAGCTCCTCGCAGCTCTCAGGTGCTACTGTTATCGTCTTCTCACCGCTCTCGACTATGACTTCTAAAAGCTTCTCATTGATGGCATCAGC
This sequence comes from uncultured Nitrososphaeria archaeon, assembly GCA_964555135.1. Lineage (GTDB taxonomy): Archaea > Thermoproteota > Nitrososphaeria_A > Caldarchaeales > Wolframiiraptoraceae > Geocrenenecus. The sequence goes on from CAZKRR010000021.1 coordinate 503, forward strand.
TCTCAATGAGGGTGCTATCAGCCTAAAACTTCTACCCCTTCTGAGCTCCCTCACAATCTCTAAGAGCTCGTCAAGCATGCTGTATCTTGAGAGATCACTCGCAATCAGAGCCACGGACTCGTAGCCTCCTTTAATCAAACCCTCTCGCATAGCATCGGCTAGCTGATCTAAACTCCTCTCCCTATACGGCGCATAGAAGCTTTTCCCTAAGCAGAAGAGACAGCTCCATTTGCACCCTCTGCTCACATCGAGTAGAAGAGAGTCACCTAAAACGCCTCGCCCACTAGATACTTGAAACGCTGGAAGAAATGTGTTAAGCTTTCGTGGATACGTTTTCCTTACCTCCTCTGAGACTTCGGGAATGAATAATCCCTCCAAGCTTGCTAGATCTTCGGGGCGCATCCCATCCATTACCCCCTTAATAAATTCTATCAGCGTGCTCTCTGCCTCACCGATGTAAACGTAGTTCGTGAAATGCCTAAGGGGGTATGGATTGCATGTGCATGGGCCGCCAATTATTTTAGGCTTATTGAAGAGGTTAAGCCTAACTATTTGTCGGACTATCTCGAAGAGGTCCAACTCATATTGATAGCTGAACATTATTAAGTCGAACTCTCTAAGATGTGATCCTGTCTCAATGCTTCTATCACCCTCAGTTGTGAAGCGCTCGCAGTAGATTTGGTCGTCAAGGTTCAGAAGATGGTAAATTATCCTGAAACCGAGGTTTGATATCGCAACCTTATAAGTGCTCGGGTAAACTAGGGCTATCCTATACTTGTTCCTTACCTTCTTCCTAACAATGAACTTCTCATCCAGCATCTTGATTTACAACTCTCTCCATTCAGTCATCAAGTGTTCCTTTCTATAAAGGTTTGAGCATAGTATAGATTAGGTTTTTCATGCAGCTTCTAGCTTCTCATCCTCTTCAATAAGTCAAGAAGACAGCATAGACATTCCGAATTATAATCCTAAAGGATTTAGAGCAACACTACAATCATCCGATCCTAGAATCGAATATCTCCCAGAAACAAGGCTGTAAGAAATAGAGCTATAACTTGTACTTAGAATAAATATAGATATGAGAATATTTAGAGAAAGTTGAATTTTGCTTGATGATGTTAACATGGAGCTGCGAAGAATTACTAAGTAAAGTAAAGAGATCATCGAAGAGTGGGGCTGAGGATTTACCGATAACCTTATTATTCTCTCTCAATTAAAATATTTTGGCCGCTCTACAGGTTTAACCAGATTATGCAAGAACATCATTCCACCTTGAACTTTTTATTGAAATCTTTTTATCTTAACATGACTATCTTAACTTCATGAATACTTTAAAGTCTCTCGTAGAAATACTTGAAAGATTTACAAAAGTTTCGGTCGTGGAAGAAGCAGAAACCGCAGTAGTAGTCTCTGAGAAGGGTGGAAGGATTATAGGAATATTCTTAGATAATTCACCAAATCTCTTATGGGTTAACCCTAAACTTGAAGAAGCTCTAGTTAGAGATGAATGGAATATTGGGGGTTTAAGGTTATGGATCTCTCCTGAACGTAACTTCTTCTATGCTGATCCAGAAAAATTTGAAGGATGGTTCTGCCCAACAGGGTTAGATCCTGCAGAATATAAATTGATGAAGAGAGACTATATGAGCCTCTTGTTAAAGAGTAGAATATCAGCATATGATAATCTCCTACATAATAATCTCGAAGGCTTCATCGGGAGGGAGATTAAGTTACTAGATGCGCAGAGGTGGTATCTTAAACTCTGGATACGTGAAGGAATTATAGGAGAATATACAGGTAGGGTTAATCCATGGGTTCTAGCCCAAGTACCTATTGGATTAAGAAATGTAGGTACTGTTCTTATACCAGTCAAGAAGAAGCCTGAACCCATACATTACTTCACAATAATACCTAGTGATAGATTATACGTGGATAGAGACCATATCTCGTTTAAAATAGATGGTGAGATGGTTACTAAGCTAGGTGTAAGACCCGAAGATTTGAGAGAGACTGGGAGAGGAGAGATAGCCTATATTACACAGATAGGTAAAAGGCTCTGGTCAGCTCTAATCTTGTCATCATCTAACCTACCTATAAGCCAAGAGGATTGTTTGGATACTCCAAAATATAATCCTGAAGGGTACAGAGCAGCAATACAATCATATAATTCTGGACCAGAGTCTTTTCCAGATGTAAGGTTCGGAGAAATAGAACTACAGCTCTCACCTACGATGAATGTTGATGGAAGAATATTTGGAACGGTCGAGTATAACTTGACGGCTTTGATGGGAGGCCGTGAAGAATTACTAAGTAAAGTAAAGAGATTACTAAAGATCAGAAGGCCGAAGATTTACCGGTAGTTATTCTTATTTCTCAAACCTACTCCTTAACTCTGCTAAGACATCTTGTATGCTTCTATAGCTTTCTTTTCTTAACTGTTTAAGGACTACAGATGCTGGAACCCTGGTCTTCGAATCTACGTCGATAAGCTTCCACCCATGTTTCTTTACTAATTCATTTTTAGTCATTGGGAATACAGCGTCACGTAATACTTCTGCAAGAGAATCTATTCCATAACTACTTGTGACAGGTGGTAGGTCACCTTTCTTTATGAACCTTTCCATTCTAGCAGCATCAAGATACATTGAGATTCCATGAAAACTCAGATAGACTTTTTTGGATTTTCTTCTATCAGCTCTCTCCTTGATTCGTTTAAGGTCTTCATCCGTAAATTGATATATATTATGTTCGCCTAAACCAAATAATCTACTATAAGATATTTCTTCATCATCATATGGTGGTTCTTCTCTAGAATAATCTGTTATAGGTATTATACCCATGCTCTGAAACTCATCTAATGATGCATTGCTATCACTATACCATCCACATCTAGGTTCTAGAGCTAATCTCACTTCATTAAACTTAACTTCTCCTAGAATGCTTTTTAGGTTTTGAAGGATATATTGTAGATCTAGATTCTTCGGCGTCTCTAATACTAGTACTTTAGAATTGAGGATTCTGCATATCTTAAGCATTTCTTCTAAAGCCTTTAACGTTGTATTTGTTAATCTTAATATTTCTAAATGTGTAATGATTCTATTTGCTTTAACCGTGAACTCGAAATCTAATGGTACACGCTTTCTCCATGAAACTATAGTCTTGAGGCTCGGTAATGTATAGAAGGTCGAATTAACTTCAACGAACTTAAATGCTAATGAATACATTCTTAACGGGTCTTCATTTAATACCTTGAAGTAATGCCACCCACCGCAACCGACAAGTATGTGTATCCCAGACATTCTCTAATGTTAATATATAAAACCTATTTTTAAGAAGTTTCCTAGCAATCATCCTACAATATAAGTAACCCGTATAACCCCAGGATTATAATAGTGATTATAATTGTATGCTTTGCTCTAAATAAACTGGAAACCTACATAATCTAGTTACTGATCTTATTAACCTTGGGGATTGTCAAGGATTTTCATAGGGACTAGCGGATGGAGTTACTCAGACTGGGAGAACGTATTCTATAAGTCTGAGAAGCATAAGCTAAAGAAATACTGCACGGTTTTTAATACGGTTGAAGTAGACTCAACTTTCTATTCTTATCCTTCTATAGAACTAGTTAAAGGATTGATAAATTCTACTCCTGATGGTTTTGTTTTTACAGCTAAGTTACCATCGTTGATAACTCACCAAAAGAGGCTTGATCTCTCAAAAGGTGTAGAGAAAGACTTAGATAGATTCATAGAGTTGATGCAGCCGGTTAATAGGGCTAGAAAGCTGGCTTCCCTACTCATCCAGCTGCCTCCGAGATATAGCTATGATAAATATTATGAAGTATTCAGAGGATTCCTGAATCTCACAGTTGGAGAGTTAAGGTATGCTGTAGAGTTTAGAGATCTTTCATGGCTTAGAGAAGATGTCTTAAATCTACTCTCAAAGTACGATGTAGCATACACTATCGTAGATGAACCTCTCCTTCCACCCTACACCTACATTACTACAGATTTCGCATACATTAGATGGCACGGGAGAGGTAGAAACCCATGGTACTACTACCATTATAGCTTGAGCGAATTAAATGAGTGGAAACAGAAGATCCTAGAAGTAAGAGATAAAGTCAGAAGAGTATACGGATATTTTAATAATCACTTTAAAGGTTACGCTGTACACAACGCACTTCAAGTCCTCGAAATCCTTGAAATAATCACACCTAGTCAGAGAAAGATCCTCGAAGAAGTAGAGAAGAATCTTCGGGAAGTAAAGATACAGCAGCTTAGTCATATGCTTTATCTCTTTCCAGAGAAGCTCCCTGAGAAAATTGAAGAATTGCTTGCAATGCTAACTGATAGGGTGAGGTTGAAGAGAGCTAAAGAGATTACAAAAGACTTGATTGAGGTGAAAGAAGCAACTGAACAGCATCTATCGGCAAAGGTAAAAGATTACAATATCGTAATAGATTTAGAAAAACGTATAATAATTCATGATTGTGCTGATTGGTCTAGAACTAGAACTTCATTAAGCTTTTGCAAACATCTAAATGCGTTAATCCTAAACATAGATGAAGGATATGCTAGGAGAATTCTAGAAGACGTTGTTATCAATAGGAGCCTCTGGTCATTTATAGAGAATGTTTGAACTCCTCAACATAATAAAAATTTGTGGAAGCACATCTTACGAGTAGGGCTTCTTGAATTAATTTATTAAATGGTTTTGATACAGTTCTATAGACCTAGATGACGTTAATAAGTCCATGGATTACTTTACTTATCTCAATAATAATTGTTATATTCCTAGTTTTCAGAAAAGTGAATGTAGGTATCGCACTAGCCTTAGGTGCAATTCTATATGGAACACTATCCTTAGGAGCTGAGACCTTTAAAGCTACAATAGATGCGTTCAACTTGCAGATGCTCCAGACACTAGTTGCATTAACTCTCTCAATGTTTCTAGCAGATATATATAATTCTGTTGGAGCCTCCAACTCACTTATCGAAAGCTTTGAAGTCATCGGTCCAAGGTTTGCTGCATTCTCGACACCTGCAGTTATAGGTTTACTTCCAATGCCTGGTGGAGCCTACGTATCAGCTGTAGTTGTTGATCCATTGTATAATAACATGGGGTTAAAAAGCGATGTAAAGACTTTCATAAATTACTGGTTTAGACATCTATGGATAACTACTTGGCCTCTCTATCAGGGAGTGATCTTGGCCTCTGGATTGCTAGGCCTCTCATCAAGCTACATAATGATGTTAAATATGCCTATAACTCTAGCAGCTTTAGTATCGGGAATTGTATTTGGGTATAGAGAGATAAACAGAAATACACATAGAATCAAGAAGGCTAGTAGAAGTAATCTAAAGAAGATGGTGCATGCATGGCCTTTCATCTCAATAGCAGTGTTATCGATTGTATTCAACTTGAATATTGTTTTATCCATAGCTGCAACTTTGATCATCTTTATCATCGTGTACAAACCGGTAAAAGAAAAGTTAATTCATGCTTTAAGGTATTCAGTTAATTCAACGTTTATACTAATAGTTGTATTCTCATTCATCTTCAGTAAATATATCGAGAAGAGCAATGTGGCCCATTTCCTTGCGGACATCTTGTCAAGTTATGCAGATATAGCTGTTTTCCTAATACCGCTCGTAATTGTTATTGGAACAGGCGTAGAGTTTACATACATTGCTTTAGCTTTTCCACCGCTCATACCATTATTTAACCCTGAGAGGCTTCTGCTATCATTTACTGGAGGGTTTATTGGAGCAATGCTTAGCCCCGCACATGCATGCCTTGTAATGTCGTCAGAATACTACAAAACAGAACTACCAAAAACATACAGGTTAATCTTGCCGACCACAATTCTAACAGCAATACTTGTGATACTGTATGTTTTCTTCACATAGCTTTAATATCAAAAATCTATAAAGAGAGATCACGGAAAATATGTCTGCTAAATCATGAATCCTTTTAGGAAAACAGTTATAAAATCATTACTCAATATGATATTTATGAGTCTGAAGCCGGGCTTGACTTTTAGAGAAAAGTATATTGTTACATCTGAGTATACAGCGAAGCATCTCGGCTCAGGTGGAGTTGAGGTTTTAGCAACGCCTGCTATGATACTCTTCATGGAGCGCACATGTAGAGTTAACTTAGATAATCTTCTTACACCAGACCAAACAACAGTCGGCATACATGTGAATGTACATCATGTAAAACCTGCGCCGATAAATTCTGAGATCTTGATAGAAGCGAAACTACTTGAGATAGATGGTAGAAGATTAATCTTCTATGTTGCAGCATACTGGGAAGATAAATTAATAGGATACGGTATACATGAAAGATACATTGTAAATAGAGAAGATTTCATTCAAAAAATCAAATAATTTCCTTACTAGCCTATCTGTTTGATTTTCTTAATTGCTTGTTTGAAGAATATCTAAGCATACTTACTGCAATTGTAGCAGTACCATCTTTTGTACTGTTCAATGTATGTCAGAGGTTTACCACATGTAGGGCAAGCAGGCTTCTCTTCTCTCTTAAATATGCTGGTTATGACTCCTAAACCCCTTTTCTCTTCTTTGGCTGGTGCTGGAATTATTGATGGAGCTGTTGGGGCAGCATATTGTGGCCCAGCTTCAAGAGTAGGAGTCTTTATCTCAATTTTATCTTTCAAGATTATTATGTCTCCTACTGCTGAGATTTTGCTCCACTGAATAGTCTCTGTAGTTTGAGCTTTAGTCAGTATTAGAATACCCATCTCTCCTCCTCCAAGTGGTAGAGCAATATCTTGTACTGTTCCCACAAATGTACCATCTGGGTTATAGACTTGCATTCCGATTAACTTACCGCGAGGAACCATAGACATTTGAATACACCTAACCGTCCATAATTATTCTTTTTGTCTTTAATAAGTTTTTAACTATCGTGGATGAATGGATAAGTATAGGGTTCAAATAGTAGAAAATATGTTAGAGTCAGACTAAGGAAGAGTATTCAGATATCCTTCTTTTAGAAGTTTATCAGTTAATTGATATAGATTCTTTTTTGCAGAGAACTTAATATAAAGAATAGTTGTAGAGAAAGCTACAGTTAGCACCGTCATCATTAGCATAGCAAGGAGAGCAAATGCATACGTATAGTCTCTCCCCGTAGCTACAACTGTGAAACTTATCGGTGCCTGGAGAAACGTGTAGACCTCTACTAATTGATTTGCAAGGCTATGAATCTTCGGCTCTTCAATGATTATTTTTATGCTGTCTTTGATTCTTATATTAGAGTCTTTAAATAACCAGACTACTGGTCCAACATAGGATGAACCTACAGTTACAGCGAGAATAGATATTATAGCGATCTGCGCAGTTTTCATTAAAGGTTCAGAAGCGAAGATGTTTTCAGACATTGGGGCTAACTCAATTATGCTGGGTAACGTGAGAGATACATCTAAACCAAAAGCTAAGGGATGATAAGCTCTAGAGAATATATTGCTGAAAGTCAATTTTTCCTCACTAATTCTCCTTGAAGAAATTAATTCGATTCTTCCTTTGCGGTTTTTTATCTTTTTGGTTAGACTATAATATGCGATTTTAGGGCTTAGAAAATGCCATATAATCCAGCAGCCAATTGTAGAAAGCACTAATCTTAATAACGCTAGGAGCTCTCTAATAAATGGAAGGAAAAACACTACTGCAACAATATATAGAAGATATTCTTCAAAACCATCATGGATCTTCAGCAGTTTATCTCTCTTAATATGTCTGTTTATTATTACTCCCGATGCTATACCTGAGCTGATAAGAGCCGGAGGTATAGAGAAAATGAGTGTATGCCAGCTGATCGATCCCCAAGAATCTAGGTCGATTAGAGGCGATCCAAAGGATATAGTTAACATGGGTAAAATCATGCCTACTGATATTGGGATGAGATAAAATTTTCTAAGGTGATTCAATGCCGAGACAATCCATCCAATTCCCCAGCTAACTACGCCAGGGCCCAAATCGCTGTATAGTATCATAGATAGTTCCAGCAAGCTTGATAGCTGCTCCATACTTTTAGAGGAAAATAATAGAAGATTATTCCGAGCATTATGATAGCTACGCCTACGCTCACTATTGTTAATCCAGTTCTGATAGATGGTTCAGACATCATTTATTCTTCCTCCTTAATTAATTTTCCAAGTCTATACGTTATCAGCAGAGCTAGTAGAAGTACTGAGCAAGATATTAGAGTTACATAGGATGGACCACTAAATAGACTCGTTAAGCCGGTTGGAGGGGCTATTCTGAGTTTTTGGAAAGAATACCATGCTGCTAGAAATGATGCGGATACGATATGGTCTACAATATCTTGTTTCGGCATTATTTCTTCACTAATAACTTTAAAGTGTGGTTTACTAGATGAAACTATGGTCACTGCTGAAGATGATAGCTCCCTATACTTGTCTCTATTCTCTACTTCATCTATCTTAGACAATCTCTCTAAGATTAACGGGAGGTTGAGGTCATAAACCTTTATTTTAGGGAATTCATCCAGCAATGTAAGTAGCTCCGAGTAATTTAATGTAGGATCCTACATTAAGTAGCTTAGAGAATCTCTATTCTGCATTATTAGTCTACCTCCCACCATCCAGTTTTCTAGAAGCTTTCCAGCTAGTTCTTCAGATACATTAATGGCTTCGGTTTTAAGCTTCGTAGGATAAGGTGTTTCTAGAGCTGAGACTAAGCTACTTAAGAATGCTTCAACTTCATCAGTAGTTAATTGCCCGCTCATTTGCTTGACATACTGTAGGCTATGGTTTAAGTGTACTTCCCACAGTGCAACGATCTCTGCTGAGGGATTAATATTAGATAGTGATGCAGACTTTAACCCTAGAGACAGTATCTCTAATCCATATGCTAGATTCCGTCCACCCCATGCTGTATAGTTAACGAATTCTATGTATTCTCGTTTTATCTCTTCTAGAGATGCTTTCACATCGTTTCTGTTAATTTTTCCACCAGCTATATATGATATGTACGTTGAATATATTAGGTATGTAGAACATGCAGTTGGAGGGCTCCAACCTATGTTTTCTTCAAGGTACCTACATGACCTAAGTAAAATATTCTTTGAGTTTTCTAAGCCTGTTAACCCATAATGAATTACTGCGAACTCTATTAAGACTTGCTCTACTAGTATTCTTTCATTTCTATCGCTTATCTTGTATTCTAAGTTATCTGATAACTTAGTAAGGACATTAGCTATCTTCTTTAGCATCACTAAAGATTCATCATCACTTAAACCTAGATGTACGTATCCTGCAAGGACGCCTAATCTAGCTGTAGCTTTTAAGATATCTTTTTTTCGTAGCCCAATGCTAAACCATTCTCATCAACGTTGGAAAGTAGATATTCCAGGCTACCTTTTAATGCATCTCTTACTGAATCTTCTAGTCTTATCTGCTCTGACTCTGAAATGATTATTGTTTGAGCAATAAGCATAATCAATAATAAGATTGTAAAGATTAGGTAAACCCTATTTGGAGGGTTGTATGTCTTAGGTATCTTGATTCTGCCCTTTTTAACGATAAGTGAAGGGTGGTGGTAGAGGTGGAGGCGGCAGAGGTCTCCTACTTCTTAAGATTATTATAAATGCTACCAATACGGCTACTATTATCAATATTATCGAGATATAGTCTATTAGGTTTTCTGATGGTGGAGGCTGTTTTACGGTAACCGTTACTACAACAGTCTTAGCTATTGTTTCATAGGTTATAGTCGTCGTGTATAAGGTTTCAGTATACGTTCCAGTAATAGTTTTTGTTACAGTTGTTTCTGTGGTGGTAGTAGTTGTCTCTATTCTCTCCCCTTTCAAGCTAATATATACCCTAGCGATACCATTACCTTGATCGAACTCTGTGACTTTGATGTAGTATCCCTCCTCCGTAGTGATTTCACTATTTAGGAGGTTTATCTCAAACTCTCCCCACGTACCCATATACTTATCCTCATCATAATAGGGTGCATCTAGTCCTTCACATAATCTAATCTTAGTTTTTTTCAAGGAACTACATTCTGGCGGTGTTTCAGGATTAGCATCAAACAATGAGATCATGAATGGTTCTCCTTCAACATTCCTGAATCGATACTTATTCACCTTGAATAATAGTACTCCTGGACCAGGTAATGCAGCATCTTGACCTACTGGTCTTCTAGCATGTATAAAATAGTATTCTTCGTCATTTATCGGTATTATTAAGCTATGTGGTTCATCGGGTCTATCAAGCGTGTATATTAAATGTTCCCCATCAGTTTTTACTTCTTCTACTTGAATCCAGCCTAGAAGATATTTAGCCCAACCGTCTATATCAACGGGCGGGTCTAAGAACGGACCGGCATCCATATTTGACCAGACTCCCACTTCTGAGCCTGCACTATAGCCGTCTTTAGCATAAACATATTCATCAAATATCCACATGCTATGAGTGAACTCATGCATAATTACAGATGGCTCGTCAACTTCTGCAATAGTTTCTATGCCTGCGATTAAGTGGCCTTCCCCATTAAGTTTCCTATGCATAAATAACTCAACATATATTCCGTACCCTGCTTTTCTTAGCTCTTCTTCTACTACGTCGAAACCGTATTCCTCTATTAAAAAGTAGAATGGTTTACCCATAGAGCAGTGACTCCATATATCATTGGGTGATCCACTTGCGGCTTCATCACTTCCTGCATGGACTATCAATATATGCTTAAAATTTGTTATATCAACCCCTGATTTTTCTTTGACGAATTGAATGATTTGCCCTTTGAATTCTAAGAGCCTAGAATTATCGTCTCCTCGTTGTGCTCCACTTGAAGGTGCACCATAATAGGGCATAGTTTTAGGTAATGTTATAATTTTTGGATAAATATAATAGTCTAGCCATGTTTTTCCGTAGGAACTACTTCTAATGAAGTTATCAAGTATTTTTACAGTTTGTTCAACTTTTTGGATTGACGAACTAAATCTTGTATCTGTAAATTCTACCATTAAGACGAGTGTTGGCTGAGCTCCCAAGAAATGTATTGGTCTATTCCATTCAATCTTTTCTTCTTGAGCATATGCAAATGGATATAAGAATACCGATGGACAGAAAGATAAAAGAACAATTAATGTTAAGGTAATCTTACGCAATACGATAATTACACCTCCTACACTCTCTTTCCCCAGCATATATCGGGTAACCACATGCTGGGCAGTATCCTATTATCTGCTGGGGAGGATAAGTAACAAAGTACTGCTGTGCATATGGTGCGGCCTGAACTGGGTAAGGCTGATAGGGATATCTTGGTGGAAGGGGTTTCCTTCTAGCTCTCACATAAAATAGGCTACCTCCGATAATAGCAATAGATGATATGACGGCAATAGGCAGAGAGATTAGGGGTTGGAAGGCTACTTCAGCTACTACTGTTTGATGTGTAAGTGTTTCTTCAGATGTAACGGTTGAAGTAATAGTTGTAGCTACTGTCTGGGTTAGTGTAGTAGCCTGTTCTGTGGTTATGACTTTAGTTATAGTACTTCCAGCTACAGTGATGTTTTCCGTAGACGTCATAACAGTTTTGGAGATTGTAGTTTGTATTCCTTTTTGAGTCGTTTTGGTTTGAACTTGCACCTGCTCTATATTTGTAAGTATTAACCATTTCTTCAAGTTAGTGAATAGTATTCCGAAGAGAAGTCCCACATACTGTTTTACTTGCTGCTTGCTTCCGCCATCAATATAAATCCACCCAATCGTTTGATCTTTAGAAACTACTATAGTGAATGTAATCTCTCCACTCCCAGAAACATCATAATTCTTTTGTAGTACAACTGCTTCATAATCATATATCTTCAAACTTTGACCTATTTGGAGACCTTCTGGGATCCATAAGTCTATACGACTGCCTTGTCCTCCAATTATGTAGCCATCTTCATCAACTTCTAGATTTACAGATTTAACAACATCTGATTCGATCTGGATGAGTATACTCTGTGGAGTAATAGAATTTATGATATATGTATGATATGAGTTTTCAGGCTGATATGTCTCTGCATCATATAATTGGAAAACGAATTTTAAGCTAGCTTGAATATATGGCGGAGTCTTTGCTAATGTATATGGTATTAAAAAAGATAAAGCTAAAAAGAAAATAATGAGCAAAGTCGTTATCATTGTTTTCTTCTTCATCTACTACTCACTCTTTTTCTGGGAGCTCTTTCAGTGACATATCCCCATAGACGTTCATCTTCCAGCGCCCAAGATATTCTTCTCAATAGTATTGATGTAAACACTAGGCCGACTAATATTATCATCGTTAGTCTTGGGGAGAGTGTTAAAGAAGCTAAGAGGTTGACTATGACTTCATAGATAAATCTGATTATTATTACTGGAATAAATCCACCTAATAGGTCAGCGAAGTTTATGGATCCATACTTAGCTTTAACATATCCCATCCACCATCCGGTAAGTGCTGGGAAAATCAATAGAAACATGTTCTCTACTGCTGGCAAGACTACAAAGGCTGGATTGATTATTTCAGGTACAGATGCTACTGTAAGAAAATTCTTGTAAGCTACACATCCAAGCCCCAGTGAAGCACCATATACAACGCCATCCATATGGTCATTAATTTCCTTCCCTGTTAGAGGGTTTGAATCTAATACAAATAGAACTAAGAAGAATGTTAACTCTACGAGCAGGGTCTTAAGTAAGTAGTAGGTCAGACCGCTTGGAAACCTTATAATAGAATATAATGCTCCTATACACCCACCAATACCGATGACGCTTACTATCAATAATTTAGGCTCAGGCTCGTATTTATCTGATCTTAAGACCCATGAAAAGAATATGAGAACTGGAAGTATGGAGAGGGCAAATGAGCCCAAGACGAAAATAGATGTATGTAAGAAAAGAATCGATAAAAGAATAAATGAAACAATACCCCCGATGGCGATCATCAGAGAATATCTCGGTAGTAGGGGTATCCGACTTACTTGATAAACTTCTTCTGTCGGCATCGTTACTATTTTTGGTTTAATAAATAATGTAGAGAACCCCTCCCTCATATGCTTTTCTTAGACATGGTATTATATCACCGGCAGAAGCAGTGAGACGTAAACGATTGCACCTAGAAATATTAGGTAACCCATTAAGTAAATTCCAACAGCGATCGGCTCCTTATCAACATCATCCAAATCAACCCCATATGGTTCAACTTTAGCAAGGACTCTATAGTAGGTGAATGCGAAGAGGAATGATATGAGCACTCCTATGAATAACGTCACGAGCTTATACGCTATCAATGTGAGGGGGTTAACACCTGAAACAATCCCTGTAGTCGTACCAATAGGAAGCGGAGATATCATAGAAGCAATAAAAGCAAAAGAGAGATAAATGAAGAATCCTGCAGCAAATAATGCTATAGCTATAGGGTTACTTCTAATCTTCGAGATCTCACTAATCCCCGGGGTAATATGATCAAGAACCCGTAACGAACCTAAACCAACAAAGAATACAAGTAGAAACGTTAAGAACGTCCTCAATAATACCCATACAAGATTAGAGAGATAAACAATAGGGTCAAGCCACGGAGGAGGCTGAGGTGGAATGATCTGAACTAAATGTAGAAGTAGCACATTTTTATGTCTTGCCACGTGTATATAAAGTTTAGCTGATCTGAACGTTAGGGTCATTCATCTTCTCTTAGAGTAGGGAATTCAACAGCCACTTTAATAATGAATTATCATACGGTAAATCCATGAAGATAATTCCAGTCTAATCTAGAAGAATCTTTCCAAGCTTGTTACTCCTATTATCTTCTCGAAGTCTAGGTCTAATGCATCAAAGACTTGCTCAAAGGTTGACGTCAAGTATTCTACATACTTGTCAACATCTACTTGGTCTTTACGGGCGAACTGTAGTGGTGTTACACCATCTTTATCTTTAGTCTTCACGTATTCGATGATGTCTCCTGAGCTTACTTGTATTCCTTTCTGGATCAGTTTCCTAGCAGCTTTAACGTGTGGGGGTGTAGTCTTAACATACTTCTCCACACCCCTCGATAACATAACTCTAAATGATAAGTCTTGAAGCTCAAACTTTCCATTCTTAAGCTTATTGTACCATGTTCTGACTATTTCACGTATGGTATCTTTTGCTTCTCTAAGGCTATTCTCGTCTTTGACTTCTTGGAGAACTCTGATCATTTCTTCGAATGCATCTTTAATGAATCTAGGTATATGCTTCTTCTTCCCAGTTAATCCCTTAACATCTACTACGCCTTTATCTGTTAATCCTAGGTAATTCTTCTTTCTCATTGAGAATACTATATAGTTATACCTCTTATCTATCTCAAGGTCTAGACGTAGATTCTTCCTCGCCCAGTTAAGCATTTCTTCTACTGTTTTCTCATCTTGTGCTTTAAGGAAGAGTGAGTCCGTATCTCCATATATTACCTCAATATTCATTGATTTAGCTTTACTAATTGTTTCAAGAAATACGTATCTAGCAATGGCTGTAGTGCTCTCAGCAACTGGTGGACAGTATAGTGGGAAACCTTCAAACCCGAAGACACCGTAAGCAGCATTCAAAAATACTTTCAAAGCTCTCTGGACTACTCCATACCATCTTCTCTGAAGGTCTTGCAGAGATTTATCACTACTTAACGGCTTATATATTCTAACTCTAATATCTCTCAAACATCCAATTAATTCACTCTGTATTCCTCTCCTCCTCTTACATATCCAATGAGTAGTCTCAGGGACAATGTTATCTTGACACTCTTCATGTACGCATCTTACGGTCTCATAGCTTAGATTCCATTCTTTCAAGATAGATGGATATAGAGAAGCAAAGTCTAAGACGATTACATTGAAATGTACTCCAGGTACGGGGTCAACCACTATAGCTCCTCTATACTTTTTTCCCTCAATAACAGGCTTAGTGGAGATCACTCCCTTCTCTTCTATTAGTTCATCAGACCTAGGTATAATATATCCACGCTTCCTATGTTCATAATATAGTAGACTCTTTATCCATCCTGAAACACCATGTCTACAAACATCTTCTATGGGTAGTCTACTAATTCTAGAGATAACAATTAATAATTTTAGTAGTAGCTCATCATCAAATGTTAGCAATTCGTGGACGAGTAATGCATCGTAAAAACTATATCTTGCTAGCTCACTACTGGTTAGCTGGCTAATCGGTTTGTCTATTAATAGTTTCCCCTTACCTATTAATGATTGAGCTATTGCTTCAAGTGTATGTTCTCTATACTTATTATCGAAAGCATATACTTGAATGCTCTTGTTGTTGAATAATCTATAGAGGTCTATGTGGATGCCTTTCCTTAACGATGCCCCTTCTCTGCCCAGCGTTATAGGTATCTTTTCTTTAGGGATCTTGAGCTGTTCACCTCTATGTCTAAGATATGGCATATCGAAATCATCTCCATTAAACGTGGCCACTATGGGGTATTCTTCAATTACTTCATAGACTTTCTTCAACATCTCAACTTCATCATCGAAAACCTTTGCAGTAAACTCAGTATTTCCTTCTACTTCAGTAAAATTAGGAGTCTTTAATAGATAGACTTCCCTTCTACCATCGCTTCCAACCATGGAAACTGCAACGACTTTATCTCTAGCCTTATCAGGAGATGGAACACGTGTAGCTATAGGTGAGAGAACCTCAATATCTATTGATAAATGTTTAAGCTTGCACTGCTCTGCCTCCATTAGTGTTATCCATTCTTCAATGATCTTTTTATCATCTTTTGATAAATCTGGAAAATATTTCTCGATTATCTTCCTAATCTTATCTCTATCCGGCTCGGCTGGTAAGAGTTTTGCATTATCTAGACGATATGGAATACTCGGTACAAGCTTCATATCATATAGATAACAGAGATGGTAGGGTATATCGGCTTCCCATGCCCTCAGCTTCTCTCTAATAGAATTTGATGTACCACCAATAGCTAGTGGGTCACTAGCATAAATCTTAGTAAGTTTGACTTCTCTATCTCTGAATAAATCATATTTCTTCTCAACCTCAATCCTTGCTACTCCTTGAAGTTTAAGGTTCTCTACTTCTTCAGGGCTTTCTAAAACATAACAATACGGTTTATGGCCCGACTCATCATGCAGAATCTCTACCTTATTATCTTCCATATCTAAAAGTTTCAGGTATGCTTTACCTTCTTTACCATCATAAGCACATCCCAATAAGAAATAAGACTTAAACTTCAGATGCTCATCAAGGCTAGTCTGACCCATCCTAAAGTTAAAAGCATATACTTGTTTATTTCCTTTTACAAACATAGATGCTTATCTATGAAAATATTAATAGGATAGCTCAAAGCTGATAAATGGGCTACGAGTGGACCCGGAAGCCATCATACTTTCTATAGAAGCTCTTAAACTGTGTCAGGAGACTGGTATCTCTCCTAGCTCCGCGTTATATCTCGCAGCAAAGAAAAAAAGATACACTATTAAAGAATTAAGAATGGCTAGGAAGATAATGCATACATACTCTATTTATAGGAAATCAGCTTTAAGATATCTAGAAAACATCATATCTGACTCTGTGCTAGATTGGGTGAGTAAAACTATACTCGAACTTATTTCCTCATGTATAATTGGTGGAATAGATTTTGGAGACATTACCATACTAGTATCTAAGTTAAGACAATCTATGGGTAAGAATTGGCCAGGAGAACTTGAAAAACATCTTGGCATCTTAAGATTAATCTATTCAAGACCTGAGGTGGAAGTAAATTATCCTATGTGGTTTACAAGATATCTAGAAAAACTAATGGGTAAGATAGATGCGGAATACTATCTAGATTTTCAAGATAGGGTTAACCCGCCAATATATGCATCATTAAATACTCTAAAGATGGATAAAGAGAAGATTCTAAAACTAGCAGAAGAGAGAAATATAGTCCTCAAAGAGGATAATAGAATTCCAGACATTTATCTTGTAGAGACTTCAAACACTAAAGGATTAAAAGACCTTATGAATCAAGGGCTAGTAACTATACATGATTTCTCAAGCTATTATGCAGTAAAGATTTTGAAACCAAAGCCTAATGAAATTGTACTAGACGTATGTTCAGCTTCAGGAACCAAGACTTGGCTTACAGCATTGGAGATGAAGAATAGAGGGTTAATCGTATCTATAGATTCATCATGGAAGAGGATTAAGAGCCAGGTGAAGAGAATGAATTTTCTCAATGTAAGAATAGTTGAAGTGATCCAAGCCGATGCTACGAAACCTTTACCAATAAGGCTTGAAGTAGACAAGGTGATAGTTGACCCACCCTGTAGTTCTACTGGATTAATATGGAGAGAACCATTCTATAGATGGGTGATTAAGCCTAGACATATTAAAATGTTCTCAAACTTCCAGTCAAAAATACTTCAAAACTCATCAAGACACGTTAAGCGGGGAGGATACCTAATATACTCAACATGCAGTATAACGGTCGAAGAAAATGAGCATGTCGTAGAAGATTTTCTAAGAATAAATCCTAGCTTTGAATTAGTAGAACCATCTCTAAGCATAGGTTTGCATGGTTTAAGAGGTCTAGCTGAAGCTCGTAGGCTCTACCCACATACTGATATGTGTAATGGGTTCTTTATCGCATTATTCATGAGAAGATACTAACATAATTAGGCCATTGATGAAATTATTGGCATAGTTTACTGTTAATGATCTAATCTTTGGAAAGACTGATTCCTTCCCCGCCCTAAAGGGCGAGGGCCCCCTCTAGAGCGGAGGGTTTGGATTATCTCTCCCCGTTTCGAGGAGTTCAATTCTGGTTGGGTCTCCAGCCCGTTACCCCTTCTGGGACTCGGGGTTATGAATATGTTGTATGCTCCTACTAAATCAGCGTTGAAGATCTTGTTTAGTTTTGTCCATTTGAATAGTCCTCTCTTTACTCTCCCTCCGAATTTCTCCCCATGTATTAGGCATTTAGATGATGTATATGCTTCATTAACATTATCACAGTTATTCCATACTTGTCGGCGACCTCGCCTATCCTGTTCAGCATGTAACCATATGTCCACACGTGGATATGGTTGAAGTCTCCATTCTCCTGTGCAATGTTCTTCGGTTATGCAATCTTAATTGTTGTGATACCTATATTGTAGAGTCACTCAATAGCCTGCTAACTCTCGCATCAACATAGCTCTTTATCTGCCCCCTCCACATAGAGTACATAAGCCTAAGCCTCCTAAAGGCCTTCAAGCCGTACCTATTAAGCATGGACCGATATTCAGCTGTCCTAATCCTCAGTAATACAGAATACTTTTAACGGTTTACCATTAACAAGCCTTGCCAAGTCGTTCTCAACATATATAGCCATCAAGTTGTTAATACCAACATCTATACCTGCAACAAGATTGGCCTTAGGAGTCTTGGGAACCCTCATCCACACTTCTCTAACAGCTTTCTCTCTGTTCTTCTATACGCGATTACATCAAATTTGTTTTGCTTCTTTATGTTGTCAATGAATTCAGCCCATGCCGAGACAGCATATATTGCTTCAAGAATAGTTGATCTTACAGCTTCATCAGCTCCGATAATAATCTTTATGTCCGTGAGCCCTTCAATCTTCCCAGTTTTATTTCTCTAAAAATCATTGATTGAAAGAGATGTTATTGATAGTCTCCTCTGCCTAGAAAAATTCTGGACAATTATAAAATCATACCTTAGAGAGTCCTAGAAAAAACTCCACCTTAAATAAGAATCTTTACTTATAGATTATGCCCTATGTTAAGCAGAGAATAGCGACTCCAACTTAGCATTATATTTATAGTTGTTTAGAGATTTAGTTCCTGGAGATAATGTGGAGACCTCATTAAAGGAAGTAGTTTAGGGTGTGTAGGTAATGTCTCAAGATTGTGAAGAGTTGAAGCAGATGTTCTCATTCCCGGTTGAGTTGAGATATGAAGGTAGAGCTAGGTTTCTATCTCCTCTCTTACCGAGTAGTAGAGATTTTGCCCCCTCTTCTCTTCCTGCTTTCTTTAATCCAGCTTCGAAA
>CAZKRR010000022.1:0-19217 GCA_964555135.1 uncultured Nitrososphaeria archaeon
TACTGAGAAGATTTATAAGAGGCTAGTCAAACATTATTATTGAGGTTTAAGAGAAATATGAGTAATGAAGAAAACATTCTTAACAGGAAGATTTCCAGAAGAATGGCTGTAGGAACTGCTGCAAAGGTTGCTGGAGCAGCTGTAGCTGGGCTCGTGATAGGAGGAGTAGCAGGATATGCATTAAAACCTGAAGTACCAGCAGCAACAGTCACAGTTCCTACAACAGTTAAAGAGACTGTGACTGTTGGAGCTGCTACAGTAACTGTACCTACAACCATTACTAGAACTGAAACAGTCGTCTCGACAGTTACTCCTCCAGCTGCTCCAGGGCTTGCGGAGCTTAGAAGTGAACTAGCAAAGAAGTATGCTACAGGTAAGCCTGGAGAGAAATTCCTCGTTGGATACGTTACTTGGACGTTAGCTCAAGAAGCACCAAAATATGATTATCAAGGAGCAGACCAAGCCTGCAAACAGCTCGGGCTAGATTTTAAGGGAATAGAAATAGGTGCCGAAGCATTAAAAGCGGTTGAAGCTACTGACTCATTAATTGCTGCTGGTGCGAGGGGTGTAGTTTACTGGGCCCCGGCACTAGCAGCAATGGAGGAGATTGTTAGATTATGTGAAGAGAATAAAGTATTTGCAGCATCTGCTTGGTGTAGAGACCCTGCATTACTGCCTGGTGATAGAGGTCCACATTGGTTCTTTGAATTCAGTACTATGTCAGATGAGATGAGCTTCCACTGCATGACACTACTATTTGAGAAGATGAGGAAGTATGGTAAAAGCAAGGTTCTGCATGTACAATCTTCCAAGACTATTGCTCCAGACTCTACAGCATTGATAAATCAAGGTATAGCTATTGCTTGGAGGAGATATCCGTTTATACAGCTACTTGGACATTACTGGGGTGAATGGGCATATCCAGGTGGTAGAAAAGCGGGTGAAGATGCTCTAGCTGTAAGAACAGACTATGAGGCGGTCTGGGGTCATAACGACGACCAAGCAATGGGTACAGTTTCAGTCTTCAAAGAAAGAGGTATAGACATCGGACCATTCGCAGCTGCAAGAGATGCTATAGTGGCATGCCTAGAAGAGGTTGTAAAAGGAGATTGGTTTGTGACCTCTCTAACAGAATTCCAGTATTTTGGAGGATACCGTGTTGCAGCCACCTATGATGCTGTTACAGGTGCATCATACCCACTTAGGGATGAGATGGTTCAATCTCCATGGGTTACAACAGTTCTCAACATGACGACACCGCGTATCAAGGAAGAAAATGAAGAACTTATAAAGTCTTCTGGATTATGGTGGCACCCAAACTTCGTAGTCGTAGATTCTGGAAAATTACTAGAATTCCAGAAGATTAGTGAGGTTTATCCTGCTAAGGAATATCCATATGATTTCAGAACACTTTCTGTTGGAAAGTGTCAAGAGCTTGGATTAACGTATGATAGACATGCAAAGAACTATCTAACAGCTAACAACTTCTACTATGTACCAATGATGAAGAGAATGAAGGTTACAGAAGATAGAACTAAGGGACAGAACCTTGAATCCTTCAGGAAACAGTTCGGCTTAACCATGAAGTACTTCCTTGAGCTGACATGGGATACTTATACTGATAATGAATCTAAATTAAAGGCTGCTGAAGCTGAAGGCTTGAAGCTTGAACCATTCTGGGGAGCATTAGAGTAGGTATATCGCTCCTTCTTTAATAATCTTTAATAAACTCCCTTCTTATTTTTTGTATTGGAGCGAGTGAGTTATGGATATTCAAAAACAATTACTAGAAGCTAAAAATATTTCTAAGACCTTTGATAATGTCGTTAAGGCGCTTGATGCAGTCACTATAGAAGTCAGGAAAAACGAGATCCTCAGTATAGTTGGTGAGAATGGTGCGGGTAAATCTACACTAATGAAGATACTTGTAGGAGTATATCCGCCAGACAGCGGTGAACTATACTACATTGGTCAGAGAGTCCCCTTTCCTAGGAATCCTATAGAAGCTTTGAGAAGAGGCATCTCTATAGTTTACCAAGAAAGAGGTGTAATACCTCATCTTAAAGTATACCAGTTTCTTTTTCTAGGTCTTGAAGAGAAATTTACTAGACTTGGAAGATTGCAGCTAGAGAAGATCATAGGGATCGCTAAATCAGTCTTTGATGAGCTTGGAGTAAGGTGCGATTTGAGTAGTTATATGTATGAACTTCCCTTATCTACACAGAAGATGGTTGAGATAGCAAGAGCAATCCTCAGTATTAGACTTGCAATCAGTGATGGTGAAGCATCAGATATCACGCCTATAATCATTCTTGATGAACCTACTGCTCCATTATCAATCGAAGAGAGGGATGAATTATTTCAATATCTATTGAACTTGAAGAAGAATAATTCCTTCATATTCGTGTCACATATAATCCCTGAAGTAATGAAGTTCAGTGATAGAATATATGTTCTACGAGATGGAAAGCTAGTTGCACACCACGATCTTTCAGTGGAAAAAATCTCTGAAGATCAGTTATTTAGAGAAATAGTTGGCAGAGTTTCATATTATGAACTTTATGGAGGTCATGAATATGGAAGAGCTGAGGCTGAGGGTAGACCAATACTCTTATCTGTCAGGAACCTTACAAAGAAAGGTTATTATCAAGATATCACTTTCGATGTACGCGAAGGAGAGTGTATTGGACTATTTGGACCTGCAGGATGCGGTAAGAGTGAAATAGCGAAAACACTATATGGCGAGCTCTTAGCAGATAGCGGCAAATTAATCGTAGGTAACAAGGAAATAGACATAAAAGGTGAACCTCATTCAAGACTGCGTAGAGGTATTGGATATTTCTCAGGCGAGACAGGTAAAGAATTATTTCTCTATTGGCCTATAAGGAAGAACGTCTCTATAGTGAATTTTGAGAAGATTGTAAGAAGACCATTAAAGATCGTTTCGGTAATAAGTTTTAGGGCTGAAAAAACTCTTGCAGAGAAGATAGTTAAGAAGCTTAGAATTAAAGCTCCAAGTGTAGATACAGAGTGTTATTCATTGAGTGGAGGAAGTAAGCAAAAAGTATCTGTTGGTAAGTGGCTTGAGAAAAGTCCAAAAATACTTATCTTAGAAGACCCAACTATAGGTATTGACGTAGGTGCTAGAGAAGACATTTA
Source organism: uncultured Nitrososphaeria archaeon (assembly GCA_964555135.1). GTDB lineage: Archaea > Thermoproteota > Nitrososphaeria_A > Caldarchaeales > Wolframiiraptoraceae > Geocrenenecus. Next base: position 3,160 of record CAZKRR010000022.1, read on the forward strand.
TGAAGTATTGTTAGAGATGAAGAAGAATGGTATATCGATGATTCTAGTAAGTGATGACCCTAAAGAGTATGCAATCCTCTGCGATAAAATAGTTTTAATAAGAGATGGAAAGATACAGAAATTATATGCAAATGAGGAGTTTAGGAAGGTGATGGAGCTTTGAGTAGTAATCTTAGAAAAGGAGCAGTAACCTTACCAATACTTACCTCTGCTTGGAGATTGATTAGAGGAAATCCAGCCATATGGGCTATATTCGGACTAGTAATAATATTCTCATCAATTGTCACAGAGAGATTCCTCTCATCAAGTAATCTAGTAGCCATTTTAAAGAACTTCGCTGTTACATCGATGCTGGCTGTAGGCCCGACTTTCGTTATTCTTCTCGGATCTATTGACGTCTCATACATGGGGATATGGATGTTTGGAGGTGCATTAGTATGGCTACTATACCCATACCTTGGTTTAGCATCAATATTCATATATCCAATCTTTGGGCTACTCATTGGATTATTTAATGGAGTAGTACATGTTAAAGCTAAGATACCATCATTCATCTTAACTCTCGCAATGACAGCTGTACTTGCATTCTTAACAACATATGTAAGAAACATATCCGGAGTTCTGACGCTCACAGTACCAGCTTATAATTTCTTAAGAGAGTCTCCAATACCTTATCTTCCATCACCATTTCTTCTCTCACTCCCAACAATAGCAATATCCATCTTCTTAATGTTCTTCACAAAACTTGGAACGTATCTTTGCGCTATTGGATCAAATGAAGAAGGAGCAAAACTAGCAGGTATAAATGTTGAAAAGTATAAGATTCTAGCATTCATGTTTAGTGGGTTCTTGGTGGGGCTAGGGTCTATCGCTATATTTGTCCATCTAGGGAATCAAACAAGAGTAGACTTTGATCCAAGCGAGCTTGTAAGAGGTCTCGCCGCAATAGTTCTAGGAGGAACCCCATTAGCAGGAGGAATGGGTGGTCCACATCGAACGCTTCTCGGAGCGTTAGTATACGTATTGATATTTAATGGCTTATTTCTTTTACCAGGAGTTGATCCAAACCATCTTAAGCTATATATCGGAGCGCTTTTACTAGGAGCAGTCGTTATCGCTTCTAAGGCTCTTAAAGGTGCTTTAATTGCTTAAGAGGGAAGGTAGAGAATGAAGGAATCAATTTCGTCGCGTGAATGGTTCCAGAGAAATCTTAATACAATAATACCGGTAACTGGGTTAATCCTCCTATTAATAGGTCTCAGAATCGCTAACCCCTACTTTTTAACTAGTTGGGATAGTGTAATCACGTTAGTCTATGGCATGTCTTTTTTCTTGGTAGCTGCATGTGGTTTAACTCTCGTCATTCTCATGGGCTCATTTGATTTCTCAGTTCCAAGTGTTCTAAAATTATCGGCTATGATCTTCGCAGTCCTGTATCCATCAATAGGCTTTTTATCTATCCCGGCAGCCTTAGCTGTAAGCTCAATTTTCGGATTCGTTAATGGATTGCTACTTGCAAGATTTAATATTCCATCCTTTATGGTAACACTAGCGACTTCCATGATTGCAGAAGGAGCAGCTCAAGTAATTTCTGGAGGGTATACAAGGATGATAACTGATCCTGCTTTCCGAGCTTTATCTACAACAATGATTGCAGGTCTACCCTCGATATTCTATTGGACTATTACTATCTGGCTCATATCCATATTCTTAACGTTCGTCACACCCTTCGGTAGAGCAATATACGCAGTAGGTGGAAATCTTGTTGGAGCACGTCTAGCGGGTATAAATGTAAAAATGGTTAGGATACTTACCTTCATGGTCTGCTCACTATTTGCAGGGTTCTCAGGAATACTCTATGCTTCCCAGATTCAAGCCGGACACATGCAGGTTGGAGTCTTAGACATGATTCCCTTATTCGCAAGCGTGGTAGTTGGTGGTACTGCTTTAACTGGAGGTGTAGGTGGGGTTCATAGAACTCTATTAGGAGTATTGATAATTAGATGGCTTGACTCAGGGTTGAGCATGCTTGCCATAGACCTTAACGTTAGAATGATAGTTTTTGGAGCGATAGCTATAGTAATGGCTATCTTAACAATAGATAGGAGAAGAATAAAGATCATGAAATAATATCTTTAGAAGGGAAAGTCTCCACGTTTTTCATTGACAAGTTAAATGGATACGTTATCTTTAATCGGTTCCAAGTTGAGCAGAGATAACCTAGTAGATTGTTACTTCTACATAGCTTTTCCCTCTCAGCTAGCTCATTGTGAGATCTTTAGGGAACCCTTCTCCCCACATCTGAATATCCAATACAGCTACAATATCTTCTATCTATTATTAAGTTGCATCTCTTGCATCTCATTAGTCCCGCCAATATGAAACCATGCTTCTAAAGCAGTTGGGAGAGGTTCTTGAAGGGTTCTTTGCGTCCACATATTTTACTGGCAAGTCAAGCTACTTGAGCTTATATTTTAGTATTCCATTTTGATAGCGTCCTGTTCTGTTCCTTAGAGCCTTTTAGAACTGTATGCTTTATCTCCCTAAGCTTCTCCATTATTGCTCTAGCGTTAGATTCTTTAATCTCTCTAGCTATCTCTATAGTCAGTTTATGCACGAAACCTCTACCCTCTTCTTCTCACGTCCTGAATATTTTCGTAGTAATCTCTTAGAAGTCTTAGGCTTGAACTTTGACAGCTTCTGTATTCTTTCATGTTTAGCTTCATAGACTCTGTGGGCATGCTAGCGCTTCTTTAAGTTCATATCTTCCTATCTTTCCATCGATTAATATTGTTACATTCGTTATGTTTACATTTGAATAAGACCCATCCATCAGCTTTAAGCTCAACTCTTTTCTTAATAATGATTATCGGCTCCATCCCTCTTATTTATAAATTTTAAACCTTCGGATAACGGACTGGAAAAGCTATTCTTCCAACATGCTACACAAGCAGTATTACCTGTCGACGGGAGCACGGTAGGATGGTAATGCTTATGTTAAACAGAGTTTCCCCATACGAGTGGTGTCCAAGAATATGCTTGCAGCGTACCTGATTTCTCCTAAGAATCTAGTTTTGAAGGAGAGGTCTATACCCAGACCAGACAGAAATGAAGTGCTGGTCAAGATAATGGCTTGCGGAGTGTGCCCAACAGATATAAGATACTTCTTAGGTTATGGGAAACATACTTTTTATGGTGAAGAGAGCTATGGTTTGACGGGACACGAATGGTCTGGTGTAGTGATTGAAGTAGGTGGGGATGTCGAGAAAATCCAAGTTAATGATAGAGTCGTTGTAGACCACATAGCGTCATGCGGAGCATGTAGATATTGTAGGAGAAACCTAACACACCACTGCATAAATAAGAGATATTATCTTAGGGGATACGCAGAATATGGTCTTGCCTATGGACCGACATTACTAAAACTTCCAGAAAAAATATCCTTTGAGGAGGCATGTTTCGTTGAGCCATTATCTAGCTGCATTAATTCTATTGAGAGAGCCTCTATATCTATGGGCGAGGTTGTGGCTATCATAGGTGATGGTGTTATAGGAATGCTCCACTTACAGCTTGCAAAACTAAGAGGTGCAGAAGTCGTGATGATCGGGCATCATAATGATAGACTTGAGCTCTCCGAGAAAATAGGTGCAGACTATACTTTTAATTCTAAGGAAGTAGATATCTATGAAGAGATTTTAAGATTAACAGACAACTACGGAGTAGAGGCTGTAATCGTTGCTACTCAGGGCACCGAGGCTCTAGAATCTGCTCTGAATATTGTTGGAAAAAATGGTAGAATAATTGTTTTTTCTGGAACATATCCTGAAGAAAAAATCTCTATAAACCCGAACAAGATACATTACTCAGAGATCTCAATTATTGGAGCTTCAGAACATAATGTAAGACAGTTTACAACTTCTCTCAAACTCATTGAGAAGGGATTAGTTAGAGTAGAACCATTAATATCTAATATTGTTCCATTAACAGAAATCGATAGAGCATTCAACATCGTCATAAATAGAAGAGGGTTAAAAACTATAGTAAGACCCCACCAAGAATATGAATAATTCTTGATATGTTGGTTAGTCTTGAATGTATAGTTTGATGTCGGATCCTTCTTCTAAAGCTCTTATTATCGTTCTTCCAAGCTCAGAATTTTTCAAGAATTTTATTCTCCCATTCTTCCCAATAGTTACCGTTGAAAGATAAGCCCTCCTAATGGTGTCCAGATAAGCATTTTTCACCCACTTCTTATTCCTGCGGTTTGTTAATATATTGTGAATATGTTTAGGAATAGTTTGAGGTTCATGGCTTCCTGTATGAGGTCATTTGCGCTTAGCTTATGATAGAAACTACAGTCCCCTTCTTAAGATATCTGATGAATTTTTCAACCTTGTTCCTTACACCAGATCTCTCACGCTTATGTTTTAGTCCAAGCCTCTCTGAAGCCCATTAACATCATAGCCCTTATCAACTATGCACCTCTCCTATATCTCATCTCGCCTGCAATCTTGACCATTGATGCGTTCCTAGCCAGATCCTGTACAATCCTAAGACTCCAACGCCATGCCTAGAAATCTTATACACCTTCCTATAGCTTACATGGAACATATACTCTTTATCCGGAAACTATGCTGCCATAGATAGTAAAAATTGACTCCTAGAGAGTTTTCGCAACCATCTATAACCCTTGTCCAGATCACTATAAATTCTGCACTGACTCCACACATACTTTTGACTATCTCATTCTTTCTAGTTTTATAGCTTAGACTCATGAATATGCCGTGTGCACTAGGTCAGGATAGGGAGCTCTTTCCCCTGTCAGAAAAAGGTAGAAAGAAGACACCCCCGAATTAGGCACAGGCCATTTCACATTTTCCAACTAATATGTTGAAGATAGATATATTAAGCCACTTAGCTACAGCTTCTTCAGGATCAGGAAGATTATTCTTAACCATTCAAGACTACCCCGCTAAAAGCATACATCCAAAGACACTCTATGCAGCAAGTATAACGTTACGACAAACATGGAGTAGCCATCCAAAACACGCCACGGAAACCTTATTTATTAGCGTAAGTAATTCTTGCCCTCAAGTTTGTTCTCTGTAGTACTTCAGGGTTCGCGATGTTTCTTGGCTTAAATCCTTTTAATACTGCTTCTATATCTTCTGTAACCATCTCGCCCATTCTTCTTACTGCCTCCCAAGTATGTGATGCAGCATGTGGTGTAACAATAACATTGTCTAACTTGAGTAATTCATTATCTGGAGAAGGTGGCTCCTGCTCAAATACGTCTAGTCCAGCCCCTGCAATATCTCCTCTTCTTAAAGCTTTTACAAGAGCCTTTTCATCTATCAGTTCTCCTCGTGCTGTATTAACGATGTAGGCTGTTTTCTTCATCATCTTTAATTGTTCTTCTCCAATCAGATGGTACTTCTCAGGAGAGTACGACGTATGTATAGTAACTATGTCTGATTTCTGTAGTAATTCCTCAAGCGATACTAGTCTAACACCAACCTTGTCGGCGTCTTCCTTCTTCACACGAGGACTGTGTGCAATGACTTCCATTCCAAACCCTTTAGCCATTACAGCAACAGTCCTTCCAATACTTCCTAGACCTATTATCCCCAAAACTTTTCCATAGAGTTCTCTATTCAATTCTCTTCTCCCGCTCCATTCACCTTTTTTTGCAACCTCGTTTAATCTAGGAACATTCTTTATTAGTGAAAGTATTAATGCGAAAGTGTGCTCTGCGACAGCTATGGTGTTGGCTCCAGGTGTGTACGTCACGATGATCCCTAACTCGGTGGCCTTCTTTAAATCAACATTATCTGTTCCTACACCATATCTTGCAAGAATCTTTAATCTTTCAGCTTTTTCTAAGACTTTAGCAGTATAATCATCTAATCCAGCAACTATAGCATCATATTCTTTAATTATCTGAGATAATCTATCTTCTTTAAGTGGAGGGTTCTCTGCATATACTGTTTCTCCTAGGCTTCTTAATCTTTCAAGCTGGTCGGGGTAGTATCTTCCATAAGACCGTGATGTAATAAGTATCTTCGGCTTCATGGAGAGTTCTCTCTACTTCTGCTTTTTTGCTTTTGCTTCACGAATATATTTTAAGCATTCTTCTACGAGTCTCTTAAGAGTTTCATAATCTCCAGCTTTTATTAAATCTGGTCTCAATAGTGAGGTCCCCATATTCAATGCTACGGCACCAGCACTAATCCATTCTTCAATCATCTCCTTCCTAGGTTCTAGACCCCCTGAAGGCATAAGCTTTAACCAAGGGCACGGTCCTAGAAGATTTCTTATGAACTTGGGTGTAAGTATCTCAGCTGGAAATATTTTAAGTATATCTGCGCCAAGTTCTTCCGCGTAAGCTATCTCTGTAGGAGTGCTACATCCAGGAACATATGCTACATGCCTTCTATTACAAAGTTTTGCAACTTCTGGATTAAAGCTCGGTCCAACTATAAAGTCTGCACCTAGGTTTATGTAGAGAGCAGCAGTAGCAGAGTCTATTATTGTTCCAGCACCTAGTATCAAGTCAGGTTTTTCTGAATCACGCCATTTAGTAAGTTCCGCAAAGACCATAAATGCTCTTGGCCCTCTATTGGTAAATTCTAACAATTTTGAGCCTGCTTCTACAACAGCTGTACATACTTTCTTGGCAACTTCAACATCTCCGTGATAAAATATTGGTACGAGCCCTACCTCTATGACTTTCGCAACAACTTCATATCTTTCATATAAACCCATACACCAGCACCTAAAGCTAAATCATAATGTCTTACTAATATTTTTTTACGTACCCCATCTTTACAATAAATATGGTGAGTTGCCACTAATTACATAGCTTCAGAGCGGTATTCATAAATATTTAGTAATAATTAAATAATGCTATCCTTAAGCACGTTTTCGGGATATTTATTGGGAAGGCTTAAGGATAAAGTGGCCATTATAACTGGTGCTGCAAGAGGCATAGGTAAAGCGACTGCAATTATTTTCGCTAGAGAAGGCGCTAAAACAGTTATCGTAGATATACTTAAAAATGAAGGCGAAGCTACAGCTAAATACATTAACGAGAAAATATCCGAAAAGTCTGCATTATTTATCGAAGCAGATGTTTCGGAAGTAGAGGATGTGAAAAGTATGGTTAATGCCGTGATAGAAAAGTATGGAAGTATAGATGTTCTTGTCAATAATGCAGCTATACAGCCTATCGGAACAATATTGGAAACGGATATTGATACTTGGGATAGAGTTATGAAAGTTAATCTTAGATCTGTATTCCTATGCTGTAAGCACGTTGTCCCATACATGATTAAGAATAAATCAGGAGCCATAATTAACGTTACATCTATTTTGGGGTTAAGAGGAGGAGACAAGATAATAGCTTACTCAACTTCTAAAGCAGGCTTAATAGGATTCACGAAATCTTTAGCACAAGATCTAATGCCATACAATATTAGAGTTAATGCTGTAGCCCCGAGGGCTATAGATACTGAAATGTTTAAAGCATATAGAAGTGAAGAAGAATTAAAGAGTAAAATGGATAGATACTTATTCGGCAGGCTTGGAAGGCCTGAAGAAGTTGCGAATACAATATTGTTCCTTGCATCAGATGAGGCATCATACATAAGTGGAGAAGTCGTAGTAATTGGAGGTTACTGTTAATGGTGAGAGTTAACTTCTTAAGCCAGCTACTAGAAAGGATGTAGTAGCTAAAAATCTATTCTTCATTAAATTTCCATAATTCTAAAACTGACAATGTAGAAACCATATACATAATATACACAATAAAAGCTTTCTACGACAGCAACAGTTACTAAAGAAACTGTATCTAGAAAACGTTAAAATCCTTACTGCACGATAGCTTATACATGCAGCAGGAAATTCCTCTATACAGTAGTTTTATAAACGGGGAAAGTCTATTCTTGGAAAGTGAACACGTTTTTAAAGATATCAATCCGGCTACATCTGAAGTTATAGGATACATTAAGCGCGCCTCTATAGATACTGTAAAATATGCTTTGGAGTCAGCTGAGAAAGCTTTTGGGATATGGAGTAGAAAGTCTTACTCGGAGCGTTCATTAATTCTCTTCAAAGCATCTCAAATAATGAAGAATAGACGTGATGAATTAGCAAAGCTTATTACGATTGAGCAGGGAAAGACTCTAAGTGAGTCGAGGAAAGAAGTAGATGTATCAGTGAGGATGTTGGAGTTCTTTGCAGGGGAAGCAGGTAGACTAATAGGAGAATTTGATGAAGCAGATAGGAGCGACCTAGTCACGTATTATACTAGGGAGCCATTAGGTGTAGTTCTAGTTCTCACACCATGGAATTATCCTTTATCAATTCCAGTTTGGAAGATTGCTCCAGCTCTCATGGCTGGGAATACAGTCATCTTTAAACCTGCAAGCTATACGCCTATAATAGGATTAAGACTTGTAGAAATACTACATCGAGCAGGACTACCTAGAGGTGTAGTAAATTGTGTAACTGGCAGCGGTGCTGAGGCAGGGGAACTATTGATTAAAGATGAGAGGATAAAAGCAATAACATTTACAGGCTCAACGGAAATAGGGTTAAGAATAGCTTCTATTGTATCTCCACGTCTCACTAGGATTCAATTAGAGATGGGTGGGAAGAACGCTTGTATTGTATTAGATGATGCTAACCTTAACGTGTTTATGGAGGGTTTCCTCTCCGCAACCTATGGGGTTGCAGGTCAGAAATGCACTGCTACAAGTAGATTAATCGTTACAAAAAATGTTAGAGATAAGGTTATGGATAGAATTCTAGAACTTGTGAAGAAAATTAAAGTAGGTAATGGTCTTAGAGAAGATGTTGATGTTGGACCGGTAGTAAGTGAATCTCAAATGGAATCAATACTACACTATATTGAATTGGGCAAGAGCCAAGGAGCTAAACTCATTACTGGAGGTTCGAGATTAACGGGTGAAGAATATGATAAGGGGTTCTTTATCCAACCTGCAATCTTTGATGAAGTAACACCTGAAATGGATATTGCTCAAGAAGAGATATTTGGTCCCGTACTCTCAGTGATAACGGTGGAAACATTCGATCAAGCATTGGATGTATTAAACAATAGCAAGTATGGTTTATCAGCCTCGATATTTACGAATGATTTATCTAAAGCTTTTAAATTCATTAGAGAGGCAAAAGTTGGAGTTGCGTTAGTAAACATGCATACAAACTATAATGAACCTCATATGCCATTTGGCGGTATAAAGATGTCAGGCTTTGGATTAAAAGAACAGGGAAGAAAAGCCTTAGAATTCTTTACTGAGGTTAAGTCTGTTTACATAAGACCATAAACAATTCCTCCAGTTACTTACTGTTGTTATAGAAAAATGCTTAAATTAAGATCGTGAAGATGTGATTGTTGGATTCAGCAATGTTAGCATTAAGATTATACGGTAAGGGGGATCTAAGGCTTGAGGATATTTCTGAACCTTTATTAAAAGATTCAAGTGCTATCCTTAAAGTTAAAGCTACTACTATATGTGCTACAGATATTAAAGCATATTTGACCGGTTCTAGAACGAAGATTCCGATTACTCTAGGTCATGAATTCGCTGGAGATATCGTTGAAGCGAAAGGAGCTCTTAGAGATTATGTAGGTAAGAAGGTTGTAGTAAACCCTAATATATTTGATGGTAAATGTGAATACTGTCTATCAGGAGAACATGTATTATGCCCTAATAGATATGCAATAGGCATAGATGTTGATGGATCATTTGCTGAGTATGTCGAGATACCCGCCCAAGCATTTCATGTAGGCGGAGTACTGGAGATACCGAAAGATCTAAGCTATGAAGAAGCATCAATAATAGAGCCTTTAGCTGCTTGTTTAAGAGGGCAGCTAAAACTTAATATAAGCCCAGGAGATTTTGTAGCGATAATAGGTGCGGGACCTATAGGTCTAATGCATTACATGCTTGCTAAAACTTCTGGAGCCTCTAGGATAATACTCAGTGAGGTAGACGATAGAAGGATAGAGACAGCTAAGAGTCTTGGCGTAAAGTATGTGGTTAATCCACTAAAAGAAGATATTGAGAAAGCTATTCTAGAATTAACGAATGGTCATGGAGTTGACGCAGTAATAGTTGCTGTAGGTTCTCCACATGCACAGAGAGATGCTTTAAGAATAATCCGTAAGGGTGGGAGGATAAACTTCTTCGCAGGTCTCCCCGCCGGCTCTGAAGAAGTACTGATAAACACCAATATTATCCATTATAAGCAGATAACAGTGCTGGGAACATCTATGCAGACACCAATAGAATTTAGGAAGACCTTGGAGCTTGTAGCCTCAGGGCTTATTGATGTTAAGCCTCTGATAACCCATAGGTATAGCTTGAGAGATGGATTGGAAGCATTCTCGAAAAGCCTTAAAGCAGAAGGATTAAAGATAGTCTTGGCTCCCTAAGTAAGAGGGCTTCGAAGTATAGACGTTTAAGTTTTATGATATTTTGGATTAGGAACAACTTTGGGAGCTTTAGCTTCTTCTACGACTAAGTTAGCAAAACCTCTTTCTTTAATTATCGTATAGTTGTGTCCGGCATCTGAAGGATAAGCAAAGAAGAAGACAAATTTACCTCTTCCAGTATTTATTGTACGATGACCCCATCCAGGTGGAACATATCCTAGCGAGCCAGGTTCAAGCTCTACTATTGATACTTCTCCATTTTTGTTCTGCATAAGAAGCATACCTTTCCCCTTTAGGCAGAAATAGAACTCAGCGGCATCTCTTTCATGGAAATGCCCTTTCGTCATATAGTATTCCTTACCGATCTTTCCAGGATATATTATTGTTAACCCAAGATTCAGGTTTCCCGCAGCTTCAGAATAAATGTATTCATAGTATTCATAGATGAGGGGATCCTTACCTTTCAACAACATTTTTTCCGCTTCTTCAACGTTTGAGAAGTATTCTTTTAATTCGCTTAGTCGGACTTCTTTCTTCCGTGTATATGGTTTTATAACTCCTTCCCTAAATTCTATGATTACTTTTTCAGGTCTTTGAGGTTGAGACATGTTAACCCACCTAAGGTAACTTTAACGCATTTTTTATATCTTCAGACACCACTCCATCCATACTCCACCTTCTAGCAGCGTAGTATTCGTCTAACATTGTGTTGAATATATCGGGGGACAGGACGTGACCTTTTGCAGGGCCGTCTGGAATCGGTTCCACCATAAGTCTCTTGGGTAGCATATCATCTTTCCTTCTTATACCTTCTCTGTTTAAGATCATCCTTTCAAGATTGTAGACCCTTTCACCAATAGTGTTTAAGTCTTCATCAAGTTCCACTCCGGTCACAAATTTTAAAACTTCTGGCTTAGGAGTATCAGTAAAGTTTAGAGCTCTTCTAGGTATAGTACATAACCCTAGAGAATCAACGTATCCTCTTATATCTTGTATCACTTTCACAAGTAATCCTTTACCCTTGACTGCGTATCTATCAATTTTCGGTTTAAGTAATTCGTCTCTAATAGTCCATCCACCAACGTTGTGGCATGCACCCCTAGATGAAGTAGCGTATGCGAGACCCATACCATAGAATGCTCTAGGCTCATATGCTGTAAGCTCCATACCTTTTACGTGCATCGCATAGTATTCAGCGTTGTGTCCAATTGACTGGGCAGCTCTGACCACTCCATCTGCTAGTTTCTCACCGAACCCCCTTCTTTCACCAATTAAGATTGTTAATCCTATCAATGTTTCACCATCTCCAAACTTTAATTCTAGTCCACCTGTTTTCTCTCTATATAAAATACCCTTTTCATATAATTCCATACTAAAGCCGATTACGTACCCTGCAGATATCCCATCTAATCCGTAATCATCTGCAAAATTATTGGCTGCTACTATATAGTTATAATCGAATACGCCACATTGAGGACCAAACGACCAAATCGTTTCATATTCTGGTTTACTTCTAAGATCTTTATGTTCTTCACTATTTGGTCTAGCATACTTTCCACATGCAACTGGGCAACGATAACATGCTACATCTTTCACTACAAACTCTTCTCTGAATACTTTAGATGAAAGCCTAGTCATGAGATGTTCCTCAACTCTCGTCTTAGTAAAATTCATTAATGGATAAGCTCCAAGCTCATAAAGTGAGTCTATATATTGGGCTGTACCATACTTAGTGTGGTGGCCTGTTGTCTCTCTTAATAGAGTAATGTTTGATCTTAAATATTCTGATAATTTATTGGGTTCTGCGACTTCAACTTCTTTTGAGCCTGAGACTAATATTCCTTTAAGATTCTTTGAACCCATAACCGCTCCAATACCCCCTCTACCGAAGCTTCCACCCCTTCGTGAACCTGGAAAATCAACTTGAACGCTAGCAATTTTAGAGAGTCTCTCTCCAGCTGGTCCAATACAAGCTGCTGTTCCATTACCACTTCCAAGTTTATCGAGTAGGGCTTTCTGAGAATCACTAGTCTTTAAGCCCCATAAGTCTTCAGCTTTACTTATCTTTACTTCATCATCAATTATTGAAATATATGATGGCATGCTAGCTCTTCCTTCTATGATTATGCCATCATATCCAGCTTTTTTAATATATGCTCCGAAGTGGCCGCCCGCGTTAGAGACGGTGTAGATATTTGTTAGGGGGGATTTTGTTACTATGTGTGCTTTTGAAGAACCCCATACAATAGTACCTGTCAATGGTCCAGTCATTATTATCAGCTTATTCTCCGGAGAGAGAGCAGAAGTATATGGGCTGACTTCGTCATAGTAGTATCTTGCAGCTAATCCTCTGCCTCCTAGATATTTCTTCAACCACTCCCTTGGAACTTCTTCGAACGTTATCTTTTCTTTTGATAAATTTATACGAATGATTTTTCCATTATATCCATAAAGCTTTTTCTGACTCATTTCATTTCAATCCCCTTCTATTTTTGGTATTTTAGGATTGTGAAAAAGCTTTTTTATTATTCAGGCTAATATTGCAGCAGTAAGATACATTGTTTAAACTCTTGCTGAATCAGGATCTTCATACATGTTTATGATTTTACTCTGTTAGTAATTCGTGTCCTTCAAGTATGAAGTCTAGCCTGCTTATCAGTTTTTCGTAAAAGTCTGAATATCTTTTGTATTTCTCATTTACTTCAGGGTTTGGCTGGATCTTTCTAACAGGTTTAACCCATTCATTTATTGCCTTAACGTAGTCTTTTATCACTCCTACACCGTATCCACCTATTGCTGCAAGTGCTGTAACGGCATATTCTTCTCTATTGAGGAGTACGTATGGTATGCCTAAAATATCTGCTTTTATCTGATTCCATACTTCACTTTTATTCCCCCCTCCGATTCCTCTTACTTCATCTATCCTAACTTCTTTCAACAGTTCTCTGAGTATTTTTAGGTAGTGATTGTATTCGAAAGCTATTGCTTCAAGAATGGATCTAAAGAGGTGTCCAATGGTATGTTTCCAGGTGAATCCTACCCAAACCCCCCTTATCCTAGGATTGTAGGGATACGCTCTACCTCCTAGATGGGGAACGAAGACTACGCCTTCGCTTCCTGGAGATACTCTTGATGCTTGCTCATCTAAGATCTTATATGGATCTATACCTAGTTCCTGAGCTTTTCTCTTCTCTTCTGTAGCAACTTCATCTCTAAACCATCTTAAACATAACCCTCCTCCATTAATGTAGGCTCCTACACACCATAGTTCAGGCACGATAGATTTTAAATAAAGTAAAGTCTTGTATCTTGTATCAGGCACAACTTTGTCTACAGAGACGTAGAATGCAGATGCCGTACCAGCAATATCTAGACATAGACCAGGCTGAGTTAAGCCTGCACCAAAAGTACACGCCATTCCATCTCCTGCTCCGGCAACTATTGGTATTCCTTTCACTAATCCCATCTTCGAAGCTTCATCAGAGGTTAGTTCTCCGACTACCTCCCACGGCTTAACGATTCTTGGCATCATATCTAATGGAAGCTTGAATGTTTCAGCGAGCTCTTCAGAATATCTCATCTTATGTACATCGAATAAACCTGTAAATGTAACGTATGTATAATCGTAGAAGGCTTCTTCACCTTTCAATCCTGCAAATTTTCCTGCTACATATACTGCAGGTACAGTAAATTTACATATCTTTTCAAATATCTCGGGTCTTTCATTCTTCCACCACATCATTTTTGGAAGATGGTCTACGGTAGGTGGTGCCCCTGTTAATTGGATCAGTAGATCTTCATAGTTTTGTTTAATATAGTCTATGTATTCTCTGCATCTTATATCTAACCATGAGTCATAATTCATAACAGGGTTCCAACCTTTATCTATAGCTAAGATTCCAGCCATCTGGCCACTAAACGCGATAGATGCAATGTCTCTTGGATCTACCCCAGACTTCCTGATTACTTGTTTAATAGTATTGATAGATGAAGTATAGAAGTCTTCTGGCTCTTGTTCAACCCAGCCAACCCTTGGGTAATATAGCTTAGATTCTTCGTAAGCTACTGCTAATTGGTTTCCCTCGAAATCAAATATAGATGCTTTCGTTCCTGCAGTCCCTATATCAACACCTATTAGATACTGAGAGCACATAGGTTTCCACCATACAATTCTCTCTACTCATAAGTTAGTTATATATGTTAGTCTAATTTTCCCATACTATACACAATTTTTATGAAAATATCTCAAATTAGCTCTCAAAATTATTGCCCTCCAAGCTCGCCTTCATGTCTTTTAGCATATCTTCTATCTATAACTTCGTCTACCCTCAGTAGCAGAGTGGCAGTTTCAAACGAAGTCTTCAAGACCTGTTCCTTAGCTTTGTAAGATTCTATAGTATTATTCCTGATCATGTCAACAACCTTGCCACTATATGGGTCGATCCCATAATAATGCTCTCCATTTAGATGTTTAAACCTTAATTCTGGAAGTATGTCTGCAGGGTCATATCCTGCATTACTGATTAATAGCCTGGGTATGCTCTCTAATGCATTCGCGAAAGCATGCATTGCAATTTGTTCTTTACCACTATATTTAGTAGATTCGTTCCTGATAGCTATTGCTAAAGCTTCTTCTACAGCTCCTCCCGCAGGTGCGTAAGCCGGCTCTTCTAATAGTGAAATTATGTATCTTATTGCGTCGTTTATTGCGTGTTCAGCTTCATTAAGTAAATTTTCAAGCCCAGCTCTTAGCAATAAGGTAACACCCTCAAAATTGTTACATCCCTCAATTATTACTACGCTTTTGTCTCCGAATTTTTCTTCTCTAACTATCGATGCTCTTCCGAGGTCTTCCTCTTTAAGGTCATTTAGGTCTGATACTATGCTTGCTCCCGTGATCTTTGCCACAGCATTAAAGTCTTCTTCTTTTAAGAGTCTACCTATGCCTATTATTCCTGCTTCAGCAAGCAGCTGGCTTGCGATCCTACCTATCTTCTTTCTACAGATTACAACATTTGCTCCAACAGATATTATCTTCTCAACCATGGCTCTAACAATCTTTTCTTCTTCTTCTAAAAATTGCTCTAAATAGACGGGGTCTCTAATGTTTATTTCATACTTGTAAGGCTGGAGATGTCTAAACTCATCGATCTTTAACGCCATGTTAAGGACAGCTATCTTAGCATCTCGTATAATTCTAGGCATCGACAAATGAACGATGTTTTTATCTATCACAACGCCTCTAATAACCCTGCTTTCTGTGAGACTCTTTCCTACCTTCTTAACTATCCTTATACTCTCTCTGTCTAAAACATTTCTGCTATCGATTTTTTTAAGAGTGTAAGATAACGCTTCTGTCGCCAGGTCCGCTAAAAAGTTTACCTCATCCAAGTTTCTACTACTGAAAAGTGTTAAGATGAGCTTCTTCAGAATAGCATTATCCATCCTATCAATAGGTATACTTATTTCTCTTAAACGCTTCAAAGCAACATTATAGGCGGTCAGATAACCTTCAATAATCTTGCTAACCTTAACTTTATGGCCTATTAGTCTTTCAGCTCTCTTTAGTAATTCTCCGATCAATATTATGGTTGTTTTA
>CAZKRR010000023.1:0-17154 GCA_964555135.1 uncultured Nitrososphaeria archaeon
CAACGAACAACCAAATATTTGACAACCCTACTGGCCGATGAGTGGTAAAAGCTGTAGGCTGGTAGGGTGAAAATTATACTCCCGACATATAACGGTGGGAGCTATGTTCCCCCTCAGCCGCAGCTACTTTAACTTATCGGCCAGCTCCCTCCCCACTTTTTTGTTATTTGCCATGTACTACTTAAGGCTGAGTTCAGAAAACTTAAACCCATTAAGCTTGGGGACTCCGATAAGGTGAGTATAGGGGAGTTTGTGTTAGCTATAGGTATCCCATGGTCAGATACCGATGCAAAGATAGTTGACGTAGAAATAGGTACGAGAGAGATGCAGATAGGCGAGGTTGGGGAATTAGTGGTTAAGGGTCCCCAGGTTATGAAAGGATCATGTATAATTATTAGCTAACTTATGAGTATGATGGGGGCTCGATACTTGAGCGGCTTAGGTATATTTCCATCAAATGTCTTTAGAGCATATGATATTAGAGGTGTATATGGGAGAGATTTGACAGATGAGCTGGCTAAAGCTATAGCATTATCTTATGCAAGCATGCTGGATAATTTCGGGGATGTCCTGCTTGGACGTGATGTTAGGTTGAGTGGGGAGAAGCTTATGAAGAGTATCTCGGAAGGATTGAGAGAAGGTGGATGCAATGTAGTGAATGTAGGGATAGTCCCAACTCCTGTAAGTTACTTTGGAGTAGTCTGGGGGAAGATGCATGGTGGGATACAGATTACTGCAAGCCATAATCCTCCAGAATGGAATGGAATGAAGCTTATTACAGCAGAAGGTGATACAATCTCTGAAGGAGCTGGAATGGAAGAATTAAGAAAGATCGTTTTAGAAGGTAGATGGAAGATATCGAATAGACTTGGGGTTGAAACATGGAGAGAACTATTACCCGAATATATAGAGTTCTTACTATCTAAGATAAAGATCGAGAAGAAGATGAGGGTGGCTGTAGATTATTCTAATGGGGCCACGACCATGGTTTTCCCAAAGATTGCAGAGCTTCTAGGCATAGAAGTTATCGGATTAAATGATGAACCCGATGGTTTATTTCCAGGTCACTTACCCGAGCCGACAGAAGAAACATTAAGAGAGCTCCAAGAAGTTGTAAGGAAGAATGATGTTGAGTTTGGAGTTGGATTTGATGGTGATGGTGATAGAGCAGTATTCATAGACGATAAAGGTAGGATTCTGTCTGGAGACATAGTCTTGGGAGTGTACGTAAAGCATTTAGAAAAGAGAGGGAAGGTAATCTACGATCTAAATAGTAGCTCAGCTCTCCGTCAGCTCATACTAGAGAGTGGGTGTGAGCCAATAGAATCTAGGGTTGGTAGAGCATATATATTGAAAGAAGTTAGAAGGCTTGGAGCAATAATAGGTGGAGAGAAGAGTAACCACTTGTATTTTTCAGAGGTATGGGGGTTTGATGATGCCATCTATGCAGTCTTGAAAATGATAGAGATATTATCAAAGACAGGTAAGAAGCTCTCAGAAATAGTTGATACTATACCAGTCTACCCATCAACACCTATAATGGTATTCGATTGCCCAGATGAAATAAAAGGAAAAGTAGTAGAGAAGATTGCTGAAAAACTCTCAAACGAGGGATTAGAGATAAGTAGACTAGATGGTGTAAAAGCATACTTCAAGGATGGATGGATGCTCATTAGACCATCTAATACTATGCCTCAGATAAAAATGTCTGCAGAAGCAGTCACCGAAGAAAGACTAAGAGAAATAGTTGAATATGGAAAGAAGCTAATCGTAGACACCGTTAAATCTATACAATAGCCAAACAATTGCTAACAAGAGTACAAATACCCTTCTAGAGAAATGTGCGCTTGACAGGGTCCTATTCCTAGAAGATGGGTAGGTCTTTATAGACATCAATACAGTTACTCCAGAAGTCATGGATTGCATATAATGAAGTTTCTAGATATCAAGCTATCACTCTCTAATCATGTTATGCCAATTCATACACTAGGTTCTAACTTCATAATGTAAAAATACTTATGCTTCTTTCATCAAACACCATAAATCAAGTTTGAAGATTTAATTCCAGCCTGATTACTCTATATTATTTAGGGCGATGATGAATCCTGGCTGCCAGATTTAATGATGAAGGTCGAAAGCTCTGAAGCCCTATGCTAATCTACTCTTTATCTTGTACTGAAAACAATATATAAGGTAGTTATGTGTAGAGATGCATTATGGGATGATGTAGTATCAGTCCGCTGACAGGTGAAGATTATGGGACAGCCTGCCCATTAAATTATTCTTGATACTTCTTCGTAGTCTTCTCTACTCATTCTCCAACCGATTGAGCCTAGTATCTCTTCTAGATGCTGTGGGTTCATTGTTCTAGGTATAGCTACTACGTTATCATGTCTAAGCACCCAGTTTATAGCTACTTGTACTGCTGTCTTACCATATCTTCTTCCAATACTCTCTAATTTACTCTTGTATGGTTCTTGGGCTACAGAGCCTTTAGATAAAGGTCTATATGCAATAACTGTGATGTTATTCTCTTTACAGAATGGTAGTATTTTATCTTCGATTCCTCTATCGATGACGTTGTAGAGGACTTGGTTCGATACTATATCTGTATGTGAAAGATACGACATTGCTTCCTCCATGTCTCTTACAGAGAAGTTGCTTACTCCTATGAACCTTGTTTTCCCCTCTATTACTAGCTTCTCCATGGCTTTCATAGTATCTCTTAAAGGTATACCTGGATTAGGCCAGTGGATCTGGTATAAGTCAACATATTCTATCTTTAGTCTCTTTAAGCTGCCCTCCATTGCTTTTAATACATCATTATATCTGAGATTGGAACTCCAAACTTTTGTAGCTATGAAAACATCATCTCTATTAAATTCTTTAATAGCTTCCCCAACGAGTTCTTCGGAATGCCCTGCTCCGTACACTTCTGCAGTATCTATGAATGTTATGCCTTTATTGATTGCAAGCTTGATTATCTCTATTGCCTGCTTATCTGCTGAGTAGTCGGGAGTAAATCTTCCACCTATCTCCCATGTTCCGAAGCCGATTACTGGTATGTATACATCTGTCTTCCCTAGTCTCCTATAGTCCATAACCATCAGTAAGGAGGGGCTTCCAGCTTATATATGAATTATCTTAATCTCCTTACATAGTTGTATTCTGCTAGTAGGTTCTTGACCTCACCATCTGATATATCTCTCCACTCAATATAAGCATCAGCAACGGCGAAAATCCTGCTAGACCTTACATTTAAACATATAATCATGTCTACTTTATCATGCAGAATTCTTAATGCTTCAGAAGAACCTGTTGGAACAGCTATTATTACTTGTTTACTTCCTCTTTTCTTCACTGCTTCTACTGCAACAGACATAGTGTATCCGGATGCTAATCCATCATCTGTAATTATGGCAATTTTATCTTTAACATCTAGGTTATACTCTATTAGCCCCCATTCTCTCATCCGAAATTTTATCTCATTTAGCTCATTAGATATACATCTAGCAATAATGTTTGGAGAGAGCTGGGTTACCTCGACAAGTTCATGATTTATCAGATATCTTCCATCCCAGCTTACCGCTCCAAAACCTGCTTCAGGATTCCATGGTAGATGGATCTTCCTAACCATTACAAGATTAAACTCTAAGTTAAGCTTCCTAGATAAGATTAACCCTATAGGGGCACCACCTGATGGTATTGCTAGGACTACCGTATCCATTCTATCTCCATACTCTAATAATCTCTCAGCAAGCTTTTCAGCTGCATCTACTCTATCTCTGAATACTTTTATCTTCTCTCTCAGTGAAGGATCATCTATTATCTTCATTTCTCTTCTTCTACCGCCTCAACTAGTAGTACGTCTCCAATCTTTCCGACGACTCTTATTCTTTCTCCAGGTTTTACTTCTCTATTAGATAATGCTTTCCAAAGCTCTCCACCAATTCTAACATATCCTTCTACTCCAGGAGTAAGCAGATCTAGTGCTCTACCGTATTCGCTGGGTACTTCTTTCAGGTAGGGTTTGCTCCGCACTGCTTGGATAGCTTTATAGATTAGGAAACCAAAGAAGACCGAGATTATTATCATTACGATTGAAATAGTTGTTATAAGTTCGCTAAACCATATCTGGGAAACAAACTGCTGTCTAGGTGGGGAGCCGGCCATTAATATTATACCTATACTCAACGATAGTATTCCTCCAACAGCAGCTGCTCCGAATGTATGAGAGAAGACCTCGTATACTAACAATGCTCCACCTATCCCTACTAATAGTAAGCCCACCAAGTTCACATCAAATCCCTGACCTATCAATCCTAAGAGTATGAGTATTCCTCCTGCTACTTCCGCTCCCCAGCCTGGTGAGGCAAAACCAAGAATGAGAGTCATTATCCCGACAGCGAGGAGGATGGATGAGATCAGGGGGTTTGAGAAGAACTCCATAAAGTGTACTTTTAATGGTTTATCAACTTCTATCAGTATGCTATCTTCTGTGTTCAATGTTGCTTTTCTATCTCTAACAACTACCTCCCACCCATCTATCTTCTCCAAGAATTCTCTTGGGCTTCTAGCTATAACTTCTATTACATTCTTCTGTAATGCTTCTTCAGGTCCTAGAACTAGGTTCTTAGTTACGAAAAGTCTTGCGATAGATTCATTTCTGTTGTTCATTTTTGCGAGAGACGCTATCTTTTCAGATAGGAAATTTATTGTTTTACTATCATTGCTTGGAACACCTGCTACCACTGGTTGGCATGCACCAATCTGCGTATACGGGGCCATACCTGCAATTCTACACGTCATCAATATGTATGTTCCAGCAGACATGGCGTTTGAACCTTCAGGGTAGACTAAGCAGAGAACAGGTTTCTCAGAAGCTTGGATTACTTTGACGATCTCTAACGTGGCTTCTGCTTCTCCTCCCAATGTATCAAGAGTAATTAAGAATATATCGTAATCATAGGGGTTCTCAACAATGGTCATCTTAATATACTCAATAGTTGCAGGGGAGATGTATCCTTCAATCTTTAACCAAGCTACTCTAGATTGCTCACCCGCTACGCTGGGGGAGTAAATTAGTAAAGCTGGCAAAAAGAGTATAAGCGGGATGAGATGGTAGATCTTCTTCATTCTTTCTTCTCACTTTTTATTACTCCAAGAAGTGTTCCAAGCTGAGAGGAAGTACTCTCAGTTACAACGATCATGTTCTTTTCTCTAGCTATCTCACTCCAAGTTTGGAGTTCTCTTAATCTTAACGCTATCGGGCTCTTAGTATAGTATTCTGCTGCTTCAGCCATCTTCCTAGCAGCTTCAAGCTCACCTTCAGCCATTATTACTCTACTCCTTCTCTCTCTTTCAGCTTCAGCTTGTTTAGCCATAGCTCTCTGCATGGCCTCTGGAATTATAACATCTCTTATAGCAACGGCTGTAACTTTAACACCCCAAGCTTCAGTTAATTCATCAAGGATTGCCTGCACCCTCTTACTCAACTCTTCTCTTTTACTGAGTAGCTCATCTAATTCTACTTGACCTATAACGTCTCTAAGGGTTGTCTGAGCTAGAAGGCTGGAAGCCATAACGTAGTCTTTTACCTTGACTGCTGCTGCGATGGGGTCGCTTACTCTAAAGTATACAACTGCATCAACATCCACAGTAACATTATCTCTGGTAATTATCCTCTGCTTTGGTACATCCATTGTAAGCAGCCTTAAATCAATTATCCTCCTCCTATCAATTATTGGAAGAATTATTACTAGTCCAGGACCCTTAGCACCCTTCAGCCTCCCAACCCTGAAGATTACTACCCTCTCATACTCTGTAACAATCTTTATAGAAGATGATACGATGATTATTATGAATATTGATAGGAAGAATAAGAGGAAAAGTGTTGCAGGCTGTATCTGACTTATCATTATCGCTCACTACATTATCCAAGTGTTTAGTGGAATAAATAGTTAAACCACAAAATCGACCTTGCATAGTTATTTAAATTGTAGGTGAAATTGATCGTCTAAAGCACTCTGTAATCTTTATTTACTAGGTTTCATGCTCTGAGGATATGAGTGATGAAGAATCGGAGAATGAGTTTACTGTTAGAATATTTATGTCTACCGACCCTTTAACCGTGAGAGAAGATGCAAATATAGTTGAAGTTTCTAGGAGCATGATGGATAGAGGAGTTGGCGCTTGCTTCGTTGAGAGTGATGGAAAAGTTGTTGGGATAATCACGGAGAGGGATATTGTTAGAAGAGTTGTAGCTAAAGGCTTAGATATTTTTAAAACTAGAGCATTGGAGATCATGTCTAAGCCTATAATAGCCGTAGAACCTACAGCTACTGTTGAAGAAGCACTACAGATTATGGCTGAGAAGAAGATAAGGAGGCTCGCAGTAATAGATAAGAATGTATTAGTAGGGATAGTAACGATATCTGACTTAGCTAGAGCTCTCCTAAAGAGGATAGAGATAGTAAATGGATTTGTACGTGCTGCTACCCGTGAACTCCCAATGTATGCATAATAAATACTTCATTCTTTTGCTCTAGAAAGACTAGATAAAGAGATAGCCGAGGAAATCTCTTAACTATTTCGATCTCAGTAAAACTGAACCATGAAAACACAATAAATCCATTAAGAATAAGTGAGAGGACCTGCTATACACTAGAATTAGTTATTAGTCTCTTAGTCTATTGATATCTTGTGGGATGAGGGAAGAGTACTTCAGGTTGATTAAAGATATTGCTGGAGAATTAAGAAGCTATAGTGGGGTTGTTGGGCTGGTTTTCCATAATGATGCTGATGGATTATGTGCTGCAGGTATATCTGCTTCTGCTTTGAATAAGATTGGAGTTAACTATAGGTTGATATGTATTGAGAAGATTCATCCAGCTATACTCAAGCTTGTCTACTCTACAGACTGTAGATTCTACATCTTCCTAGATATTGGATCGGGGAGAGCAGACCTCATTGCAAAGATGAGTGAAGAAACAAGATCGAGAGCTCTCATACTTGACCATCATGACCCTATGAAGATTGATAGCCCATATGTTGTAAACTTGAACCCTGAACTCTATGGTTTTAGTGGGGAGAGAGATGTCAGTGGCTCAACTGCAACATACCTACTAATGCGTGAAGTCGTAGATGTAAAAGATTCTGCATGGATGGCGGTTGTAGGTTCAGCAGAGATACCTGGTCCATTAGTAGGGTTAAACCGAATACCTTTAGAAGATTCTATGAGTGTAGGAGACATAGAGATTAAGACGGGACTTGAAGAATCATATAATGTAAAGATTTTTAATAAGCCTTGGAATAAGCTTTCATCTATTCTAACAGCTATTGGTAGTATAGGGTATTATCGTAATGGACCATATAAGGTTGTTAATTATCTTCTTTCAAGAAGAATAGAATTTGAGGAGGCTGAAAAACTTGAAGAAGAAAGAAAGAGTAGATTTAACCAATTGTTTAGTATTCTCTCTAAGACTAAGCTTAAAGTTGAAGGTGTAACCCAATGGTTCCACATACATGATCTATTAAAGGGTCTTGGCACTAAAACTATTGGGACATTCTGCTCAATACTGAGTTATCGAGGCATAGTAGCTCAAGATAAATATCTTATAGGTTTCATGAACTTCGAGCCCACCCTACCCAATCTTGGAAGAGTTGAGGGAGAATGGGTTAAAGTATCCATTAGAACACCCAAGCTCTTAAGTGGAGAAGTTAGATCAGGTAGGATGCCACCTGCATCTGAGCTAACTATGAAGTCAGCGGAAGCTGTAGGAGGGTCAGGAGATGGGCATAGTTTTGCTGCATCAGCGTTAATACCATTGGGTAGAGAAAAACAGTTTGTAAGCTTCTTCAACAACCTAGCAACTACAAAGCAGACATTCTTAACATGATAGAATAATAATTCGTCTCCCCCTACTAGTATCTGTAGGTCTGCTCTAATTCTATGGTCCCTATGGACTTGGAATAGACATTACAGATCGAAGTTATACCTGAGACTACAAGCTCCATATCTGGGAAGGATTCCACCAGGCTTCTTACAACCAAGTCTAAATTCTTATCATAAACTAAAGCATGTACAGCTTCTCCCAGCATGTTCTGAGCATACCCTATTACTGGAAGCTTCCCAAATACTTCGAATATTTCTTCGACTATTTTAGTTACGAAGCCTGATTCATATGCGAATTCTCTAGCATACCTAAGGAAGCTCTCAATAGTAGGCTGCCTCAGTATCCTAGAGAGATATTTATCTCCAATCTTCTCAACTTCTTCTATTTTTGATATCTCTGATAGAGAGTCAGGTGTCTCAATCGGTCCTGATACTATAGCAATCAGTTTAATGCTTGATGGTAGAGGGATATTATCTATAATGCATCTTGGCGGTGCTCCTTCTCTAAGAACAAGCACTAATCCTCCGGTCATTAATCCTACTTCACTATTTAGTCCAGTCCTGCATCTTAACTCGATTTCATGTGTTATTCTTACTACTTCGCTCAACGTAATGCCTTGACCTAGTAGAGACGATATTGCAAGTATTACTCCAGCCGCTGAAGAAGCACTTGTGCCAAATCCAGAGCCAATAGGTACGCTGATCCTATGCCTAATCTCTATCCTACCCTTTATCTTGTATCTTCTCCTCATTTCTTCAGCAGCTTCAATCGATGGTGGGAAATTCCGTATGTTCTCATTTACTACTACTTCTGTTCTATCTGATTCATCTGGATAGATCTTAACCCATGTTTCTGAGCCTTTAACAAGAGAGAATCCTCCGCCTCTTGCACCTATTCTATCCAAATAGATTTCAACATCCATTGCTGTAGATTTCAGTTTTGGAGAAAATATGCTAGATAAAGCAGATGGGAAATATGCATAACCATACTTCCCCAAGTTCATCATATTTTTTCAACTCGCCAATACTTCTGCTTCCACCTTCCCTGGCATAGCTTTAACAACTGCATATAATATTGGTGGTAGTAAGAATACTAAGAACGGAATCTCCGTCAAGTAAGTCCAAAGAAACCAAACCAATGAAGCTATTATAGGAGCATTGGATACGCCTATCGGTAGCATAGCAAACTGGCTGTAAGCCCAGAGACCTATCCCGATTATAGCACTCCCAACCATCAAGCCGGCAGAAGATGAATAGATTATCTTCGAATACTGTTGTTTAAAGTGGGCTACCCCTAAGCTGACTAATAAAACTACCACTGCAACACCTAAGAAGACAGATGAAACAACCTCATCTAAACCTCCTGAGAGATAGAGGAATACAGCAGCTACTAGTGGGATCGCCTGGATGCCTACCGAAGATATTCTTTTCAAGATTGTTAATCTACCACGGGCGAGTATGCCTATCAGGTAGAATCCTATAAAGTTTGATGTAACCCCAACCGTTATGCTTAAGATCGGGTTTCCATGTACCACCATGTCGCTAATGAATATTCCTATAGCTGCTCCAACTGCTCCTATCCAAGGGGAGAATAATATTGAGAATGTAGCTGGAATTACTACTGATGGCCAGAATCTAACTGTACCGAAGACTGGGGTGAATATCCCAAAATATGTTGCTATACCAACTACAGCATATAAGGCTGCGTTTGATGCTATCAAAACTACCTCTAGGCTCTTTCTACCCCTCCAGCTACTCTTCATTATGGCTCCACAGTTTATCATTTCTCGAAGTTTATCAATATTTCATCATGAAAATCTATATTAGTAAGTATCGATCAGAATATCGGGATGAGCGTTAGAGAAGTTAGAACGATAATGAAGAGCGGTGGGTCACTGGTTGTAAGCCTACCAAGAGGATGGGTAGAAGCTAGAAAACTTAAACCAGGAGATAATGTTGAGCTCTTAATCACTAAGGATGCTATGATAGTTAAGACTTTGAGTGTAGAGAAGCTTGAGAGGACTAGTTATCTAAAATATCAAAAAGATATACATCATTTAGTGAATAGCGTTATTGCAGCATACTTACTAGGATACAGCAGCATCGTTATAGATATCCCGAAGACTGTTAAAGATATATTCGACGTAGAATTCTCAAGGGTTAAGAATAAACTTATGGGTCTAGAGATAGTAGAATATAGTAATAACAAACTCATCCTGAAGACATTGATTGACCCATTAGAGCTGCAACCTATAGATGTTCTTAAGAGGATGTGGCAGATTACGAGAGAATCAATTGAAGAATCAATTACATCTATCCTGGAGGAAGATATCCAACAAGCTGAAAGAGTCATCCAGAAAGATGACGAAATAGATAAACTATATTTCTACACCGTTAGAATACTTAGAAGCTGTGCAGAAGACCCGACACTACAAACAAGACTAAACTTATCCAATATCAACTTACTCGATTTTAGAATTGCAGCTTACCTCTTAGAGAATATTAATGATAGAGCTTTAGAGATAGCTTTAACCACTCAACAAGGTATACTGAAGATGCTTGATAAGGTATTCTTAGAAAAATTGAATATTTCTAAAACATTGTTGAAAGACAATCATGATGATGCATACAGAATATTCTTCAATAACGAGACTGAGCTACTACATGGTTTACTTGAGAGGATAAATAAGATCAAGATGGAGTTAACACTCAGCCGTTTAACTTCTAGAGAACTCAACATATATGAGCAGGTCTCTATGATCGCTAGAATGCAGTATGATCTAGCTGAACTATCATGGGTACCTTTAACAAGATAAGATGTCATGCGTCTGTGTAAGATCAGCCATCCATTTGGATCCTTGGATGTAATATATCGTTTTAGAAAACTTCTGATACGTCTAGTATCTTTATTTTTTCTTCTAGCCCCATTACTCTTACAGCATCTTCAAGCATAGCTATGCAATACGGACATTCTACAATTATAACTTCAGCATTTATTTTCATAGCTTCTTCTAATCTTTGTAGACTCTCTCTTTTAACTCTCTTAACTTCACTCCAGTAGTTTCCACCACCTGCTCCACAGCAGAAAGTATCTTTTCCCCTCCTCTCCATTTCTTTAAACTTTAGACTGCTCAGTAGCTCTCTAGGTTCATTAATTATATTATTGAAGCGTGCAATATAGCATGAATCATGAAATGTTATCAGAGTGTCCACGCTTATTTTTGGTTTTATCTTACCTTGAGACATAAGGTTTCTAAGTAAGACTGAGTGATGTATAACTTCTATTTCTAGTCCAAGCTCTCTATACTCATTTTTGAATATCTGGTAGCAGTGTGGGCAGTGAACTATCAGCTTCTTGGCATTTATACTCTTTAATGTTTCAATATTCTTGAGAGCTAGTTCTTGGAATAATCCTTCTTCACCCATCCTCCTAGCAGGTTCACCTGTACATCTCTCTAGTGTACCGAGTATAGCGAAGTCTACCCCTGCTCTACTTAGAATCTCAACCATTTTTCTCGCAACATTTCTAATCCTCGGGTCATACGTTGCTAAACATCCTATCCAGTAAATATACTCTGGGTTCGGGTGCTCATCAACAGTCTTAGCTCCGAGTTCTCTCAATTCTTTTACTAATGTTTCTCTCTCGATCTTCGGTAAACCATAGGGGTTCTCAACCCTAGATAAATTATTCAAGGTTTCAATAGCTTTCTTCTCCATTCTACCATCTATTATGAATGCTCTCCTAGACTCGATAATGTATTCAAGTGGACTGATTACTACTGGGCACTGCTCAACGCATCCTCCGCAAGTTGTGCATGCATAAATCTCATCATAACCTAAGTCTTTAGATTCTATGAGGTCTCTCTCCAATCTTAATCTGTGCTTCCACATTGTCTTCATAAGCTTCTGGACTAAATTTCTCGGGGAGAGGAGGGTCCCCGAAGAATATGCTGGGCAGATAGCTTCGCATCTTCCACAATCCGTGCATGCATCAAGTCCCATCTTCTGAAGCCAATCAAGATCACTAATCTTTCTGAACCCAATCTTGAATTCTTCAGTAGATGATAAGTCTACTTCACTTAGCTTGAATGGTGTTTTCGCTAGTTGTGGGAGACGTGGTGCAGAGTGTGTAAGACCGGTATAGATGAAGGAGACGATAGTGTGGCGGAGATTAGTATATGGTAGGGCTGCAATCAATCCAAAAGCTGTAATGGCATGAGACCACCACAAGACATTATAGAGATTCTTAAGGACTTCTGATGGTATACCTGAATTCATTATAATTTCCGAGATCATGTTTCCCATGAATGAGTAGCTACTCCATGGTGGTTGAGTTACTGATATACGGATAGATTCAAGAAGAAAACCCGATACTCCGATGAATAACAACCCCCAAAGATATATGTAGTATTCTAGTCTAGGTTTAAGCCTCTTAACTCCACAATGTCTCCTAATAAGCTGGAGTATTATGCCAAAGATTAAGAATAGACCAAATATATCGAGGATGAACTCAAAGATCAGATAAAATGTTCCATGAAGTAGCTTCTGGTTAAAGGGTTCCAGAAAATCACTATCTATGAATACCAGAAGAGTGCCGGTAAATAATACAAGTATTCCATAGCTAGTCGTTAAATGCATTATCCCAGCGATTATATCTCTAACTATTCTCCTCTGTAGGATAGAATACCTCAACGATTGCGTAAACCAGCTTCTAAAATCCTTAGATAAAGTAAGTAAAGCATTAAACCCGTAGATTCTAAACCTAATATACAAGCCATATAGAAATATTAAGGCAAAAGGTATCAAGACGATATACATTATTAAGCTAGTCCCAGGAGGAAGTAATGCATAATTTTCTCTATATGGGGTTAAGCCTAAAGACATCCCTATCGTTGAACTCTTTGATAAGAACCCCTTAGTTAAGCGGTAAACTAACATAGTTGAGAAAGAATAAACCATGGCTACAAAATACCATTTCTGCTTCGAGATATATATTAGTTAATTCCTCATAAATTGTGTAGACCGAGGCCACTGATGTCTAAAGATTAAATAGTATAGAGTGGGGATGTTCTTCACGATGAGGTTCCCATATCCTTTTAGTAAAAGGGTTACCAAAAGAATATAAAGCCTAATTTTAGTTTAGGTAGATGCGGTCTAAAGATTTTTATCCCCTTCTTAATGAATCTTAGATATGAGGTTACGTCTATGAAGAATGAGTCGGGTATTTTTGAGAGACCGTGGTTTAAGAATTGGCCTGAGGGTGTCCCTAAAAGAATAGATTATCCAAAAGTCCCTCTACATGCTTTACTAGAGAGAAGTGTTCAAGACTTCCCAGATAAGCCTGCAATGATCTTTCTAGGTAAAAAGATGACTTATAGAGAATTGGGTAGCTTAGTGAATAGGTTTGCTACTGCCCTGTATAATCTAGGTATAAGGAAGGGTGACGTCGTTGGATTACATCTACCTAATATGCCGCAGTTTGTAGTCGCATATTATGGAGCTTTGAAGATTGGTGCGGTAGTTACGGGTATAAGTCCATTGTTTGTAGAGAGGGAGCTAGAATTCCAGCTCTCGGATTCTGAAGCTAAAGCTATCGTGCTGCTTGATGCATTATTCCCGAGGTTTAAGAAGATCTGGGAGAAGACGAAGGTAAAGTTTGCAATAGTAGCTAGACTTGGAGAATATATGCCAGGCCTTAAGGCTTTCTTAGGAAAACTCTTGAAGAAGATACCTACCGCTGAAGTCCCACCCCAGCCAAACGTGTACTTTTTTAAGGAGCTGGTCGAGAAGACCCCTGAGCAGCCTCCCAGCGTTACGATTAACCCTGAAGAAGACTTAGCAGTCCTACAGTATACTGGTGGAACTACAGGTCTCCCCAAAGGAGCTATGCTAACACATATGAACTTGGTATCTAATGCTGTCGGCTGCTCTGCATGGCTTCAAGCAAAGAGAGGTGAAGATACAGGTTTATCCGTTCTACCGTTCTTCCACATATATGGTATGACGGTGGCTATGAATTTTACAATATATGCTGGAGCAACAATGGTCCTACTTCCGAGATTCGATGTAGTCGAAGTACTAAAATCAATACAGAAGTATAAAGTAACATTATTCCCAGGCGTTCCAACAATGTATGCTTTAATAGTCGACCATCCTGAAGCGAAGAAGTATAATCTCAGGTCTGTGAAGTTCTGTATCTCGGGCGCCGCTCCATTACCCCCAGAGGTTCAGAAGAAGTTCATGGAGATGACAGGTGCAGTACTTGTTGAGGGATACGGGTTAACAGAGGCTTCTCCTGTAACTCATTGTAATCCTCTAGATCCAACCATGAAGACTGTGAAGATAGGTAGTATAGGCATTCCGTGGCCAGATACTGATGCAAAGATAGTTGACGTAGAAACTGGTACAAGAGAGATGCAGGTAGGCGAGGTTGGAGAATTGGTGGTTAAGGGCCCACAGGTTATGAAAGGGTATTGGAAGAGACTTGAAGAAACCGGTGAAGTCTTACGAGATGGATGGTTGTATACAGGAGACCTTGGGAAGATGGATGAAGATGGATACTTCTACATAACAGATAGAAAGAAAGACCTAATTAAGTATAAGGGCTACAGTGTTTATCCAAGAGAGCTTGAAGATATACTGTATGAGCATCCAGCTGTTAAGCTTGCAGCTGTAGTCGGTAAACCCGACCCATTATCAGGTGAGATCCCGAAAGCGTTCATAGTATTGAGGGAGGATGCTACGGCTACGGAAGAAGAGATTATGAAGTTTGTGAATGAAAGAGTTGCACCATATAAGGCAATTAGAGAAGTTGAGTTTAGGAAAGAACTACCTATGAGCATGGTTGGAAAAGTCTTGAGAAGAGTCTTAAGAGAAGAAGAACTGAAGCGGGCTCAAGCATCATCATAGTCCTAGAAGCTTTAAAGCATTTAGATGCAACACCCTCTCTAAATTATTTTCTGAGAGCAAGTTGGAATCCAGGATGATGTTCAGCATACCCGTTATGCTATAACCTCCAACTACTGGATAATCAGACCCGAATAATACTCTATCCCAACCTAACTCTCTAGATATCTTTTCTACATATCTCTCCTCAGTTAACAAGTATGGGACAGCCGAGATATCAAACCAAACATTACTATATTTTTTACCTAATCCAAGCGCTTCATCAAACCAGATCCCTGGATATCTCCGGCTATATGAGCCCATGTGAGCTAATATTATTGGCACTTTCTTAAATTTGCTAGCATAATATTCAAGCATGGCCGGGTTAGCATTCTGAGAGAGGGCTGGTTCTTCCCAGATGGATGGATCACACCCTGTATGGAAGATGATTATCTTCTGTTTCTCCTCACAAAACTCAAAGATTTTCTCTAATTTACTCTTCTCTTTTAAAGGATTAAAGAATTGGATTGTTGGGATAAGCTTAACCCCAGCCATGCCGAGTTTATCGATCTCTTTCAACTTCTCCTTAACGTATGACATGTTTTTGGATGGGTTTATAGAGCCCACCCCGATAAACTTGTTCGGATTATTCTTAACTAGCTTTGCAATATACTCATTACTTGTAAAACATGTTCGAAGGATATCCTTGATAGTTTCTAGGCAGCCTAGGCAATTCAGGTTATTATACTCTATACATTCTTCAAGAAACCTGATTAACGTACGTTTATCTTCGAGATAATGGGAGTCTACGTCTAGTGCCAGCAAAACAGCTACATCTATACCTGCAAGTTCAACTTCTCTTAGTAATTCTTTCTCACTTATTATTCTTGGAATAGGATGTACATGGAAATCAACTACTCTCAACATCAACCGTCACCTAACCTCTAGCTACTCTGTCTAGGAAAATTTATAATGTTTACGAATATGCGCTGTTTATCCATCCGAACACATCTAAAACTTATATTTAATACCCTCATCAATATACTATGATAAGATAGTTTTATGGTAGGTGGTTTTATGGAGATTGTTGTCTGTGTTAAGCATGTTCCCGAGACGGCTGAAGTCGAGTTAAAGATCGATAAGACCGGGAGAGATATTGAGAAGAGTGGTTTAGTGTTCGATATAAATGAGTGGGATGATTATGCTGTTGAAGAAGCTATAAGGATAAAAGAGAGGCTTGGAGGCAATGTAACAGTAATAACAGTTGGAAGTGAAGATGCAGATAGTACATTGAGAAAATGCTTAGCAAAGGGTGCAGATAAAGCAGTAAGAATAACCGATAAGAGAATAAATACTTCAGACCCATACATAATAGCAAAGATTCTCTCAAAAACTATAAAAGAGATGCCTTTCGACCTCATCCTAACAGGTGCTCAGTCAAGTGATGATGGATACGGATTCATCGGTCCAGCTCTTGCTGAACTTTTAGATATACCACATGTAACACTTGCTAAAAAGATTGAGTTTAAAGATCACTCAGTCATCGTTAATAGAGAGCTAGAAGGCGGGCTGGAAGAAGTTGTCGAGGTCGAGCTTCCTGCTCTCATAACTATTCAGACAGGCATTAACGAGCCTAGATATGTATCTATCATGGGGATTAGGAAAGCCATGAAGAAAGAGATCAAGATTCTCTCCATAGATGACTTAGGTTTAAGCGAGTCAGACGTAGGAATTGAAGGTTCATGGATACAGATATCTGAGATGTATATCCCATCCATAGAGAGAAGAGCAGAATTCATTAAAGGCACCCCTGAAGAAGCCGCTTCTAAGATTGTTGAGATTATTAAGTCGAGGGGGATGATCTAAATATAGTGTCTGGCTCTAAATGAGGTAAATTAATTCTCAACTTTCAAAACAGCAACTAGACATAATGAATCACTAGATAAGGGTATAGAAAAAGGGCTACAGAAAATAGGAGATTGAATATGTGGTGGTGTGTGGCTAGCTATGTTGGAGACTTTCAAGACTACTATCTTCTTCCTCTCATAATCATGATACTATAGTATTCTTCCAAGTCTTCTAAGGTCTTCCATAACAAGCCAGAAATCCACTATCATATTCCCCAGACCATACTTCTCCAGCTACTCTAAAAGCTCCCTAGAGTCAAACTCAACAATCCTGATCTCCTAAACAACATCCTACTCTCCAAAGCATCCTTAAACCATCTAGTAATCTCTTCCTTTATATTCTTCATCCCAATACATACTTAGCTCCCAACCCTAGCTTAAACATTCTAGACCATAACATCAAAAATAAAGACAATCAATACTATAATGGTATCAGATATAGGTATTACTCCATCTCTCTTATAGCTT
>CAZKRR010000024.1:0-16863 GCA_964555135.1 uncultured Nitrososphaeria archaeon
AAGACTATGGGCCTAAACTCGCCGGCCCTAACCCTTCTCGCCCAACCCATCCTTTCAAATAGCCGAAGGTAGCGGTATACGGTTCTCGAGCTAACCCCGCTTTCTTTTATAAGCCTTGAAGGGATGACTCGCCCATCCTTTTCCTCGATCCGCTTGGCTACTTGCAGGATACAGTAGAGGATGCTCATCCTAAGCTTTGGAATGCTTTTTCCGGCGAAGTTGCCCCACCTGATTTTTACTTTATGCAAGCGGTATTTAAATATTTAACGGTTTAAGGATTAAGCGTGGAGCCATGAACAAGAAAACTCTTAGGAAAGTTTTACAGCTCGGGGCCACAAAAGCAGTAACGATCCCTTCTGTGTGGTTAGATGATAGAATCCAGTTTGTCTGGGTTGAGAAAGAGAACTCAGCGATTATCATTCGCCCGGCGGAGGTATCATAAATGACCAAAAAATTCCAGAACGCTTCATCCAATTTATGGGTGAGTTAGAGCGCTATCCGCTGTTGTACGAAGATGAAGACGAGAAAAAGATTGTCAAGGCTGGACTATCTTCTCTTTCCACTAGACCTTCAGAGGTAAGAGTGGAATCTCCAGAGACTAGCAAGCTTAAACCTTGGAAGCCACCCAAGGGTTTAAAGGAGAGAATCATGGAAGACGCCAGCCCCCAAGCTGACTTATACAAACGTTTAATCCAAGCTTACCCCAACATAACAGACGCCAAGCTAAGAGAGATCCTAGAAGAGGTCCCGTCAGAACGGGTTGAAAAAACACTTGCAATTTATGAGGCATGTGGAAAACTTTTCCATGATTTTCTCGAACCGAACTTAACTTATGAGGAGATCATGATTTTAGACAGAGTTTTCCGCTATCATAATTTGTTAGCTCAAGCAAAAGAGCTACTTGGAGACTTACGAGATGGACTAAAATATAAAGTAGAAATTGATGGTCATAAACATGAGGCAGAACTATTCCTATACATAGATAATCACAAAGTTCAAGTTAATTTCTATCCTGATTCATACGATAGACCACAGTTAGGCATACCTTACAGCGAGTGGCCGTGCTTGCCTAAGTTTAGGGAGAGGCTGCAGAGAAAGGCGGAGGCCATAGCTGAAAAACTAAAAACATTAGAGATTAGCAAAGATGAGTTTCTTAACCTCCAGACAGAGTTAGAATATCTTAGAGAGCTTGAACGATCATTTTATCCCATACACATTGAGGCTTTTATAACATTTCCAATTAAGTACACTGTAAAAGACGGCTTACTTGGCTCCCACATATACGTTAACAAGTTCCAAATGCCCTGCGGTCTCTGTGGAAAAAGACATGACTTTTGGCTTCTAGCCAGGGTGCGGTGAGTCGAGATGCCGCCACAATTCCATAAATTCAGGAATAAAGCGTATCCAGATGCGTTAATCACATGTGAGGAGTTCGAGGATCTAGGAGGAGCATATTTATTGCGCGCCGGCCGATTCATTTTCTCAGACGGCACGATAAGCATTTTCGACTACCTAATTCTGCGGAAAGCTGAGACGGAGAAGATCGAGGAGCAGCCAGAAAAAAATAGAGAAGGGAGGAGGCCGCCGGAGGAGGCAGCCTTCAAAATGAATCAAGACAGGGACTCAGTAAAAACTCTTGATTGCTTTGTATCCACTGAGGCCGCTCATGCATGTGATAATCCGAACTGCAGCTGGTCATCTAGGAAGAATGTCCGTGGAATAGAAATTGTGTTTGATGGCGCGGCTTTCACGTTCAGATACGGTGATAGGGTTGCGGGGCCATACACAAATATCTACCGACTTGAACCTCAAGAACTAGCTGAGAAGCTAGGTATAGATAACGAAAATACCACATTCGCCAGATTTACCGCTTTGCAAATCTTTGAAGAGGCAGAGCTGGGAATAGAAGATTTGGTCGAGGCTCTAGGAATCACAATAAAACATGACGACATCAACAAAGCTGTAACATTCCTAGTGATGCTTTCAGCTTTTACTTACGATGATCAGCTAAACTTAAGTTTTAGAGCCGAATCATCAACTGGCAAATCGTATATACCTCTAGAAGTTTCAACATTATTCCCTCAGGAAAGAGTTATCAGGATTGCTTATAGTTCCCCCACCTCATTTTTTCATGATAGGGGAGTTGTAGATGAAGAGACAAAAGAGATAACCATAGACCTTGAAAAGAAAATCCTGATATTCCTAGACCAACCTCATGACCAGTTATTAGAGAGGCTCAGACCTTTGCTTTCTCATGACCAAAAAGAGCTACACTATAAGATTACAGATAAACGGGAGAAACTTGGATTACGAACTAAGAATGTCAAGATAATTGGTTTCCCCTCAGTAATATTCTGTAGTGGGAGACTAAAAATGGATGAGCAAGAATCAACGAGAATGATCCTGCTATCTCCTGAAGTTTCACAGGAAAAGTTTAGGGAAGCGGTTTATCTAAAGATACTGAAGGAAGCGGATGAGGAAGCTTTTAGAGAATATGTTGAAAGTAATCCTAAGAGGAAAGCTCTAAGAGAGAGGGTCAAGAAGATCGCTAAACTTAATATCAAAAAGATCATTATAGAAAAACCTGAAAAAATAGCTGAGAGATTCATATCAAGCAGAAAGATTCTGAAGCCTAGACATGCCAGAGACGCAGGCAGGATTATGGCTCTTATCAAGACAATGGCCCTGCTTAACTACGATCATAGAAAGATGGAGATGGTTTAATCATATATGCTTCTGAGAGAGATGTAGATAGTGCATTCAGGCTATGGAATGAAATTTCCGAACCTCAAGAATATAGCCTATCACCATTTCTACTACAAGTTCTGAAGGAAGTAATAGAGCCCATCGTTAGAGAGAAGCTTCTAAACAATAATGAGGTTTTGGGAGCTACAAAACTTGAGATCTGTAGAAGATTCCTAGAAACATTCGGCAGACCTCTCAATAGAGTAGTTCTTGAGCGGGACATTCTCCCCGCCTTGGAAGCTTCAGGCCTCATATCCGTTGAACCCCATCCAAATGATAGGCGAAAAGTCATCGTCATCCCAACTACACTCAAGGAACTTAATGATGTAGTTACCCCACCCTCAAATGTTACATTTCTCCAAGAACATGTTAAAAACCTAGAGAAACTGGACAAAAATTATCATGATCAAAGATATGTAACACGAGGCGGTGGGGTAAACCTAGAAGACGATAGAGTCCACTATTTAAAGTTTACGGGGGAGGCTAAGAATGAGTGAACTCAGGGTTAGGCGGAAGCGAAGATACTCTGCACATGAAATAGCTATGACTGCGAAACTTCTACTGGAAGAAAAATATTTTACCTGGCCCTCAGAGCTAGCTGATGAGTGTGACTGCAGCTGGTACCTAGCCAATAAAATCTTGCTTGAGTTGAAGGAGCAAATGCATCTTAAAATATTCTATGCTGGAAGAACAAAACTCTTTCTGGATGTGTGAGAGTCATGAGGAAGGTCGACCACGAAAAAATTTTGGAGGCGGTTCAAAAGCTCCTACCCGATCTACCCTTCAGAATAGAGCTGCCGTTAACATACTTAGAAAGGGTCTTATGGCCTCAGTCAAGCGAAAACGAGCTGAAATTCAGAGGGAAGCTGCTGGCATATATTTTGAGGAAACATGGGGCCACAGTGACTAAGCGAAACGGAATACGCTTTATCTCATTACCACGATCCCTCCTGTTAGAATCTAAGAAGAAGCCAAGAACTAGAAAGGCCAAGAAACCTGAAAAATTGTTAGGCGACAGTGTATGGACATGGTAACACTTGAAGAGTTTTTAGAAAAAGAAAAAGATGATGAAGAAATTTTCTATAACGTTAAATTAAAAAAGCGTGATTTTTAATTTGTCAAATTTTTAGCGATGGAGCTGCGGCAGCCTAGAGTAAAAATTTTGGAATTGGCGATTTCGTTATTATGCTTAGCGATCCTGAAACCAGACGAGGTTTACAACTTGTTCCAGCAGACAATCGAGGAGATAAAGAGGGAGCAGCATGAGCACCAGTATTAGGGTCAGCCTCGCAACATTAAAAAGATTGCACGAGTTGAGAAAGTATCCATCTGAGACGTTAGATTCAGTGATCAGTAGACTTATTGCATACTATCTAAAAGAAGAAGAGCCGCCAATAGTTTTATGGGGCCATATCAATAAGAAAAAACCATTAGTGAGAACTAAGAAATTGCTTGCAAAAACGAGAGAAAAGAGAAGCGTGAAAACTCTCCAATTTGATGACTCTCATCGTTTACGTTTCTACTAATAGCCTAAGATGATAGTCAACTTTTTTAATCTGCATGATGTAGATATTAGTAGGGGGTGGTGGAGAAAAACTCGGAACGGGCCATGCGAGGTGGGGGATAGGGGCTTTGTCTTGTTTTTTATTGAGTTAAGTTATGTTGTTTTGAATTGATTTGCTTTAGATTAGATTGATTTAGGTTAGATTGAGTTGATTTATCTTTGATTTTGTTTTAAGTTTGTTTTTCCTTTTAATTATTCCCCCTAAAGCCTCACATGGCCCATACTGATAGCCGTAACGTCCCACCCCCATTCTTCTCTAACGAAAAATGATGAAAAAAGAAATAATGAGAGTTCTAGGTCATGCTTTAGCGTTTATCGTCTCTTAAATCGCGTACCAGCCTAACGAAAGAGATGGAAACTCGAAAACGTTCTAGGAATGTAATTTCGAGGGTTTTCCCCTCCCAGTCCACTTTGGGTTCAGAGTCAACACTCTCATAAACTTTAATTTTCAACATTCTCTACACCTTCCAAATATATTGATCTCCATCGAATAGTTTTGAGAAGAGCTCGTTAAAGATCTGCTCCATCCTTGAGATATGTGTTTCACGGATTCTTCTCAGCTGGTCTCGATTATCTT
This sequence comes from uncultured Nitrososphaeria archaeon, assembly GCA_964555135.1. GTDB lineage: Archaea > Thermoproteota > Nitrososphaeria_A > Caldarchaeales > Wolframiiraptoraceae > Geocrenenecus. The sequence continues at coordinate 4,887 of CAZKRR010000024.1, forward strand.
CCCGAATTCTCGAAAATTCATCTAGCGTGGTCTGTCTCTCCATTCTCACAAACCTCGATAAAATATGGTTTAATGTGGTTAATTAAGGTTTACCATGGTTTAACGATAGCTTTATAACATGGTTTAACATGGTTTACCATGATATGCCTCTAATCAAGGTAAGCGATGAAACTAAGAAAAAGTTAGACTCACTAAAGATCCATTTTAGAGAAACTTATGATGACGTGGTTCAGAGGCTAATCCGTTACTATGAAGAAACAACTAAGAAAAATGTAGGATGAAAATTATAGATGATTTTATCAGGTAAATCAAATGAGGCCATGACTTGGTTCTACTTTATTCCTAGTTCTTTGAGCAGCTTTGGGTTCTTCTTCTGCAGATGTTTCAATAAAGCTTCATAGAATCGGTTTGCTTCTTCTAGTGCTTGGACTTTCTGCTCAAGCTCCTCGATTCTTTTACGGGCCACGCCATTAATTATCTCCATCCCGCGAGGCTTCTTGAGGAAAAGTAAATTGTTCAATGCCTTGAGGTATTCAGCTCTTAGATAGTCTAGGCGTGATACAGCATAGTTGTAGATTGATTCGACGCCGAAGCTTGATAGGCTATGGCCCATCATGGCCTCAGCAGCTAAACGGTCAACACCTGAGATGGCTAGAGTAGTCCTAAAGAATTTTCTCAAACTATGCGGTCTTATGTTGTAACGTTTACCCTCAAGAGAGTATACTCTCCCTCCACCTTTAACTACTTTCACATGCTTACCCTTTATCTTGACAGGTCTAAGGTCTACTCCAGCTTCTCTACATAAATCCCGCCAATAAGTTTGAAATCTTGAGACACTTAACGGTCTCTGTTCTCTATAGGCGGTAAAGATGTATGAGAATGGCTTAACAGTTTCTCCCTGAGACTCCCTAAGCTTGATGAATTCTCTAATGTATGAAGCTGCCTCCCATGAGCAAAAAGTTATGTATGGTTCTCCTTCCTTTGAGAGCTCCTCACCTATCTCTATGCAGTAGCATGGGAGTGACTCATCAAACAAGTTATCCTTGAAGTTTTCTAGCTTCAAGTTTAACGCTGCACTTACTCTTAGACCGCTTGAAGCCATCAAGGAGATTATGGCCTTCTCACGTAATGCTGCATTCTTCAATATCTGGATTATCTCTTCCTTGGTTATGATGTCTCTTTTCAATAATGTTCTAACTGGGCCTATGGTTCGATGGAACTCTCTAGCAATCTCCCTAGAAACACGATCTATTGTCTTAACACCATTCTCAATCAGTAGAGCCTTAACACCTAAAGTAAAGTTCCATAATGTCTTAGGAGCCAAAGAATCTCTTTTAGCGATGAAGAATTCTCGAAACCAATTAACAATCTCATCCTCACTCATAGTCTTTGCTTTCTCAACAGCTTGAGAAGGAGTTAAACCTGTAAACTTGCAGAAATGATCAATCCCCTTAAGATAGTTAAGTTCAGTCTCAACCTTCAAACTCCTCCTAGATAGAAGACGTTGAACACATTCATCACTCCTAACCTCAAGACTCATACCCTAAATTACCCACCACGAAATATAAAGTTAACTCATATATGTTAAATCCACCCAGCGGCGTAATGCGAGGTGGATAAAGTAACAAATAAATAGGGGGCTGAGGCCCTCAATCCTCTTATATAACATCTAACCCCTACTCATGGCCTCATCGATTAATTCTCTCAAGACATCACTTTCATTTATCTTCTTTATATAATTACTTTTAATTCCTCTGATTTCGCCATATTTGTTAGTGTCTCATCATAGGTTATGAATCCATCGAATTCTATAGCGGAAGCCAGCTGTATAGCGTCCCCTATGTATATTTTATGTTTAGAGAGTATGCTGTCGCTTTGATAATCATTTCTAAGCTTAGTGGAATTATCATCAATTGTTCTAGATTGGTTAGGAATCTTGTTTCACCGAGGAATATTGCGAAGACTTCTTTACAATCTTTTAGGATTCCTTTCTTCTCATATTTACTTAAGACTATTGCAGCCCTATATTCCATATTGAGAATCCTATCTTAAGCTTTCCTGAATATGCTCTATCATAGATTTCGTCAATGTAATTACTTTCTTCCCCGTAACGTATCTCTTGACTATAGCGCTAGTGTCTAGGTAAACGGTCCGAGCGCTCATCTCTAGGCTCCCTAATTATTTCCTCAGCCTTAAACCCTCTAAGCCTTCGAGCTTTAACCTCAAAGCTTGTGAGGAAGCTCTTCTCAAGACCCAGCTGCTGACAGAATCTATCAAGAACTTCAAGTTGGTCATATGTTAATAGAAGTCCTTCTACAAGCTTGCTTAATCTTTACCTTCCATGGCCAGCCTACTTTTTACTTTCTTTACTAAGTCTCTTCTTGAAGACAATGCTACCCTAATCTTGCCCCGCATCGTAGAAGTATGTAGGTATACAAATATATCTTTTTTAAGCAAGACGAAAGGTATAAAGTAGACCTCTCTAAAAATGTTAATTATTACATGTAGTCCAGGTATATTATTCTTGTTCACTTTCTTGGTTCTCTCTTTCAGTCTTCTTTTCTTGTTGTAGTTGTGCTTCAAGTACTGCTTTTAAGAGTTCTCTCTGATCCAATTCTACTCTTGTTCTCCACCCTATGGTTAGTATATCTTCATCAGTTTTATTGATGTATCCTCTTCTTATAGCCTTCTCAATATATGCTTCAGCTTTCCACTTTGGGAATTTTGTCTCCAAGACTTCTAATACATCTCTTAGAGGTGTTTTCCCACCTCTACTAAAGATTATTGATAATGTAATTGCTAGTGCTGCTACTTCATCTATCCTATAATCTGAGGTTACTAAGTCTGACATTGTTAAAGGATGTGTGAGTGTTATGTAGAATCTTGCTCTATCAAGATCTTGGCCTGACTCATCTTCAAAGACTGTCTTTATCTGTAATCCAAGCTCATTTAATTTATGGTTCAGTAGCTCTAAAACCTTCATATAGTTTTTCCCCAATCTATTCTTTAGCTCCCATCCTCTTACTCCCGGGCTTCGATGACTCTTAAAGAAGAGCATAGTTGCAGCAATCATAAGCTTTCTGGATATTCTCTCCTCACTATTCATGTAGCTCTACCTGCCAAACTTATAACAAGCGATGCAGTATTCCTCCTCGGAACCTTCTGATTATTAGGTATGAGTCTTAATTCATTCTTTAGAGGATTCCTCCTGACTTCAACATATCCCTCTGAGATAAGGAAGCTCAAGATGTATGCTCTATCATATGTTTCCTCGATGCTAGGCTTAGAGATGAATTCCCAATAATCTACTTCATTTTTTCCTCTAGCTCTCTCAATTAATTCACTGTATAGAATCTTCATTTTTTCTTCTATCTCTTCTCTCTCTTTCTCTAAATATATCTTGCTAAGCCCGATCTCCCTCTCTGTAAGCTTCCATCCATATGTTCTTCCATCTCTTCTAGGTGGAAGCCTTAAGAAATGTTCTAATCCATGATGTAGTCTCTGGGGTGTGAGCTGGCCGATAGATATTATAGGTCTCCAAGCTTTAAGGAAAGCTTGTACAATAGATTTCTTATCTAGCACAGTTAACCTAGAAGAGATGAGCTGTGAGTCTATGAATAATGACCTAGCTTTTTCTGTAAGCCATTTATGTTGTAGAGCAATTATCGTTGCAATCCTGTAGATTGTTTCAGCATCGAGTAGATAGTAATCTAGGTCGGGGTTTTCTTCAAGCATCTTCCTAAGCTTAAATAATAATTCTTTAACATCTACACTGAAGGGGTCTAAGCCCCTCTTCTCGATATTCTCACATATAGAGATTATTCTCTCAATCTCTTCTCTACTATATTTTTTTACTATCTTGTTACTCACTTACTCTCCCCACAATAGAGCGACCACTAATATTCTGTACTACGAGAATGTTTACTTGATCGCTGACTGGAAGCTTTCCAGGAGTTATTATGAAGTATTGTGAGTCGGGGGAGCTTTTAGCTGAGGCTAGGATTAGCCTGACCATTCTCTCTCTATTCAACGGGTCTAGGTGAACATCGAATTCATCAACTGCTCTAAATGGAGATTTAACATAATTTTGAAGAGCTAGGAGAAACGCTAACGTAGCAACTATCCTTTCTCCTCCGCTGTGAGTGTGTGCATCAAGGATTGTGGGTTCAGCCCCTCTAAATCCTACGTAAAGCTCTATACTTGCTTTCTCAGGGTCTTCTAACCCTCTCAAGACAACCTTTCCTACACCGTCAGCATAAGAGAGTATAGAGTTGTATCTAGGCTCAACTTCTTCAACTAGTCTTCTTAGGAAGCTTCTCCAATTCTCTTTTCTAACTTCAACTTCTTCTAATGCTTTCTTTAAGTTATCTTCTACTTGTTGAGCTTTAACTTCTGTTTCTCTATACTTTGCATCTGCTATAAGATACATGTCTTCGGCTTCCTCAGAAACTTCTCCTAGAGATGCAATTTTCAAAATAACAGTCTTAATATCTTCAGTTATATCCAGAGCCTTCCTAATCTCTCTAGGTCTCTCACCTAAGCTTAAAGCCTTCGTAGTCTTCTCATTTTTTAAGAATTCAAGTTTACCTATCTCTGAATTAATCTTCTTAAGAGTGTTCTCACTTAATTCAAGCTTATATCTTGTAACTGCTGATTGAGCATACTCATCAATCATTAAATCGAGCTTCTTCTCAAACTCTTCCATTGATATTTTATTCGTAAATAATTCGATTACTTCTTTCTTTAATTTTTCTGCTTCTTCACTATGGTATTCTAGTTCTCCTTTAAGCTTTATTTGTTCAAGCTTTAATGCTTCAATCTTCTCCTGTAGCCTATAAATATCCTCTTCTACTTCCTGAACCTCAGACCATGCTAGTTCAACCTCCAACTTCTTTTTCTGTTCTTCAAGAATCTTCTTCTTCACAAGCTTCTCGTATTCTTCTTTCCAATACTCTACTGCTGCCTTAGCTTCTTCTAGCGACCTCTTAAGAGTTTGTGCTTCAGATTGTACGTTTCTTAGTTTTTCTTCAGCTTCTATTATTCTCCTCCTAAAATGTGATGCACCTACAGCATCTTCAATCATCTTCAACTTCTCAATATTACTCTTAGCAGCGAACTGCTCAATCATGTTTTGATGCATTATTATCAACATATTATTCGGGTTTACTCCAAGTTGTTGAAGTAGGTGGTCGACTTCTGCTTTCGTCTTAAACCTGTTATTAACGTAGTGCCAGTAGTCTCCATTCTTCTTTATATATCTCGTTATTACAAGCTGATCTGAAGATAACCATGGTATAGACCTCCCACCGTCCACCTCGCTATTATCAAAGATCACTGAGACCCTTGCTGCTTCTTCTCCTCTCCTAATAAGGTCGCTGAGCTTCTGACTCCTCTCAGTATATGTTTGTCCAAGAGCTACGGCTATACCTAATAGTATACTAGATTTCCCTGCACCATTAGGTCCAGTAACAATATTTATCCCAGGCTTCAAGGGTATCCTAGAGTATTCATGGCTCATAAAATTCTCTAAGATTACTTCGCGGACATACGTCTTCCTAACGGTTACCTCTCCTAAGGCTTCAGCACTTCTCATCTGCCTCATTCTAAACTCACTTATAAAAAACCAACTATTAAGCATCCTTACGTGTTGGTCTAAAAGTAAGACTTTAAAAACTCTTTTATATAATGCTGACTCTTCTACTTAGTAGAAATTAATCCCAGGGGGTATCCTATTGTAGATGTTCTCCCAGACTGAGTATTCCTTAGAGCTAGTACACCAAGCCTTCTGGAAGGTAAAATAGAAGTCTTGGCCATTTTCATAATGGATGGAAGTGGGAAGTATAGATGGTTAAGATTGAGTTAAAGACAACTCTTGAACGTTTCAGGCAGTTCATCATACTGAATACTTGTAGATCATTTATCCCTCCAGGATACCTTAAAGATCCAAGTATTTTTCCAGAGAGGGATTTATCTCAAGGCTTGATATATGTTGAAGCTGTTTCAAAGATTGATTTAGAGAAGATCCGTGATATAAGATTTGTCAAGGTTGCTGAAGTTCTTGGAGTAATTTATAGGTCTAAGAGTGGAAATACTGATCTAAAGTGGAGGCAGATTAAAGGAGTAATTGGGAAAGTAGTAGGTGAGGCTTCTCCAAACTCTATCGTTAACCTTATAGAGTCAGGCGTGCTACCTAAAAGCTCTATAAAAAAGATGCTTGAACAATTTACTCAAGAATCAGTTGGAGAGGGAAACATGGATGAGAGAATTCTCAATAATAAATCATCTAGTGATTCTTTTAAGGGGGAGCTAGATAATTGAGTGAAGCATTCTCCCCAGCTTTGACCTACAGTTTTGGCATAGCATCCAAGATTTGTAATCTGTATCACCTATCCAGTTACTGAAAGCCATTACACATCTCCTATCGCTACAATGTGTTAATCCGTATAAGTGACCGATCTCATGTACAGCTTCTTTCATCAATCTCTGAATAAAGATTTTGCGGTTGGGTTCGAGACCATAGAATTCTTGTTTTAATCTGTATGTGGAAACTACTGCAACGCCTTGCCACGCTAATCCGAAGATATAGTTAAAGCCTGAGGCATACACATCTCCTTCAACTATTAGTAGGAGATACTCATCTTTCCTACGTTCTTCACCATATATCTGGACAAGCTTCCATGCATCATACTGCCTTCTCTTATTATTGAAGCTATGAAGGTCTAAGATCTTTCTTACACCTTCTACAGTAACTTCAGAATTATATGTTTCCCTCAATACCATGGCTACAGTCTCTAAAGCTTCCCTATCATCAAGCTCAGGAATTATCCTAGTCTTCAAAAGAGTTCTATAAATCTTCATCTGAGAATAAGATATAAACTCTACTATTCTACGCTTAATCTATGCTTAGAGAGTGGAAATGATAGTAGCTATTAGTTGAGAATTAAGGAAGAATTTTTTACTGATTGGGCTCTCACGTTTACTTCCTACAAGATTGTTTCTCAATAAGCTATTCTCTCAAAATTATTATCGGTCTACCTTCTATCATTGCTCTAACAAGCTTCTCTCTTCCACTCTCCACAAGCCTCCACACAGTGTTTCTTGAAACATTCATCCTCCGTCCTGCTTCTTCAAAGGTTAGCTTCTCTAATTCTACTAGTTTAAGAGCTTCAACTTCAGCTATATCTAGATATATTGGTTCATCTATTTGCTTAGGTGAAGGATCTAGCCTCTCAACGAATCTTTCCAGAGATATTGAGACTGGTTTTGGAAGCCGGCCTACTCTTCCACATCTATGCCTTTTACGCCAGCAGCCGTCCATATAATATGTGATACGTCACAAAATTTAAATATTTCGTGATATATCATATAATCGAGTAGATATGGGCTGGAGAGGTTTCGGGTGGAGGTATTGGTATTGGACAGCAGGATGGTGGTGCCCTAGACATCCATGGCCACCTGCATGGGCTAGAATCTATGCTCCTAGATACTGGTATAAAATAGATCCAAGTGAAGAACTGAGAATACTACAAGATGTTAAAGAAGACTTGCGAAGACAGTTATCAGACATCGAGAAGAGAATAGAAGAATTAAGAAAATCTATTGAAGAGAAGAAGTGAATCATATGGAGAAGAAGTTGACAAGAATCGCGGTAGCAACAGTCGGAGATGGAAAGCTTGAAGATGTAGTCTCGCCCGAGTTTGGTCATTCAAGGACATTCACCATAATAGATATAGAAGATGGAGAGATCAAGAATGTAGAAGTATTAGAGAAACCTGCAAAGAATATGACTCACGGTAGAGGCCCAGTTGTGGGTAAGAGCTTAGCAGATAAAGGTGTAAATATTGTTGTTACGAGTGAGATAGGTCCTGGAGCTTCAGCAATACTTGAACAGCTAGGGGTAGAGATAGTAATGACTAAGGCTGGACAAAAAGTTGAAGATGTTTTAAGAGAATACAAATTAGTAAAGCGGGTGTAGGAGCTTGAGGCAGAGAAGAGCACGTAGACATCATCGGTATAGGGAAGGGATAAAACCTCAAAACCCTGAGGACAAGAATAAAATACGACATAGTTAATATTCTGGGAACTCTTATGGACGTCTTAGTTATTATTTCGTTAATAGTTTTCGGATTACTAGCAGGCATTCTAGGTGGGTTTCTAGGGACTGGTGGATGTGTAATAATGCTTCCAGCACTATATTTCCTATATAGTTATAGCTTACCAATAGCTATAGGAACAACTATAACAGCAGTTATCATTACAGCTATCTCTGGATCAATCGCACATATTAAGATAAAGAACGTTGATTATAGAACAACAGTTATAGTAGCGATTTCTGGTGGATTAGGTGCAGCTGCAGGTTCAGTAATATTCCAATACTTAACAACTGAGCTTCCAATCCTTAAGATAGTGCTCGGCTTAGCATTCTTATATGTGTCGATAAGAATGATCTACGAAGGCTTCATACGTGGAAGAAGAATTGAGAAGGCAGGCAACATCGTACCTGGGACAACTCTGGCCAAGACATTAATCGGGTTCAGCATCGGGGTCCTCACAGGAATAGTTGGATTAGGAGGAGGATACGCTTTAGTACCATCCTTCATCTACCTATTAGGATCGCCTGTAAAAATAGCTGTTGGAACATCTCTAACATCATTCATAAGCATGGCAGTAGTATCGGGTGGTTTTAAGATGATTCAAGGAGTAGTGAATGTGGTGGCCGCTCTCTCGCTTGGAGCAGGGACTGCCATAGGAGCACAGATAGGTGCTAGACTAGTACCTAGGGTTCCAGCATGGCTAATAAAATTAGTCTTCGGAATAGTTTTTCTATATGTTTCACTAAAATTCATACTAGACGTCTTCGGGATAAGAATCTAAGAAAACGCCTCTGAACATCTTAAACCCTCTTATGACAAGAAGCCACTAAAGGTCTAGGGAAAAATTAGATGGAATTTAACAGTATTCTACAACTATGATAAAGATAGGTTAATGATAAGGTATTAGTGGATATAGGAATAAATGAATTTAGAGGAAGTAAGCAGAGAGATTAGATTAACTTTTAAATAGCTACCGTCAACCAGCTAATACCCCTCCTTGAGTTTTTATTATGTGTTGGTTTTCTTATTATTTGCTATGGTTAATGCATAGTCTTCTATTAGCTTAACATTTAGACGATCCACGTCATTGTGGAATCTCTTAGACCGGGAGTATACTGCATGACTGTATAGCCCTCTCAAAAACGCTATACCTGAATAGGCTGGATGGCTTACCTAGTATGATAGTCGAGTACATGCATGAGCAGAGATAGAAGAACAAGACCTAGACATAAAAAGAAAAACCTAAGTAAAAGTTGACAGGATCAGCCAATGAGTAGTAAAAGCTGTCGGCTGGCAGGGTGATATATACTCCGACATACAATGGTGCACAAAATAATCCCCGCCAGTCATGGCTACTTCAACTCACCGGCCAGCCCTCCCATAATTATTTTATAATATCAAGTTTATATCTCATAGAATGTTTAAGTTTTCTGATCGTTTTCTCTTACATTCTCCAGTGTTAGGTTTCCTAAATCTGCACCACATTATCGTGAGATTAAGCACGCGATCTCGTGGGAGAGATTTTGAAGATGCCCTACTGTCTTCTCGGTCTCTAGAATATGATTACTTGATAGAAGAGGCTACCTGAACATTATAGTATTTTAAAGTATATATACACTGGATATTTACTTATTTTGTGTGTGTGGTGTTATGGGTAAGAAGGCAGCTCTTATTAGAGGTGATGGTGTAGGTCCAGAATTAACTTTATGTGCTCTAAAGGTGCTAGAAGCTGTTAATCCAGATGTAGAGTTTATACCCGTTGATGCAGGATACGAGTGGTGGCTTCAGCATGGGGGGCCATCTCTTATACCACCTGAGACATTGAAGATCCTAGAAGAAGTAAATGCTATTCTTAAAGCCCCATGTACTACACCAGCTGAACCAGGTGCTCCGAGAAGTGTAGCTGTGAGTATTAGGCAGAAATTTGATCTTTACGCAAACATTAGACCTATTAAGACTTTTAGAGGACTTCCAAGCCCCTTCGGAGATCTCGATTTTGTATGTGTTAGAGAAGCAACAGAGGGGCTATATAGTGGTATAGAGCACAGGCTTGCACCCGACGTTGCTATAGCTGTGAGAAAGATCACTAGGAGACAGTCTGAGAGAGTTGCGAGAAAGGCTTTCTCAATTGCTAAGGAGAAGGGGTGGAGTAAGATAATCGCTGTAACTAAGAGAAACATAATGAGAGAATGTGATGGAGTATTTATCGAGTCTGTAGACAGGGTTTCAAAAGAGTTTCCAGGAATAACCTATGAAGAATATTATATAGATAATATGGCTCAGCAGCTAGTTAAGAATCCTGATAGATTTAACTATAATGTAATACTTGGAACAAACCTATTCATGGATGTTATAAGTGAAGAAGCATCAGGCCTTATTGCAAGCATAGGTATGATATATTCCGGAAATATTGGAGACAACTATGCAATGTTTGAACCTGCTCATGGAAGCGCTCCAAAATACAAGGGTCAGGATAAAGTAAACCCGACAGCTATGATCCTCTCAGCAGCATGGATGCTGGAATACCTTGGAGAGAAAGAAGAATCTAGAGCAATATTCCAAGCAGTTGAAGACGTCATAGCTGAAGGAAAAGTATTAACGTATGATCTTAAGGGTAACGCTAAGTCATCGGAGATGGCGACTGCAATAGCTGAGAGAGCAGAAAAACTACTTAGAAGATAGACTAGTAGGCCGTCTCTTCAATCTAGCTCCACATATAGGGCATCTCCCACCCTTGAATACTCCTCCAACCCACTTGCAACTAGGGCAGTAAGAGATCCATTTAATCTTTCTAGCTACTCCTCTATGTATTATTTTCTCTACATTTATGTTGAGGATTAGAGCCATGTTCTGAATAGAATAGTCTGCAGAGACAATTATTGGATGAAACTTCTTATCTTTGAATTCTAAAGCTATTGCTAGAAGCTTTATGTCTGCCTCTGATAACCCTATTTCACCTACTTCACTCATCTTCTTCCTAACCATCTCAACATACTTCTCAGATGGCTCGATTATCCTAGCTCCAGCCTCGTTCTTCATTAATGCAGCTCTGTAAGGTGCAGCTCCACCAAACTTAACTTCTTCAATTACTTCTCTGCAGGTTACTTGTATACCCTCTATTGATGTAAAACCGAATAAGATAGCTGAGGTATCAAGAACGTAGATTCTCTTCCCAGTATCTGTTGGATCTAACACTTAATCTGCACTTTTATAAACATTCCATTAGGAAAATATAACATTATCCATTTCTTTCATCTATTATGTAGAGAGATGCTATGAAAGCTATGGCTTAAATCTCTTCTGAAGTCTTCTAGCAAAACTATCATACTCTCCCAATTTTATGAATGAAACATAGTCTTCAGATTTTCCAACATCTATCTTAACTTCTCTTCCGAATACCGACTGTATATGTCCATCGATCAATACTTGTATATCAAAGTTTGATTGAAAAGTTACTGTAAAATTCTCGGAGATTGAGAGTACGACTGGTCTAGTATTAGTTAATGGGCAGACCGAGACCAGTACTGCTGATTCTAATAAGTTATCTACGGCCGGCCCACCTGCTGAGAATGCGTATGCAGTTGACCCTAGAGGAGTAGAGATTATTAATGCATCACCTACTCCTGAATAGAGTATGTTATTCTTTCTCTCAACCGTATACTCTATTACTTTACCTGGAACTACTGGTGAAATATATGCTTCATTAAGAGCATTCCCTATCTTCTTCCCCTCTACCCTGAATGAGAGCATTAGTGCTTTCTCTATAATATATCTCCCCTCAAGAACTTCCATGACAGCTTCTATGGAATCCTCAGGCTCAACACTCATCAGGTACCCTCCTCTACCATAGTTTATTGTTAGCACTGGTATGCTTGGTCTAGGTA
>CAZKRR010000025.1:0-16200 GCA_964555135.1 uncultured Nitrososphaeria archaeon
TGGAAGCCATCAGAGAGGTCAAGAAATATATAGTCCTCTGGGATTTATACATATTCTATGAGAGAATGGGAGAATGAGTATTAGAGAATTCCTTAAGGAATCTACGATTCTTGCATTATTGATGACTACCCCACCTATAAGTTTGCTTATACTTATTAAGATAATTGAGCCTAAAACATCTTGGTTTTCTCTAGTCTTATGGGCTGTTATAGCGGTATCTTGGATGGTCTTCGTAGCTCTAATATATTATAAGAAGAGTTTAAAAAGAATAAGCAGATGATTGAGAGGTGTAAATTTGAGATTAAGGATAGCTTTCCAGGGGGAGAGAGGTGCATACAGTGAGGAAGCTGCAATCCAGTTCTTTGATCAAGAAGTAGACTTCATTCCATGTAGAGAAATCTCTACCGTGTTCAATGCAGTTGAAGCAGGTGTTGCAGACTATGGAGTAGTTCCTATAGAGAATAGTATTGAAGGCTCAGTAAATGAAACCTATGATCTACTTTTGTCGACAGGCTTAAAGATTTCGGGTGAAATATATCTGAAAATATCACATTGCTTAATAGCTCACCCAGACGCAGATCCAAATAATATAAAGAAGGTAGTATCTCATCCTCAAGCCTTAGCTCAATGTAGGATCTATTTAATGGGTAAGAAGCTTGAAGCTATACCAAGCTATGATACAGCAGGGAGTGTAAAGAAGATACTTGAAGAGAAGCTTTTAGACACTGCAGCTATAGCAAGTGAGAGAGCAGCCAAGATATACCATATGAAGATTCTTGATAAAGATATAGAAGATTACGGCAGAAATTATACGAGGTTTCTAGTACTAGGGAGGGAAGACGCTGAACCAACAGGTGAAGATAAAACATCCATAATCTTCTCTCTCCCACATATTCCAGGTTCTCTCTATCGTACTCTCGAAGAATTCGCTGTGAGGAACATAAACTTAACGAAGATTGAGTCTAGACCTACGAAACATAGACCATTCGAATACTACTTCTACGTAGATTTCGAAGGCCATAGGGAAACCTCTCTAATACAAGAAGCATTAAATGCTATAAGTAAGAAGACCCTCCTATTAAAGGTATTAGGATCGTACCCTAAAGCTAGAATAACCTAATCTACGTAGGTAGGAATACTTGAGAGAATGGGTTATAATCGTCTGTGGGGTAGCAGCTGTAGGTAAAACAGTTTTCAGCTTAAAACTTGCAGAGAAACTGGGAGTAGAATTTATCGACCTCCCAGACCTCGTTAAGGAGATGAAGCTCTATGAGTATTATGATGAGGCTTCAGGAGAGTATGTAGTGGATTTCAGGAAGGTTTCAGGTAAATTAGGCTCTATATTGAAAGGAAGGAAGACTATTATTGCATCTATACATCCCTTTAAACCAAGGAGTATACCAGTTAGGTTAGTTGTAGTATTGAGGCTCCGGCCGGACATACTCATGAGAAGGCTTATAGAGAGGGGCTACCCGGAATGGAAGATAGCTGAAAACATGCTAGCGGAGATAGTTGATAAGCCTCTCTACGATACAATACGGAGGTTTAGTAGGAGGAAAGTAATACAGATAGATGTTAGCAATAAGAACATGGATGAGCTTGTAGAAGAATTTTACTCGGTTTACGTTTCAAGCAATCTGAAAAGCTTAAATGCTAAGGTAGACTGGATTAATGAGCTAGAAAAGACAGATATCTACTCAGAGATCCTACGATTCTTAGCCAAGTACTGATAAATTTATCCTTGGGGAGATATAGAGGCTGGAAGATGCGGATCGCAGTTGATCTGGATGGTGTATTGGCAAACTCTATGAAGGCTTGGCTTAAAATATGGTATGAGGAAAAAGGCCGGTTAATAAAATTTGAAGAATTAGATGATTGGTTCTTCTGGAAGAAGCTGGATATTGATGAAGAAGACTTTACGAGAATACTTAATAGAGCATGGAAGAGGTGGATTGAGATCCCTCCAACAGAAGATAGAATCGGGGAGAAAGTATGTAGGTTGAAGACTCTTGGAGAAGTAGATATACTTACGGCTAGACCTAAAGATACAGAGAAGTATGCACTAAAATGGTTAGACTACTACAGAGTACCCTTTAACAGGTATGTATGGGCTAGAGATAGTGAGGCCAAAGCAAAACTTGGATACAATGTCTATATCGATGACTCACCCTACATGATTGAAGTATTGAAAGATACAGGCAAAGTCCTCCTACTATATTCTCAGCCTTGGAACAGGAAAGCTAAAGAAAACATAAATGTAATGATAGTTAAAAACCTGGATGAAGCATACTTTCTCCTTAATAGAATAAAGAATGTTTTAGAGTGAGTTGGAGAATTAGCTATTGAGATTGAAAGCGAATTACCTAAGTAAGACAGAAACATTTAAGCTTCTAGAGAAGCTTAAGAAAATACGTTGGCTTTCCCCACTAATAGAGGGGAAGATCAAGAATATATTCAAGATCGAAGTAGAAGATGTAACCATCTATAAGATACATGGTGTTATACTGATTGAGAGATCTGGATTGGTCTTCCCCACTCTCGTTGAAAGATATAGTGTTGGCATCCTAGACCATATACCTTACATTATCGTAGATATGGGAGCCGTGCACCACATAGTTAATGGAGCAGATGTTATGAGGCCAGGTGTAAGAGAAGTGTATGGGGAATTCGGCGAGAATGATATAATAATAGTTAAGGATGAGAAGAATAAGAAGCCCATCGCAGTTGGTAAAGCTTTAGTAGACTGCATCCACCTTAGATCCATGACTAAGGGTAGGGTTGCCGAGAATATACACTACATAGATGATAAGTTATGGAGGCTGATACATCAAATCAGAGATATCATTGAACGTTAATGTAGCGTTATGTAGGCAAGTGTAGAGGTCTCTCCAAAATTAAGAGTTATTAGCATCTTTTACCATCTTCTTAATATGCACAAGTTGGCCATAGCAACAGTAGTAATGGCTCTTATAGCGTTAATCGTAGCTACTCCAGCATATGCAGAAGCATATAATGCAATACTAGAAGATGAAAACCTTAGAATCACACTATACTATCCTCCTGAAGTCAAGGTTAGCTCATGCTATAATTTTAGATTCGAAGCTCAAGCATTCAGCTCACTTACTATAGATGAGATTAGATTAGTGATAAAGATGTACAGAGATGGTGTAACGGAGAAGCTCTATGATGAATTACTGTTTAGTGGAAATGTTGGAGGTGGTTGGACGTTTAGCAAGAATGTTGTCATATGTATTCCTACGCCTAGGAGACCCGACCCATTCCTAGAAGCAGAGATATATGCAGGATATACATTAGATGATTTAGCTACTAAGACGTTATCAACGGAGTGGTACATGTCTACTGTTAGAACAAGGTCTTACGATGAACTATTATCGGAACTTGATGAGGCTAGGAGGAGGATTAGGTGTCTAGAAGAGAAGATAGGTAAGCTTGATGATTATATTGAGGATTTAGAGAGAGACTTGTCCAACCTCTCTAATAGCTATAACAAATTATCGTCTGACTATGATTCTCTCCAAGCTAGTTATAAGAAGCTTCAAGATGATTATGCTTCCCTACAACATAAATATGTGAGTCTTCAAGATGAATTTAAAAGTCTCAGTGATGATTATAGGAAGCTGCTGATCGATTATGAGAAGCTGAGGACACTCTACGAGCAGCTAATGGATAATAACAAGCAGCTTCAATCAAACTATAATTCTCTAAGAGAAGATTATACTTCACTATCAAAGGAACATTATAGGCTTCAAGGAGTATACCAAGATTTAACGGATAGATATAATGATTTAAAAAGCAGATATGAATCAAGCATTAATACGATAGGCCAGCTCCAATCAACCATAAGTAACCTAGAGCAAACAATCAGAGAAAAGGAAGAAAGAATAAATGAGCTTAATCTAATTTATTCCTCGACGGCTAACGAGAATACTTTAACCAAGAGTATACTTTACGCTCAGACAGCTGCTATTGCAGGGGTAGGTGCAGGCATATACATAATGAGTTTAAGAAGGAGGAAGATGGCTCAACCAGCTACCCAGCTGCCTCCTCCACCTCCAGCCCCCTCCCCTCCGACTACAATACCCAAGAATGAAGCTAAAAATTCCGGGAACGGTAGGATACAAAAGATACTTTCTGGGAGAAGAATAACTCTTCCCAAGGATGCTCTAGAGAAGTTAAATATTAAAGAAGGTGGAAAAGTCATAGTCGAGCTACATGATGGATACGTTAAGGTGGTGCCGGTAAAAGAAGAAATAGAAGGAAACATAGAGTAAATCAATAAGTGTGGCGGCAATGATCGAGATAATGAAGAAGCTGTATTCTCTATCAGTACCTGATGAATTATTAATCAGGGTTTCAGATAACATCTATAAATTTATTGAGTCCTCGAATATTCTTAAATTTAGTTTTGAAATAGACGGCGTCCTAGAGGAATAGAAGATTATGATCGACCTGGCCAAGACAACTATCAGAGAAGCCTACTCCGGGGTAAGAAGCTTAAAGATGAAGCCCACGAAAATCATTGAAGAATGTCTGAAGAGAATTAATAGACTAAATGATAGATTAAAGATGTTTATTTATGTAGCAGAAGTAGAGGCTATACAGTATGCTGAAAAGCTTGAAAAAGAGCTAGAAGAAGGAGTATGTAGGAGTAGGCTACATGGATTACCGATAGCTGTAAAAGATGCATTCTGCACTCAAGACATGCCTACTACTGGCGGCTCAAAAATCTTAAGAGACTTCAGGCCGGCGAGAGATGCAGAAGTAGTAAGAAAGCTGAGAGATGCCGGAGCGGTTATAATAGGGAAAACTAACATGCATGAATTCGCCTTCGGAGTTACAAACAAGAACCTCCATTATGGAGCCACGAGGAATCCCTGGAGTACAGATAGAGTAAGTGGAGGATCAAGTGGAGGCTCAGCTGTAGCGGTCTCTGTAGGAGTGAGTATTGGAGGGCTTGGAACGGATACAGCAGGCTCTATTAGAATACCTTCAGCGCTATGTGGAGTAGTAGGATACAAGCCAACATACAATCTTCTAAGCCTTGATGGAGTTATCCCGCTGGCATGGTCTCTGGATACAGTTGGTCCTATAGCGAAAACAGTAGATGACATAGTATTTATGTTAAATATTATGGTGGGAAGACGGTTAAGGGCTCCTCCTCAAACTAAGATAAATGAAGAGAAAGAATTAAAGATTGGGCTGCCTAGAAGGTTTATTGAAGAATGGATTTCAGAAGAAGTTGAAGAAGTCTTCTGGAAGTCTATCGATAAGATTTCTTCAGGGTCTGCTTGTCGGATAATCGAGGTAGACGTTGAGTGGTTTAAAACCCTCTCGGATACCAGATATATTATCGTACTCTCTGAATCTGCAACCTTCCATCTGAAATGGCTTAGGAATAGATGGAGCGAATACGACCCGGATGTAAGAGATAGGATACTAGGCGGCTTATTCATCCCGGCGCCAGTATACATCCAAGCTCAGAAGATTAGAGAAGCCTTAAAAAAGAAGTTTCTAGAATTAATGAAAACTCTCGACTCGATCATATTGCCTGCAGTTCCAATAGAAGCTCCTAAAATAGAAGATGAAGCATTAATTGTTAAGAATAGGAAGGTAGGTGTTAGACGTGCACTACTGTCTCTAACAGAACCATTCAATTCTCTCGGCAGCCCCGCTATAACTATTCCATGTGGATTAACAAAGAACAATCTACCTGTAGGATTACAGATAGCTGCTAAACCATATGAAGACTACCTACTCCTCAAGATAGCGAAGAGATTCGAGGAGATGCTTGGAAGACTGCCAGAGCCACCAATTATACGTTAACTATATCCTAGCCTGCATAGAGTAATCTAGAAATAGCATGTTTATATTGTTGAAGAATTGGATTTAAGCCAATGTATGGGCTTCCACCTAGACAAGTAGTTGCAAGACACTGGAATATTTACAATGCCCTAGGTACTCCGAAAATAGATTTAGGCAGGTGGAGATTAAAAGTATCTGGATGTGTTGAAAACCCACTTGAACTAGCTTATCATGACCTCTTGTCTATAGAGCAAGACCAAGTCAGAGGGGGGTTTCACTGTGTTGAGGGATGGAGCATCATTGACGTAGTTTGGGAGGGCGTAAAGATTAAAACTATCGCTGAAAAAGCACGGTATCTTCCAAGTTCTAAATGGCTAATCTTTAAAAGCCTTGAGGGGTATTCTGCGCCAGTAAGAATAGACTATGCTTTAAGTGAAGACTCAATAATAGCTTTAAGAATGAATGGCAAGCCTCTACCCCCAGAGCATGGTTTTCCAGCACGACCAATAATTCCGAGAGTATATGCGTGGAAGAGTGTAAAATGGCTCACAGAAATGATCTTTAATGAAACATACGTAGATGGCTACTGGGAGGCGAGAGGCTATCATCCAAGAGGAGATGTATGGCTTGAAGAGAGAAGAAGACAACTATAGAAATTATTTTCAATCAATTATCTCGCGCTCACAAACTTGCAGAGAAATTCTTTTTGCTTTCTTTAATGATTATATGTTTTCCTCGTATAGAATCTCTTTAGTAATCCATAGTATGGTTGAGAGGGAGAAGAGTTAAAGAACCATGAATCGTTGGTTTAAGCTGAGGATTCTGGAGCATTACATATGCTCTGGGATATTCTAACTCACGGTTTTTACCCGGATGGAAAAGATAAATATTGTACGAATTTTATTGATTACTTGTCTTGAGCTCTCGTAAAGTTGAAAGACCTAAATTGGTAGATCATAGACATTGTAGGATCTGTGCTAGAGCTATCCCTCCAGATGAAGAGTTCTGTTCAGACAAGTGTAGGCAAGTCTTCGAGGATTATAAGCGGAGGGAGAAGAGGAGCCGCTACATGTTCTACATAGTTTATGGGGTACTTATGGCGGCATTACTACTACTTTTCGTTTTAAGACCTTTCTTATCCGCAGCTTAGTACGGTCTATCCTTTAAACGTAGAAGATACGCTATGTAGTTAGTTGCAATGTGTAAAAAGAATGTTATCATAAGTAGAATAATTAGGATGTCTAGCCTAACCCATCTCGGTAACCCATAAATTACGTAGGAGAAGAATAGTGAAGATATTAGGAAGCCAAGCTGATCTATTATTGGTAGTGGTTTACCTCTCTCAACCCCAATCCTTCTTTTTATGAAAGAGCCTAGAATATCCCCTATCATAGCTCCGAAACTCAGTACAAACGGCTCAAGTATGCTACGGAAAACATCCATTAAAGAATATATTGATAGGCCTATCAGTGTTCCTACGATGATACCTGATATTAATCCCTCAACCGTTTTACCGTCACCGAAGATCCTTCTGTTATCCCATGCATACAACCCCATATCAAGAGGTGTTGATCTACCGATGAGTTTTATAGAGACTACTGGTGTAGCGTTAGCTATATATGAGGGGAGAACAAAAACCAAAGCCTCCAGAAGACGGCTATAGAATTCACTCAACCCAATAATCAAAGAATAGTCTTTGATTTTAGCGTTTTTCCTGGATCTCCTTATATATATTGAAACTAGTTGATCTACTATCTCTCTTCCAACTCTCTTCTAAGTTGCTATAACGTAAAAAACATATGTAAGAACTTACAAAATACTAAGACGGGGATTAGGACGTGTATGATTTTAGAGATTATGAAATCAATTTTATGAATAAGGCTAGAGTCATGAGGTTTGCATCAATTACCAAGGATAATTATCCTCATGTCGTCCCATTATGCCATGTCTATTATAATGGTTACATCTATGCTGTTACTGATTATGGTACAAAGAAACTTGAAAATATAAAATACAATAATCGCGTAGCAATAATAATTGATGAGTATGGTGAGCCTTGGGGGAAAAATAAGGGTATCATGATCCAGGGAAGAGCAGAAATACTAGAAAGTGGGGAAGAATTTAGAAGAGTTGCTGAACTACTCACTGAGAAGTTTCCATATTATAAGAGTGAACCCTATGGTCCAATAGTTGAGGGAGATGCACCTATAATAAAAATCATTCCAGAGAAAGCTGTTAGTTGGGGCTTAAAACCGAGGCGTAGGAGATAGGTATCAAGTAAGAATCCCAGAGTATCGATCCAGAGATTGTCTCTTGAATAACTTGAGGAAACGTTAGAGGAAGGTTTATCACTTTGTTTATCGGAGAAGCAGGAGATGTGGAAATTATTAAGAAAGAAGAGAGATGTTAAGGTTATCCAACCTTTATCTAAGAAGATTGATGAAGCAGTATCTAGATTAGAAGTTGTGAGAGCTAGGCTTAACAATAGAGTTAAGGTTCTCGAGGCAAGAGGTAGAGAAATCTTTGAAGCAATAGTTAAAGCACAAATAGAGAGGGATGCGGATAGAGCAGTATTATATGCTAATGAGTTGGCTGAATTGAGAAAGATGCTTAGGAAAGCTATACATAGTGAATTATCACTTGAGGGAGTAATACACAGGCTGCAGACAGTTAAAGATTTTGATGAATTATCAGACGTCCTCGCTCCACTCAGAGAAATCTTAATCCAAGTTAGCGGGGATGTTAGAGGAGTAGCTCCTGAGCTTTCCGATAATTTAAGGAGTATTACAAATACTTTTGATGAAGTATCTGTAGAGCTTGGAATGTTCCCAGAGATGATCCAAACCGGACCATCAGTTAGCGAAGAAGCAGAAAAGATATTAGCTGAGGCTAGTGCGATTGCTGCTGAAAGAGCTAAAACTAAAGTAAGTGAGCTAGAAATTTAATGATTGATTTCACTAATCTTCTTTCTAGCTAGTCTATCAACTATTTTTAACGGTTCTGGATAACGTCCACTCATTAGGTTGATTATTTCTGGAATTTCTTCTACTCCAACCTTGTACCCGGGGCTAACATAGAATTTTCTTTTATCTTTAAACCAGAAACCTAACACTTTTCCATCAAGATATACTGGTCCCATCTTTTCATCTCCAGCTTCTTCTCCAACCAATAGTTTCTTAGCTATACCTAACGTTGGTTTATTAAGTATGAATCCAGCTATTACTGCTAATCCAGCTCTTCTAGGATGAAGTATGCCGTGGCCATCTACTATGAGTAAGTCCCACCCATCACCTATCTTTTCAACGACTTCAACGAGTGAGGGTGCTTCTCTAATAAATAGTAGACCAGGAATATACTCATGAGTAGGTTTACTCACCACATATGATTCCTTGATTATCTCTTTTTTCTTCAAACTCCATAGTACGCCTACTGTAACCATTAGCTCATTATTTTTGTAAGCTGAGTCAACCGCTACGATTTTTTCTAGCTTACTTATATCTAGGTCTGATGAAAGATTTAGGTTTCTAGATATAGCTATCTGCAATTTTTCTAGAAACTTGTTAAGTAAGTGGGATGACTCCATAGAATTCTCCATCTCACTCTATCGTTTAGGAGAAGATTAAAAGCTTAATTTAGATCGGCAAATAGTGGTGGATGAATATTATTTTTAAGCTGGTTTAGAAATTCATATGTAGGATGTATAAGATTGACTTCAATAGTCTAGATGAATGGGTAAAAGAAAAGAGTATAAAGAGAGTATTGATACAGGCGCCTCTAGGACTTAGATCGCAAATTCCACTAATAGCTAAATATTTAAAAGAAAGGAGTATCGAAGTAATAATTTCTACTGGGAAATGTTGGGGTGCATGCGACATAGCCTACTGGGAAGCTGAAGCTATTGGAGCTGACGGTATCATACATATGGGACATGCAAGATTTGTAAATTACGATGAGATACCCGTATTCTATGTAGAGTGCAGGTTAGCCGACCCAAATCCACTACTTGAAATGGTTGATAAAGTTTCAGAGGTTATCGGAGAAGACAAAGTAGTAGGTATCGGAGCAACAATCCAGTGGGTTGAGTTCTTAGACTTATTTGCAGAGAAACTTAGAGAAAGAGGTTTAAGGGTTCTAGCTGGGAAGAGAAGCTTTAAAACACCCTACAGAGGACAAGTAGTAGGATGCGATTATACTTGCATATGGAGTGTGAACGATAAAATTGATTGCTCATTAATTATAGGAGGAAGATTTCATGGAGTTGGAGCTTCCTTAACCACATCTAAACCTGTCTATGTAATAGATCCTGAACTGAAAAAGATACGGGAAGTCAGTTCAGAAGTAAAAGAGCTTTTAAAATGTAGATACGCATGGATAGAAGTATTCAGAAACTCGAGAAGAATAGGTGTATTAATTGGTGTGAAGCCTGGGCAGAGGAAGATCTATACAGCCTACAGGATGAAGAAGATACTTGAGGAGAGTGGTAAAGAAGTAGACCTATTAACTGTGGATGAACTGAATGCAGATCAGCTTGATAACCTACCATACGAGGGATATGTTAATACAGCATGCCCTAGACTCTCAATAGAAGACCAGATGAAGTTCCGGACGCCCCTACTTCTCCCCTCCGAAGCTCTTATAGCATGTGGAAAGCTTAAATGGGAGAATACAATTTATTCCAGAAGGTATCTTATAAGCTAGCGGAGTAGAGGTATGGTATTCGTAGAAGATGGTGGATTCGTCACACCAGGTCAACGGATATGTGTTGCTGAGGAATATTCCCCAGGATTGAATGTAAAGAAAGAAAGAGATAATACAATTGTTTCAACTAGGGTCGGGTTCGTCAGCTACGATAAAAGCAATAGAATAGTTCATGTTCGTCCAGTGAAATCTATTGAAAGCATCAATCTAGGAGATCAAGTTCTTGTTGAAGTTAAAGATGTTCAAGAAAAGGTAGCTGTAGTCGAGATACTCGCTGTTAATAAGAGACCCATAAAACATAGGAGGACTGCTGTTATACTACCCGACCTAAAGACTAAGCAAGACCTTAATGAATGTATAGGAGTAGGAGACCTAGCAATCGCACATGTAGTTACGTTATTCTCAGGCGTGATAGGGTTAAGTGTATGGAAGAATGAGCTAGGGTCAGTCCTACCAATATGTAGTAGATGTGGAAGACCACTAAAGAAGAAGGACAAAGCCTTGACCTGTATTAAGTGTGGAAATAAAGAAAAACGTAAAATGGCATCTATCGATACATCAAATCTAAGTGAATGGGTATTTGGCAGGAGCTTACCAAGCTAGAAGGATCTATTTTGAGAGATCATCAATACACTGTATAAGACAAGTAAAAGAGATCTTATAAATAGGGAGGACCTCAGCCGTTGGAGACTGATTACTAAAGAACTAGGAATTTCTTAGGGCTAAAGGTCAAACCTATGGTTAAAATCATGCCATGATCCATCTAATCATGTGTAGTTGAGAATAGTGACGGGGTGATGGAGACTGGAGTTAAAGATTGTAACTCTTAGAGAGGATTTTCTAGAAATAGAAGCTGTAGATGAAGATCCATCGATTCTCGACTCATTAGCTGAAATTCTCCAGAAGATAGATGGAGTAGAATATGCAGGAATAGCTATAGAGCATCCATTAACTATGAAGACTATGCTGAGAGTAATAACAAACAAGCAGAAAATAAAATCCAAGGACGCATTAATTAAAGCTCTAAATGAACTATCTACAATCGTAGATGAACTCGTTGAGAAAGTAAAACAATTATAAGAGGAAGAGCATGTATGAAGAGGGTAGGTAACAGCTTCATTGTTTTATTCCTCAAGCTTAGAATATGGCCTAATAATTCTACATAGAGTATTCATTAGATAATAAATTTTAATCTTTATCTTTCTAGATTCTCTGCAAGAGCTAGTATGTTAATATATTCATGTTAGAAGATTATTGTCGGGAAGTGGAGGTTAGAAGGCTTCGGACAGGTATTGAAGGCTTCGATAAACTAATTGAGGGAGGAATACCGGAGGGTTTCTTCATAGCTGTAACGGGAGAGCCAGGATGTGGAAAGACAATCTTTGCAATACATTTTATTCACCAAGGAGTCCTCGATAATGATAAATCAATATATGTGACTACGGAGGAGAGTAGAGAATCAATAATAAAGCAAGCTTCTCAATTCAATATAGACTTTGAGAAATCAATAGAAGAAGGTAGGCTGATAATCATTGACGCTCTAATGGGTAAAGATGATAGATGGAGTTTGCAGAGTCTAGACCTTGAAGCATTGGTTGGAAAGATTATTGAAGCTAAGAAAGAGCTTGGATATGGTAGAGCGAGAGTAGCTGTAGACTCGATAAGCGCATTCTGGCTTGATAAACCAGCAATGGCTAGGAGATACTCATACTATGTTAAGAAAGTACTAACGAAATGGGATTTTACAACTCTTGCAATAAGTCAATATGCTATTACAACCTCTCTATCCTATGATCAGCCTATGTTGGTAAGAATAAACGGAGAAGCCCAGACCATGCCGATAGGTGTATTAGTAAACCAGCTAATACACGATCATCGCATAGAGAATATGGAAGTTGCCTGCCTTGATTGGAGAGATTTTAAGATAAAGTGGGGTCAACCATATGCTGGGATAAAACATGTATATACTGGGCCACTATATAGGGTTAGATTGGAGGATGGAAGAGAAGTATCTGTAACGAGAGATCATAGCTTGTTTGTTGTTAGAGATGGTAGGATAAAATGTATTCCAACTAGTGAAATAAGTATAGGAGAGTACATCTTAGCACCAGTTAGACAGATTGAGGATAATAGTATAGTGGGTAGTAGACTAGGCTGGCAACAATATACCAAAACTTGCAGAGATGAGGCTATCCTCCATAAATTCATGAAAGATCGAATTAGGGAAGGAGGATCTATAGGCGATGTAATAGTATTAAGAATTGAAGATATAGAGATAAGAAATGTTATAGATACTGATGTGTATGATGTATCTGTATTGGACTTGGAGAATTTCATCGCAGGCATTGGTGGAGTAATCTGCCACAATTCTGAGGCATTTGGATTCGGCATAGAGCATATAGCTGATGGTATAATCAGGTTTAGAAGAAGCATTAAGTCGGGAGAATTAAAAAGATATGTTCTAATAGAGAAGATGAGACAGACAAACCATAGTAGATATCTACATGAGATAGATGTTGTTTCAGGCAAAGGATTGGTTATAGTTGGGCCTGTAGAGAGGAGGAGAGAAGATCTCAGTCTACCAAGAGAGGTTTCAAGGAAAATAATTCAATCTAGGAAGAAGATAGAAGATGAGATTCCTTAAGGAGCATAGAATGTTGAAACACTTACACGTCCCCACTTTACATGGCGCTCCAACGAACAACATAATAATCTCTCCACTACATTCAAATAGTATTTCAGCTTCTTAAGCTCTATTTTTTTCTTTGGTAGAAGTCATAATATCATTGAATACATTACTGTTGTATAGTACTCGCCACATCTTCAAATCCATGGTTTTGACCCAGTTGACTCGAGACATTTTATATACTCCGTTGAAGACTTAAAATTCTACGTTCCATGATATAGTAACTTGAGAAGACATCTTTCACACTACTATTCCTCTATACGGATAATCTGCATTGGATTGCTTGTAAAGTTGCATTTTTATTGGATAAGGGTTTGCGAAGTCTTACTTTCAGCGGAGATGGAACATGTTGAGATGGTTAAGGGAGGGTATAGTTTATCTCGTGGTGAATATACAGTATTTCTAGAATTGAAGAATGACTTATGTTACTTTTATTCTAAAACTTTCACAGTATGTAATCTTGAACATTTATCTCCTGCTGAATAAGTTCAAATACTTTTCAGTATTTAATATCTTTGATGGATAAGTGCAGTAGATGTAAGACTGAAGAAAAGCCGTTATTTAGATTAGAGAATCCAAACGTGCTAGTATGCTCTCAATGTTTTATGAATTATTACGAGAAGAAGGTCAAGAATACTGTGTTAAAGTATGGAATGCTTAATGGTGTGAGGAAGCTTGCATTAGCTGTTTCAGGAGGGAAAGACAGCATGGCTTTAGCAAGAGTCTTCCTAGAAGTATTTCCTTCTATCAAGTTCACGATCATACATTTGAATCTGGGAATACCTAACTACTCAGATGAGTGTCAAGAGATAGTAGAAAAGTTTTGTAAAGAAAATTCTATAGAACTCTTACTGTATGACTTGAAGAAGAATAACGGCTACTCTATATATGATTTCAGAGATATAAAATATAGAGAAAGAGTGTGTGGAGTATGCGGTACTGTTAAAAGATATCTTATGAATAAGATTGCATATGAGAATGGCTTCGATACTATGGCTACAGGTCATAATCTTGACGATATAGTTGAGATACTATTTAATCTATACATTAATGGGAGTGTAGAAGAACTAGTAAGAATAAAGCCTGTTTCAAGTAGTACGCACTCTAAGATCGCTAGAAAGATAAAACCATTAATAGAGATGACCGACAAGGAAGATTTATACTATGCGATTTCTAGGAACCTCAATTATGTATCATCCGAGTGCCCCCTAGTAAAAGGCTCAAGAATGATCAATAGAAAGAAATTGATTATAAAGATTGAAGAGGAGATACCTAACTTCAAGTATCTATTATTAAAAACACATATAAAGCGTTTCCTACCTCTACTTGAAGAATACGTGTCACCTCCTATCCTGAGAGAATGTGAAGACTGTGGTATGCCTTCAGTTAATACAATATGTAGCTTCTGTAAATTATCTTCAAAGATATTAAAGCTGGTGGGAAAATAATTGAGATGGAAGAGAGAATTAGAGAGCAAGATCCTAACACGATTATCCAATCATTTAATAGATACATTTTCGTATACCGGTATAAAGCCTATACATCTGACTATAACATCATTACTCTTAGCTCTTACATCCTCATTCATCTATTACTTCTCTAGAGACTCCATCTACCTCTATTTCGCAGCGGGAGCATTATTTCTTCTATCTGGTTTTCTAGATGCATTAGATGGAGCATTAGCTAGAAAGAAGAATATGGAGAGTAAGAGTGGAGCATTCCTCGATTCAACTCTCGACAAGATTGGAGAATCGGCTGTATTCATTGGAATAATAGCCTCCGGAGCAGTTACAGCTCTATGGGGTTCTTTAGCTCTATCTTCCTCAATCCTTGTTAGTTATACGAGATCTAGAGCTGAATCTCTTGGAGTTGATCTTAAAGGAGTAGGATTAATGGAGAGAGCTGAAAGGATAATCCTCATATCGACAGCATCATTTCTAGAGCCATTTTTTAAGGGGATTATTAACCTAGCAATGATGTTACTAACAATCTTATCCCTCTTCACACTTATCCACAGAGTATTATATGTTAACAAAATCCTCAGTCATAAGCTTTCTTGAATATTATAGCTCCATCTTTAAATTCCAACTCATACACTTCGTTTACTTCTAATCTTATTCCGAGAATCTCATATTCTTCTTCACTCAAGTATAATGTCATCTTAGGCTTAACCGGCTCCCTTATGTACGGCATTAACCCTAAATCTTGCAGATGACTTAACATATCTTGAAGCATCTGGTGAACCATGAATGAGTCTTCGGTTAACCCTCGTGCTCCAACTTCTCTTACAACTTTCTTCTCTTCTACGAGTTCTATTATCTTTCCTCTTCTACCTGTCTCAGGATCACGCATGCTTGAGATTCTATAAACTCTTACTAAAACCATTCTTCTATCTCACTCTTCAGTCTTAACCTCCTCTAGGTCTTCTAAGTATTTTCCATACTCGTCAGAATCCATAAAGTCTTCATAGTTAACTTCCTCGGTGAGCTCTATTAAAGCTATCCAACCCTCACCGTATGGGTCTTCATTTACTAGCTCTGGGCTATCTATCAGCTTACTATTTACTTCTACTACTTTCCCAGTTACAGGTGAGTAGACATCTGCTGAAGCTTTAACAGACTCAATTGTAGCCAGGGTCTCATTCTGTTTAACTTTCTGTCCAACATTCGGAAGCTCTACAAATATTACTTCTCTAAGCTTCTTCTGAGCATAATCTGTTATCCCAACCCTAGCCTTATTCTTCTCAATCTTAACCCACTCATGCTCCCTAGTATAGTAGTAGCCTTCAGGAATTTCATATTCTAACGACATCCACTCAACCTCCACCCAAAAGGGATGAAGTCACCTCCCTATAAATGTATACTCTGCAACTCCTAATTCTGTATTCTGCAACGTAGAAGCAACATACACAAAATATTAGATTAAAGGCTTAGGAGCTACAGTGAGCTGAGAAATATAGAGCAAAATAACTCTATACTTATTCTCGGAGTAAT